>CAXDNN010000061.1:0-12282 GCA_963990675.1 uncultured Synechococcus sp.
CAAGCAGAAGACGGCATACGAGATTCGCCTTAGTCTCGTGGGCTCGGAGATGTGTATAAGAGACAGCCTTGGTCATCAGCTAGTGCCACCGGTTCCGTCGTTGTTCAGCCTCTCACTGAACGCGTCAGCTTTGGCGGCTTGCAGCGGTATTGCAGTGGACGATGTCGGCTTGGAGCTGAAGCTCAATGATCAGCGTTTTCGGCAGGTCGGGCGTGTGTTGATCACCCACCGCGGACTGAGTGGTCCGGCCACTCTTCGACTCTCAGCGTTTGCGGCTCGTGCCTTGTATGGGAGTTGTTATCGGGGAGAGCTCCGGGTGGATTGGAGTGCTGGTTTGGGGCGCTCTGGGGTGGAGCAACGCTTGCAGCAGTGGCGACAGGTGGAAGCGAGACGCACCGTGGCTGCCGCCAAGCCGTTTGATCATCTTCCTAGACGGCTTTGGCAGGCATTTTTGAAGCTGGCTGGCGTGGATGGGGAAGGCCGCTGGGCCGACTTTTCCGCCAAAGCGCAGCGCAAGTTGGTGGAGATTCTCTGCGCGCAGTGTTTACCGATTGTGGGGCGAGGCCCCTTTGGCGAGGAGTTTGTGACCGCTGGCGGGGTGACGCTTGGCGATGTGAATCTGGCAACGATGGAAAGCCGTCGTTGTCCTGGGCTTTACATCGCTGGTGAGTTGTTGGATGTGGATGGCGTGACGGGGGGGTTTAATTTTCAGGCCTGCTGGAGCGGCGGTTGGTTGGCAGGCCAGGCCATTGCCGCAGCAGATTGGACAATGTTGTTTTTGAACTAACAGAATTTCTTCGCTCTAATTGTTATTGCCTTGCTCTGGGATCTTTGATTCAAGATTATTTAGAGTCTTCAAGGTCTAATTTCAAGTGTGTTGTGTGGAGATGTTGGCGTTAATTTGGATTACTGAATCTGATCAAATACTGTAAACATTGGCAGATACATGGCTAGCAAAATCGAACCCACAATTCCTCCCACAACCACAATCATTGCGGGTTCAAGCATTGAGGTTAAAGCTTTCACCATGGCTCCCACTTCGTCTTCATAGAAGTCAGCAACTTTGCTCAGCATTTTGTCCATTTCGCCTGTTTCTTCACCTATTGCAAGCATGCTTAAGGCCATGTCTGGTAAGACTTTTTGACGAATTAGGGACGTACTGAGAAGCACCCCTTCCTGCACAAGGGTTCGGGATTCAAGAATGGCATCGGAAATAATGCTGTTGCCAGCGGTTTGGCTTGAGATTTCCATAGCCATCAAAATTGGAACCCCTGCCCGGGTGAGTGAGCTAAAGATTCGGCAAAATTGAGCCGTCGCTGTCATCATGATTAGTTCCCCAAAAAGAGGAACCTTGAGCATCAATCGATCGATACTTCTACGTCCATTGTGGGTGTTATAAAATCTTGCAAATAACCATATGGCAAGAATAATTACTCCAGCTGCATAAAGCGCTGCTGTGGAACGTAGCAATTCACTGAAGTTCACCAGTAACTGGGTAAATGCAGGAAGTTCTGCTCCGAGGTCTTCAAAAATTCCTGCAAATGTTGGAATGAGAAAGATCGTCATTCCTAAAAACACCAGGATTGCGATCACCAAAACAGCTACGGGATATCCCAAAGCTCCTCTGATTTGATTTTGGAGTTTTGCCGTGTCTTCGAGAAGTTTGGCTAAGCGTTTCAGTGCTTCATCGAGAACACCGCCGGCTTCACCGGCTTCCACCATCGCCACGCTGAGCTGATCAAACACTTTCGGCCATTGCCGAATCGCCGTGGCCAGGGCGATTCCCTCATTCACATCCAAACTCACCTTGATCAGCGCCCGCTTGAACATCGGCAGTTTTTGCTGGGTGGCCATCAAATCGAGGCTGCGCACGATCGGAACACCGGCATCCACAAGAGCCGCCAACTTGCTGGCAAAGATCGCCTTTTCTTTCACCCCGGGAGCTTTTTCAAAGGCTCGGCTCAGATCGAAGGAGATTAGTCCAGATGAATCATGCTCTTCAGATGAGCCTTTTGAGTCGCTGGGTTCTCTGGCGGTTCGAAGTTCTGTCGCACGGATGCCGCGGCGACGCAATTGTTTCTTGGCTTCAGCGATTCCGGTTGCTTTGACTGTCACCGTTCGTTGTTGACCGGTGGGTCCCAAATAGGTGGCGATGAAAGCTGCCATGGTTTGGGAGCTCTTCGTTTAGGTGGTTTCGATGAGGCGCGCAAGCTCCCCAGGTTTGCCTGCTTTAGTCATCGCTTCATTTTGCGAAATTGAGCCGTCCATGACCAAATTGGCCAGAGCTTTTTCGAGAGTTTGCATGCCCTGTTCGCCACCGGTTTGGAGTTGGGAGTAGAGCTGAGCGGTTTTCCCTTCTCTGATGAGATTCGCGGTGGCCGGTGTGTTGATCAAGATTTCCTGAGCCATCACTCGCCCAAATTGACCGGGAGCGGGGTTTTGGCGGCGACACAGTGTTTGGGAGAACACCGCCGCCAAGCTGCCAGACAGCTGCACTCGAATTTGGGTTTGTTGCGCTGGAGGAAAGACATCCACCATGCGATCAACGGTTTGGGCTGCTGAGCTGGTGTGCAGGGTTCCAAACACCAGATGACCTGTTTCGGCGGCGCTAATGGCGAGCTGAATGGTTTCAAGATCACGCATTTCTCCCACCAGAATCACGTCGGGGTCTTCCCTCAAAGCGGCTCTGAGGGCATTGGCAAAGCTACGGGTGTCTTCATTGAGTTGGCGTTGGTGCACCAGGCTTTTATCGCTCTGGTAAATGAACTCGATTGGATCCTCGATGGTGAGGATGTGTTCACTTCGGGTGTGATTGATGTGATCGAGAAGGGCCGCCAACGTTGTGGTTTTGCCTGATCCCGTTGGCCCCGTAACAAGGACTAGCCCTCGCGGCCGTTTGCTGGTTTCCAGCACGACGGGTGGTAGCTGAAGCGTGTTCACCGTGGGAATCGAGCTGCCGAGGGCGCGCAGGCAGGCGGCATAACTTCCCTTTTGCCGATAGACATTCACGCGGAACCGTGCGACTCCTCTTAGGCCGTAGGCGCAGTCGAGCTCCCACGTTTGCTCCAGTGTCTTTCGCTGGCTGTTGTTCAGCATCGAGAAGATCAGCCTGTTGCACTGCTCCTCCGTGAGTGGTGCATCGCCCATGGGCCGCAATTCACCGCTGAACCGTCCGTAGGGCGGTTGTCCCGTGGCGAGGTGGAGGTCGCTGCCGTCCTCTTTCACCAGTTGTTCCATCAATTCTTCGATCATGAAATCCACGACCAAGTCCTCAGTGACGTTCCGTTAGGCAGTAGGGACACTCCAACCAACCTTCTTGAAGACCAGCCCCGCAGCCTTCACAGGTCATTGTGCTGAGGGCCCGGGCCCTGCGCTCAGATTCCAAACCAGAGTCCGTCAGGATCATTCGTCCCACTTCTTCCAGGGTGGTGTGTCCTTGGCGGACCAGTTCCAGGCTGTACCCCAACAGAGTCACCATCCCGGATTCGAGGGCCATTTGGCGGATCACATCCGTGCTGGCGCCCCGTGAAATCGCTGTGGCCATGTCGTCATGCACCCGCAAGACCTCGTACACCCCCACGCGTCCTCGGTAACCACTTCCTTTGCAGTTAGGGCAAGCCGTCTCCTGTTGTTGATGGTGATGGGCTTTGAAAAAGGTGACGTTGGTTTCTCGGCTTGCCATCAGTCCGAATCGCCCGAGTTCCCGTTCATCAGGTCGATAGGCCTCTTTGCAGCGGTCGCAGACGCGTCGTAGGAGCCGTTGGGAAATGATTCCAATCAGCGATGCCGAAACCATGAACGGCTCGACCCCCATTTCATCCAGCCGAGCAATGGTGCTGGAGGCATCATTGGCATGAAGCGTGCTTAAAACGAGGTGACCTGTCAGTGCCGCTTCGATGGCCGTTTTGGCGGTTTCTAAATCACGGGTTTCTCCCACCAAAAGCACATCAGGGTCTTGGCGCATGAAGGCCCGCAGCGCGGTGGCGAAGTCGAAGTCTTTTTCGCGGTTCACCTGGCACTGAGTGATCCCCGGCAAGGTGTATTCGATCGGATCTTCCACGGTGGAGATATTGATGCCGGGATCGTTCCGTTCGGCCAGTAAGGAATAGAGCGTGGTTGATTTGCCGGAGCCGGTCGGCCCGGTTACCAGGATCATTCCAAATGGTTTCGACCCCAGGTCTCTGATGAGAGCAAGGGTCTGGGGGTCGGTGATCAACTTGTCCAGACCGAGCTGAGTGGCGTTGCTGTCCAGCAGTCGGAGGCAGATTTTTTCGCCAAAACGACTCGGCAGCGTGTTGACCCGAAAATCGATCGTTTGATCTTTGTATCGCCTGCGAATGCGTCCGTCTTGCGCTTGCCGCCGTTCAGCGATGTCCAGGTCCGCCAGGATTTTGAAGCGGGAGGTCACCGCTGGAATGAGTCGAGCGGGTAATGGTTCGATGTATTGCTGCAGAACCCCGTCCTGGCGGTAGCGCAAGCGCAAACCGGCTTGCTGGGGTTCCACGTGAATGTCACTGGCGCTTACCGACATCGCCTGCAGCAGGATCCGATCAACGAGGGCCACCACCGGTGATGCTTCGGCATCCTTGAGGCTCGCCTCTAGATCGATGGCATCGCTCGCCAGTGATGCGTTGTCGTCGGGTTCTGCTTCAAAAATGCTTTCGGCGTTAAACCCGTCCAGAAATGAGTCGGTTGCTTCGGTTGGGCTGGCCGATTCAGCCTCATCGTGAGCTGGCCAAAGCTGTTCTGGGGTGACGTTTTCAATGGCTGTGTTGTTGTTCAGGACGGCTTGGAGATCCACGTCCAATGCGGGGTGTAATCGAATCGTGCGGTTTTGGCTCGGTAGTTGGTCGATTAATCGCTGCCAGTTGTCTTCCCGCCAGTGACTTGGGATCGCAATGTCCAGATGGTCTGGATCGCTGTGAATCGGAACGGATTGCAGTTGTTTCCAGCCTTCAGGACTAATTTCCGGAACGGCACCCCGCAGCAGATCTTTGCTTCGACTCAGTTGATCGGGATTTGGGACCGCCCGCTGAAGGAGTAATTCCAGCTCAAACCGCTGTCGGGCTCCGTTGTTGGCATCAGAACTCGACTGAGTCAGGGTCATCGATCAGAACGAGGTGCGGGCTTCCGCAGCTTGTGGGAGGAGAGCTTTTTCCTACAACATGTCTACATAGCAATCCCTGAGCGGTCAGCATGAGCGGCGACGCCTCCACCTCAGCGCAGGATCAAAACGTCGAACCCAATGACGTTCCCGCGACTCCGGACGTCGATGCCGGCACCCCGATCGATCCTGTCGTGGAGGAAACTCCCACGATGGATTCGGAGATCGATCCAGCCAATCGCCTGCAGCAGCTGGAGCAGGAACTGAGTTCCCTGAAGCAGGAACACGAAACGGTCCAATCGCAGTACATGCGCATTGCCGCGGATTTCGACAATTTTCGAAAGCGGCAGGCGCGGGACCAAGACGATTTGCGTCAGCAGCTGGTTTGCTCAACGCTCACTGAAATTCTTCCAGTGGTGGACAACTTTGAGCGTGCCCGTCAGCAGCTCAACCCTGAAGGGGACGAAGCACAGGCCCTGCATCGCAGTTATCAGGGTCTCTACAAACAGCTTGTGGATGTGCTGAAGCAGCAAGGGGTCGCGCGGATGGAAGTTGTGGGTCAAGAATTTGATCCAACCCTCCACGAGGCGGTGCTCCGGGAAGAAAATCAGGAGCATGCGGAAGACATTGTTTGTGAGGAGCTTCAGCGGGGTTATCACCGTGATGGCAGGGTTCTGCGCCACGCCATGGTGAAAGTGTCGATGGGCCCCGGGCCAGGAAGCAGCTCAGATGCAGCATCGGAACAGCCCCAAGAGGGTGACGCTTGATGGCCGACTATTACGACCTGCTTGGGGTGAGTCGGGATGCCGATGCCGATTCGCTGAAGCGTGCCTACCGGAAGATGGCTCGTCAGTACCACCCGGACATCAATAAGGAAGCGGGAGCCGAAGACAAGTTCAAGGAAATTGGTCGCGCTTACGAGGTGTTGAACGACCCCCAGACCCGGGCTCGATACGACCAGTTTGGAGAAGCTGGCGTTGGGGGAGCAGCCGGTGGCCCAGATATGGGCGACATGGGCGGTTTTTCCGACCTATTCGAAACGTTTTTCCAGGGATTTGGTGGTCCCGGCGCTTCGGGTGGGCGGCCACGACGACGTGGACCTCAGCAAGGGGATGACCTCCGCTACGACCTCACGATTGATTTTGAGCAGGCGGTCTTTGGACAAGAGCAGGAAATCAAAATTCCGCATTTGGAAACCTGCGACACCTGCGGTGGAAGTGGTGCAAAACCTGGCAGTTCTCCCACAACGTGCGGAACGTGCGGTGGTGCTGGGCAAGTCAGGCGAGCCACGCGCACACCGTTTGGCAGCTTCACCCAGGTGGCGGAGTGCCCAAATTGCGGGGGCACTGGCCAAGTCATCGCCGATCCCTGTGGGGCTTGTGGTGGTCAGGGCGTCCACCAAGTGCGTAAAAAATTGCGCATCAACATTCCCGCTGGGGTGGATACCGGCACGCGTTTGCGCGTGTCCGGTGAAGGCAATGCCGGCCCCCGGGGAGGCCCTTCTGGAGATCTCTACGTTTTCCTAACGGTTAAGTCGCATCCCCGTTTGCGTCGTGATGGGCTCAACCTTCTCTCTGAAGTGAAGGTCAGTTATCTCCAGGCAATCCTTGGCGACACGATTGAAGTGGAAACCGTTGAAGGCAAGCAAGAGCTTGAGATTCCAGCGGGAACACAACCCGGAACCATCTTGACTTTGGCCAACAAGGGGATTCCAAAATTGGGCAATCCTGTGGCCCGCGGCGATCAGCGCATCACGGTCACGGTGGAGCTGCCGAAGCGTATCTCCGATCCTGAGCGGGAACTGTTGGAGCGTTTGGCGGGTCACCACTCGGCCCGCGGCAAGCAACACCACCATCACAACAGTGGATTGTTTGCCCGATTGTTTGGTCAGAAATGAGCGCTTCTCGTTCCCTTGATCTGAGGGGAACTCCGTGTCCGGTCAACTTCGTCCGTTGCAAGCTCACCCTGGAAACCATGCATCCGGGGGATCAACTCGATATTGATCTCGACCGCGGTGAACCTGAGGAGATGGTGGTACCTGGCTTGAGAGACGCAGGACACCAGGTGATCGTGTCTGGGGATGATCCAGCCTGGGTGCACCTGCAGGTGACCTGTGGTGGCTGACGGCACAGGGATTGTTGTAGCGCTGCAAGCCAACTACCTCGAGGTTGAGCTAGATGCTGCTCCGGAGGGATGTCCAGCACGATTGCTCTGCACCCGTCGGTCGCGTCTCACCCACCGAGGGACGGAGGTCAATGTCGGGGATCGGGTTCGGGTGGACGCAATTGATGCCAAGCAAGCCAGAGCTGTGGTGGCTGAGGTTTCCCCTCGCCAGAGCTGGTTGACGCGGCCACCAGTGGCCAATGTGTCGTTGGTCGTGGTGGCGCTGGCGGTGGAGCAGCCGGCCTTTGATCTTGATCAGGCGAGTCGGTTTCTTCTCACGGCTGAACGCACGGGTTTGGATGTGCAGCTGGTTCTCACAAAAGTGGATCTTGTCTCTGCAGAGGCGTTAACCCAGCTTTGCGAGCGCTTGCGCGGTTGGGGTTATGACCCGCTCCCCCTTTCGAGCGAATCCGGTTCTGGGATGGAGGTGTTGCAAGAGCAATTGCAGAGCACAACGCTTGCGGTGCTTTGTGGCCCCTCGGGTGTGGGAAAAAGCAGCTTGCTCAACAACCTTTTGCCGCATTTGTCGTTGCGTGTTGGTGCGGTTTCAGGACGGTTGCAGCGGGGTCGTCACACGACGCGACACGTTGAGTTGTTCCCGATTGGCGACCAAGCAAGAGTGGCTGACACGCCAGGTTTCAACCGACCGGAGTTGCCGGATGATCCCCATGAGTTGGGGGTTTTGTTCCCAGAGTTAAGACGTCAATTGGATCCGTGGCCCTGTCGGTTCCGCGATTGCTTGCATCGCGGTGAACCAGGCTGTGGAGTGTCCAAAACTTGGGAGCGATACGGGCTCTACACCAAGGCATTGGAGGAAGTTCTCAGCCTCAGCCGCCCATCCCGGGGAGGTTGAGATTCAAGCCGCCTGTGAGCTCCTCCATGCGGCCTTTCATCGTGGCTGTGGATTGTTCATAGGCCGCTTGAAGGGCTTCTAACGTCGCTGTTTCGCATGCCTCGGCACCGTCCTGAACGAGTGCTGGATCGAGACGGACGCGCAAAGGTTGTTGGTTGCCAGACAGCCAAACGCTGGCGCGGCCATCGGAATTTTTACCCTCGATCTCCATGCCATCCAACTCTTCTTGAAGAGCTTGGGCGTCCTGCTGGATCTGCTGCGCCTTACGGAAGGCTTCGGTGAGTTGACCGAAATTGGGAAGTCCGAAGCCTGCCATTGAGATTCTGAATGAGCGGGCAGATTAAGCGGTGGCAGCAAATCCCAGTCGTTTCACTTCTGGATGGAGGCGAAGCCCGTGCTCGGATTCAACACGGTCTTGCACCAAATGAATCAATGCATTGATGTCGTTGGCCTGAGCATGGCCAATGTTCACGATGAAATTGGCATGCATGGTGGACACTTCAGCACCACCAACGCGGGTTCCTTTGAGCCCCAAATTTTCGATCAGTTTCCCCGCCTTTTGCGGTTCGGGATTGCGAAACACGCTGCCGCAACTGGGTTGCTGATAGGGCTGAGTGGTCGTGCGATGGTTGAGATTTTCTTTCGTGACACGACTCAGTTCCTTGGGGTCATGGCCGGGTTCGAGTTGAAAACGTGCGGACAGCACCACGAAGTTGTCTGCTTGCAGCCGGCTGTGGCGGTAGGCGAAATCCAGTTCATCGCAATGCAGATCAAAGCTTTGTCCACCTTGTTTCGGCATCACCCGAACTGAAATCAGAGAATCCGCTGTGCAACCCCCTTGAGCGCCGGCGTTCATCACAGCGGCACCACCCACTGTCCCCGGGATCCCAACGGCCCACTCCAGTCCGTGGAGTCCGGCGCGGGCTGCTCGCCTCGCAAGGGTTGGGATGGGTTCACCGGCCAGAGCTTCAACAACACCGCTTTGGGCATCGATGCTGTGATCTTGCAATTTGCGTAAGCAAAGGCAGAGCCCTGGCAACCCATCGTCGTGAATGAGCAGGTTGGAGCCGGCTCCAATCACTTGGCAGGGAACCCCTTTGTGTTGAGCCCATTCCACCCACGCCATGGTTTCAGCAATCGTTGTGGGCTCCGCCAGCCATTCGGCAGGTCCACCGACCCGCCAAGTGGTGTAGTCCGCCAAATTGGCATTGGCATGGGGGGGCGACAGCGGCGTCATTGGGCCAGTCGTCTCCAGAGGCTGTTCACGGTGCCAGCTCCCATGGCGAGCACAAGATCATCGGGTCGGCTGCGTTGCTTCACCAGATCGGTGAGCTGATCGAGATCCTCCGCAACGTCGATTTCGAGGTCGGGTCGCAACGATCGAATCCGTTCGGCGAGTGCGCTGCTGCAAACGCCAGGAATCGTTTGTTCCCCGGCTGCATAAACAGGAGCAAGCAGCAGTGCGTCACAGTTTTGAAGTGCTTCGGCAAAGGCTTCGAAGAACTGTTGGGTGCGACTGAAACGGTGCGGTTGGAACACGGCTACAAGCCGTTGTGGTGAAGATGGAAGCGGACTGCGCCCGCTGCTCACCATCAGTTGCGCCATCGTCAACGTGGCGCGAACTTCGCTGGGATGGTGGGCGTAGTCGTCCACGATATGTCGACCCTCCCAGGTGCCCCTGAGATCAAAGCGGCGGCCAGGGGCTTGGAGTTGAGCAAGGCCTTTGACCAGCGTTTCAAACGGAACACCTTCCATCCGGCAAGCAGCTAGGGCAGCCGTGGCGTTGCTCAAATTGTGGAGACCAGCCATTGGCAAGGTGAAGTCGCCCACTGCAGAGCCGTTTTCGTAAAACCGTGCAGTGCATCGATCGCCATCGAGTTGCAGCGGCAAGGCTGCAAAGGAAATGTTCTCGCTTTGCTGGTTCGACCACCAGGCTGTCGGTTCAAAATGCTCTTGAAGGATTGGGTCGTCGTAGTTCGCGATTAACCGCTCGCAACCCCGACCAAAGCGTTGCAGGGTTGAGATCAGATCATCCAAGCCGTCGTAATGGTCGGTGTGATCGAGTTCCAGGTTGGTGATCACTCCAAGGCTGGGGCTGAATTTCACGAGGGATCCATCGGATTCGTCTGCTTCGGCCACCAGCAAACGACCTTGACCGGAATGACCGTTGCTGCCGAGGCATGGAACAACCCCACCAATCACGGCTGTGGGATCTTCACCGGCTTCGATGAGCAAGGTGGTGATCAGTGTGCTGGTGGTTGTTTTCCCGTGGCTCCCCGCCACAGCAATTGAGGCTTGTTGATCGATGAGGGCAGCCAGGAGATCCGATCGATGCCAGATCGCCAGTTGATGTGCACGGGCGTTTTGTAGCTCTGGGTTGTTGTCTGGAATCGCTGTGCTGATCACCACCACCGGTGGCTGCTCGTTCGTGGTGAGGACCGATTGAATGCTTGCAGCGGTTTGCTCTTTAAAAACGGTGACGCCTTGATTTTCAAGATGTTGAACCGTGGCGTTGTCACGCGGATCTGAACCGCTGACAGGGTGGCCGCGGTCGACCAAAATTTTTGCCAGTGCCGACATCCCAATACCGCCCACACCGATGAAATGAACAGGTGTTTGGGGCGTGAGCAGGCGTGGCAAAGGACGGCTACGAAGGGCTGAAAGATAGGTCAGTTTTTTGACCTTGTCGCACCGTTGTCGGGACGGATTAACCGAGAAATTTCAAAGTTGCAAGAAGAATTTCCTCCAATTTCTGTATGATCGGCGCCCAAAACCTTTACGCGGTTACACCGCTTTTTCTATGACCCTGCGCGTTGCGATCAATGGATTCGGCCGGATTGGTCGCAATGTTTTGCGGGGTTGGATCAGCCGTGGGGCAGATACCGGTTTGGAAATTGTGGGGATGAACTCCACATCGGATCCCAAAACCAGTGCTCACCTGCTCACCTACGACTCCATTTTGGGTCGCTTGGATCCGTCTGTCGACATCCAAACCACGGATGACACGATGATCATCAACGGCAAGGAAATCAAGTTCTTTGCTGATCGGAACCCCCTCAACTGCCCTTGGAAAGATTGGGGCGTTGATCTGGTGATCGAATCCACCGGCGTTTTCAACACCGATGAAAAAGCCAGCATGCATATCCAGGCTGGCGCGAAAAAAGTGATCCTCACGGCTCCTGGTAAGGGCGATGGGGTGGGCACCTTTGTGGTTGGCGTCAATGACGACCAATACCGCCATGAGGATTGGAACATCCTCAGCAACGCCAGCTGCACCACCAACTGCCTTGCTCCCATCGTCAAAGTTCTCGATCAGAACTTCGGCATGGAGTGGGGTCTGATGACCACCATTCACAGCTACACCGGTGACCAGCGAATTCTCGACAACAGTCACCGCGACTTACGTCGTGCCCGTGCTGCTGCCCTGAATATGGTTCCCACCACAACGGGTGCTGCCAAGGCTGTGGCCCTCGTTTATCCCGAAGTGAAGGGCAGGCTCACTGGTTTTGCCATGCGCGTCCCCACTCCAAACGTGTCGGCTGTTGACCTCACTTTTGGAACCTCGAAGGGAGCTTCCGTTGAACAAGTAAAAGCAGTGATGAAGGAAGCTTCTGAGAACGGGATGAAGGGGATCATTAAGTACAGCGATTTGCCTTTGGTCTCCACCGACTACGCCGGTACTAACGAGTCCACCATTTTTGATGCCGACCTCACTTATGCCATGGGCGATAAGGCTGTGAAGATCTTGGCTTGGTACGACAACGAGTGGGGCTACAGCCAGCGTGTTGTTGATTTGGCTGAAGTGGTTGCCAAAAACTGGAAGTAATCCAGCGTTCGTCCCGACCATCAACCCTCCCTTCGGGGAGGGTTTTTTGATGGATCAAAAGGTTCACGTCGTCCTGAAATGGTCGAACCCTTCGGTTTCGATTAGTTGGCGACTGTGCTGCCAGCGGATCATGTTCTTCTCGGCTGTGATCCGACCGATCTGGCGACTCTGCGGTTGGCGGTCGAACCAGCGTTGTGCCCAGGCTTGCGGCAGGCTCAAGACGAGCTCGAAATCTTCTCCGCCTGCCAGGCACCAGCGATCCCAAAGTTCTCCGTAGGGCCTGTCTCTTATACACATCTCCGAGCCCACGAGACTAAGGCGAATCTCGTATGCCGT
>CAXDNN010000062.1:0-12246 GCA_963990675.1 uncultured Synechococcus sp.
CTTCCAATCCCCCCCACCCAAATCAACAGGTCGCGAGTTGTTTGGTCGCGACAACCTGCAGCAGCGTCTCAACAGTTTGGGCCGCGACTGTTCCAGCCAAGATGCCGTCGCCACATTGACCAACTTCAGCGCCGCCGTGGTGGCGCAAGATCTGGAGCGGTTGATGCAACGTGAACGGATTCGTCCGCTGGAGTTAATCGTGGCGGGAGGGGGCCGCCATAACCCAGTACTGATGGATCAGCTGCAATATCGATGCCGCGGCCTCCAATTGAGCAGCAGCGAAGAGCTTGGTCTGCCAGTGGAAGCACGGGAGGCTTTGGTGTTTGCGCTACTGGCCTGGTGGCATCAGCGCAAGCATCCCGCCAATGCACCATCCATTACCGGAGCGAGTCGTGAAAGTGTTCTCGGCGTGATGGTGCACCCTGGCTAACCAGGCCGATACAGCCGCAATCGACGAGGCGCTCCCCGCAGGCGCCGGGGCTGCTGGGATTCCAGGGCTGAACGGAAGCGCTCTTCCCGAGTGAGGGGCTTTTCAGCAGCGGCCTGACCTTGCTCTTGGCGCTGAACCCCCTGCTGGATCAGCACACGTGCCATGTTGCTGACCGTCCGCGACTCCGACTCAGCCAGGGCCGTCAAACGGGCACACAAATCCTCTGGAAGGACCACCTGGATCCGGGGGGATTTGGGCTTCCCGCTGGCTGACGTCTGTCGAGTGGGCACAACCGGATCGTCAGAACGACTTTCAGTTACCAGCAAGTGTACAGAGGTGGTCAAGGGTAGTATCCATGATTATGTTGAGGGCACTGGTCCTCCTCGGAGTGCTCCGCGCATGACCCAGTCCACACCAAAATCAAAGCCCACACTGCAATCTCGACGCAGCACCGCACCTCGGCGCAGTCGGACCCGCAGTCCCCGACGCAGCCCTGAAAACAGCGATGTGCTCGTGTCGGCTGTGGTTAGCACCTATTTGCTCACCCACCTCCACCATGTTTTGCAGCGAGCGGAGTACACCGCCGTTCAGGAAGGTCGTGGCTCTCAAGCCGCGAACTACGCCCAGCTGAGAAAAGTGCTTTGCATGGATGCACGGAGCATGGAAGACGCGTCGGCCCTCGGGCAACGCGATGAAGGCTTTGAACAAGCTGCCTGACGAAACGAGCAGATCTGAATAGCTTTCCAGCAGTGGTCAGCTCCGCGATGAGTTCAAATGCCGCAGCGCTTTACGCCAAAATCAGCAGTAATCCAGAACAAACACAAGCCCTGTTCCGCCAGGCTCTGCAAGATCCCAGCGGCGCAATGGAGTCGATCTGCGGACTGGGCGAACAACTTGGGCTACCGGTGACCCCAGAAGATGTGCGCACACACCTGGCAAGTCTTGATGACGATGACAGCAATCGATGGTTGGTGAAAGCCCGCGGCGGCCTCTAGGGGTGAAGCCTCTCAGTGGGGAGTGCAGGGCTCTTACCACCCGGAAAAGCCTCAAAACTTTCGAATTGCCCGTTCATCGTTGGACCTGCTCAAAGGGGAGTTGCGGAGTGCCGACTGCTGCAGCTCTGACTCGGAGAACGATCCCAACCGCGACACCTCGTCACGTCGGAGTTGGCGCGGCTCATAGCCGCCGCCGCCAGCCCAACTGAAGAACAGCATGTAACTGACGATGGCAAGACCCGCTGCCACGACCAGAGCCACGAACTGCTCGAGTTTCAGCACGTTGTTGCCGCCACGGAAACGTTCCCAGTTTGCCGACAGGGATGATGGGTGCATCACGCTGCGGACCGTTGCTGAGACTCGAGCAAGTCAGCAAGATTTATCCCACCGGCGAGGTGCTGCGCAATGTGACCTGGGAGGTCAAGCCTGGCGATCGCATCGGCCTCGTGGGTGTGAACGGAGCCGGAAAATCCACGCAAATGCGGCTCATCGCTGGCTTTGAAGAACCCAGCAGCGGACAAGTTGTTCGCCAAGGCTCTCCACGCATCGCCTATCTCCAACAGGAATTCGATGTCGACCTCGAGAGGAGCGTTCGCGAAGAGCTGTTTCAGGCCTTTGGTGAGGCGGCCACAGTGCTGAACCGACAGCGGGAAGTGGAAGAGGAGATGGGATCTGAGAAAGCGGCCGAGGATCCAGATCATCTCGATGAGCTGATCCATGAGCTTGGACGGCTCCAAAGCCGTTTTGAGGGCCTGCACGGCTACGAACTGGATGCCCGCATCGACAAATTGCTTCCGACCATTGGCTTCAGCGCCGCTGGTGCTGAGCGGCCGGTGAAGGATTACTCAGGCGGGTGGCAGATGCGCATTGCCCTGGGGAAAATTCTCTTACAAGACCCTGATTTGCTGCTCCTGGATGAACCCACCAACCATCTGGATGTAGAGACCATCCAATGGCTCGAGGGATATCTGCTGGAGCAAAGCGCTGCTCTTGTGGTGATCAGCCATGACAGGACTTTTTTAGACCGGGTCTGCAACCAAATCGTGTCAACGGAGCGCGGAATCTCCCGCTCTTATCTCGGCAACTACACCGCCCACCTCGAGCTCAAACAACTGGAGCAGCAGTCGACCCAAGCAGCCTTTGAACGCCAGCAGAAAGAAATCGCGACCCAACAGGCCTACATCGATCGCTTCCGTGCCAGCGCCACCCGAAGCACGCAGGCGAAAAGCCGGGAAAAACAGCTCGACAAAGTCGAGCTCGTTGAAGCCCCTGTGGAAAGCGTGTCAGGGCCAAGCTTTCGCTTCCCAGCTGCACCAAGGTCTGGGGCACAAGTTGCTCTCTTCGAGAATCTCACCCACAGCTATGGCGACAAAATTCTGTTCCTAGGAGCCGAGCTAGAAGTCGAACGTGGCGACCGAATTGCATTTGTTGGCCCGAATGGTGCTGGGAAGTCGACTCTGCTGCGCCTTGTGATGGGAGCGGAAATCCCCGATGAAGGGATCGCCCAACTCGGTGACCACAATGTTGTGGCTGGGTACTTCGAGCAAAACCAGGCGGAAGCGCTCGACCTCAACAAAACCGTGATCGACACGATGTATGAGGCAGTGCCCGACTGGACCCAAACCCAGGTGCGCTCCTTGCTCGGCAATTTTTGCTTTAGCAACGACAGCGTTTTCAAGGATGTTGGTCAACTCAGCGGCGGAGAGAAAGCACGTTTGGCCTTGGCATTAATGCTGCTGAGCCCATGCAATCTGCTAGTGCTGGATGAACCCACCAATCACCTCGACATCCCAGCCAAACAAATGCTGGAAGATGCCTTAATGGCCTACGAAGGCGCCGCACTTCTTGTCTCCCACGATCGCTATTTCATCTCCCGTGTCGCCAACAGAATCGTTGAATTACGCGATGGGGAACTCGTTCTTTATCGAGGTGACTACACCTATTACCTCGAGAAAAAAGAAGAGGAAAGAGCTGAAGCCCGGGAAAAAGAATTGGCTGCTCAACGCGAAGCCAAGAAAAAAGCCAATCAAGATAAACAAAAGGCCCGTAGCGCCAGAAAGAAAAAGTCCGCCTGAACAGGCATTTCATCCAGCTTGGGGAAAAGTTCACAGACCCTTAGGCAGGAAGACTTATTTGTGTTTACCGATTCAAATGATGTGCATAAGCTGACAAAACTCAACCGTAGACGCGATGGCAATGGCTCCTGGTCCTGGCTCCTCCACCCCCGGCATCGCTTCATCCATGACGGCCTCGAAGCCCCACGAGCAAACATGGGACGCAGTTGAAACCTATTTCGAGTGCATCACAACGTGCTCCTTGGATGACGGGGAGTGCATCACGCGCTGCGTTGAGGAGCTACGCGATTCCGACGAAGACTGATCACGCGCGCTTCGCAGGCCTCTGCAAGGCCTGCCCAATCAACTCCGATCGAAGAAGGACAAATCAACAGGCTTGAGTCGAACAACCTTCGAATCGCTGTCTCGACGAATTTGGAGGGTCAAGGTTTCTCCCACACCACGCCGCTCAATCGCGCTCACGACTGCGGCTGGTCCATCAACGGTTTGTCCGTCAACGGCAGTGATGACATCGTCCACCTGAAGCCCTGCCTGGTCAGCTGGACCCATCTTTTGAATCGACCGAATCACGGCACCCTGCGGTGGAGGTCCACCTGGACGATCTGCTGGAACCCGTGACAAACCAATCCCGATCACAGGGTGGCGTGCCTTACCAGTGGCCACCAATTCTGAGGCAATGGCCTTGGCGCGATTGATCGGGATCGCAAAACCCAAGCCTGCTCCAGGCCCTGAACGCACCAGGGTATTAATGCCAATCACCTCGCCCGCGGCATTCAGCAGCGGTCCTCCAGAATTTCCGGGATTAATCGCAGCATCCGTTTGGATGAGATCGAGACGCTTGCCTGAAATTCCAAGCTGAGAAACGTTGCGATTCAGGTTGCTGATGATGCCGAGCGTCACGGTGTTTTCCAATCCATAGGGATTTCCCACAGCAATCGCCCAATCCCCAACATTGAGGCGATCGGAGTTTCCGAGGGCCGCGACCGGCCATAAACCCTTTCCTTCCAAGCGAACAACTGCCAGGTCGGTGAGGCTGTCCGTGCCAATCACCCGTCCCTTCACACGACGTCCATCGGACAAACCAACCGTGAGCTCATCTGCCCCCTCAACGACGTGGGCATTCGTTAAAAGCAGACCCTGGGCATCGAACAGCACTCCACTGCCTTGACCTCGCTGCACGCGTGGCCGCGATGGAGCCCCCCCGGGCACTCCAAAGAAGTTGCGAAACAAGGGATTGAGCCTGATCCCCTTCGGCAACCCAGACAAGCTGGGGCTTTGCATCGTCCGCGACGTTTCCAAGGTGACAACGGCAGGTCCACTGCGTTTGACCGCTGATGCCACGAATGACGTCTGAGGTAAAACGGCACGGGCACTGACAGGAGGTTGCGGCACAAGCAGCGGGAGCACTGACATTCCGCTCGCCAAGGCACCTCCGACCAACGCAGACGTGACAAAAGAGCGTGTGCGATCTGACACCCCGAACATCCCTAACTGACGTTGAGCTGACGCTACGCAATTCGGCGAGTGGAAACCAGGGGACATGAAATTTGACGTGTGACTGAGTGCAACCCGTGCCCAATTCAGGTCAGGATGAGAGGGTCGGAACGATCTGGCTCAACGATGCTCAGCGCTCTGTTTCCCCTGATCTACGGGACGGTTTTGGTAGCCCTGCTTTGGCAAGCCTTCCGCGTGATGGGCAAGGGATTTCGAGCAGCAAGCGGCCCAATCGGCGAACCCAATGACCGCACTGGACGCGTCACGGTGCATCCCGAACTGCTGGATAGCGATGGGCGCATTACCAACGAAGACCTACTGACCGTGCGCTTCAGCGGCAACGATGACGGGGAAACCGAGACCCATGGGCACGGCACTGAATAAGTTGGTAAACAAGAGTTGATCAGGGTTCGTCCGAGTGGATCAAAGAACACGCATCGTCGCCGCGGTGATGAAGGGCATGAAATTGCCCCCCAGGTTCCGATTGCGACTGGTTAAAGAGGATCCGGTTCGCCTCGAATTGAGCGTCACGCCGGCCTACGGGAAAGACCCAATCATCGTGGGACTGGTCGAATCACTTGACCTGGTGGCACGACGTGACCGCGAAGGTCGCATTCCCCGGGATCTGCAGGGCACTTGGGACTGGACCGTGCGCCATGGCCAAGTCAGCACCGGTGGCTGGAACCCTTACCTCAAAGAAGCCCTGCAAACCATGTTTGAAACTGGCCTTCCGGCGATTGTGTTCGAAGAACTAACCGGAGAGGAATACCACCCTGTGGATGGCACACGCCACGTGCGGTAACACGCCCAGCCCATCAACCAAATCGCAACAGACAATTGGCCATGACGAGGCCTAGAACCCTTTCAATTTGTCCGCTGAGGATTCGTTCATGGGCAATCTCTCCATGTCGATCGGTCCCCTCGTTCGTTGGCTCGCGGCCATCGGCGCCTTCAGCAGTCTCGCCATGATTGCGCTGCTGAATCTGCACCACTGACGGCTCCCCAGACGGCTTGACGGATTTCCCCATTGATCCGCTGCTTCCAACGATCTGCAAGCAGATCAAACCCGGAAGCACCTTGCTCCTTCAGGCACCTCCAGGAGCGGGAAAAACGACGCGGGTGCCTTTGGCCTTAATTGGCGCCCTGTCACCCGAGGCTGCGGAGATCACGCGTTCAGGACGCGTGTTGATGGTGGAACCCCGACGACTAGCCACACGAGCCGCAGCCACACGACTGGCTCAATCCCTGGATGAACCGCTGGGCCAACGGATCGGCTACGCCATGCGCGGCGAGCAGAAACGATCTGCCAAAACCCAAGTAGAAGTGGTGACGGATGGGCTTTTTCTTCGGCGTCTTCAAGCGGACCCATCGCTTGATGGGGTGTCGTGCGTTCTCTTCGATGAATTCCATGAGCGCCGCAAAGATGCAGATCTCGCCCTTGCTCTTCTGAGGGAAGCCGCACCAGTCCTGCGACCCGACTTAGCCCTCATCCTGATGTCGGCAACCTTGGATCTTTCAGATTTGCGCGACCGGCTTCCCCAAGCCGATGTTTTAGAGAGTGCGGGGCGTTGTTATCCCGTCGACACCCAGTACCAAAGAGCCCGAGAGAATGAATCCCTCCCTCGTCAGGTGCTGCGCGCCCTCGAAAACCATGCTCTGACGTTGCCGCAAGGCAGTGGGGCGTTGGTTTTTCTCCCAGGCCTGCGTGACATTGAACGCTGCCAAGCCCTGCTCAATGATGCGAATGCGCTTCGACGTTGGCGTATTGCCATCCTTCACGGACAACTTCCCCTCGAAAGCCAACGTGCTGCCTTGCATCGTTGCGGGCCGGAGCACGACGGCACCGTGATCCTGGCCAGTGGGATTGCCGAAAGCTCAATCACGATCGACGCCGTTCGGCTAGTAGTCGACAGCGGACTCAGTCGACAACTCCGCTACGACCCAAACACCGGCATGGAGGGCCTAGAAACTGTGCCCAGCAGCCTGGCGAGCGCCGAACAACGCCGAGGCCGGGCCGGCCGTCAAAGCCCCGGACAATGCGTCCGACTGTGGTCTCCCGCCGAACAACAACGACGGCCTCATTTCAGCCCACCTGAGCTCCTTCTGGCGGATCCCCAGCCCATCCTGATGGAGCTAGCCCAATGGGGAGCAGGTGCAGGAAAGGATCTGCCCTGGCTCGATGCCCCTCCGCAAGCGGCCATGCAGGAAGGCCTTGCAGACCTCCAAGCCTTGGGACTCCTGCAGCCCAATGGACAGCTGAGTTCGATGGGGCGACAGCTGTCCACGCTGGGGGTGCACCCACGCCTCGGCCTCCTAATGCTGGAAGCACGAGGACGCGGCTGTTCCAAGCTTGGCTGCGATCTGGCGGCGCTCCTCAGCGAGCGTGATCCCCTCGCCGGTCGCGATGCAGGCTGCGATCTCGAAGCACGACTCATCGTCGTTGGCCAACATCGAACCCTGCGTGAACGCAGTCGACAACTTCTCCAGCAACTCGAGCGCCTGGGACCACCAGCACCTGAAAACAACACTCCTGCCAATGCAGCTGAACTGGTTTTACGTGCTTTTCCCCAATGGTTGGCCCAAGAGCGTCCTGGCCAACCAGGTCGCTACCTCCTACGCCAGGGGCGAGGGGCCGTCCTTCCGCCTCAAGACCCACTGCGGGGAAGTCCTGCCCTCGCTGTCGCTCGCGTGGACACAGGAGGTCGCGACACCTTGATTCAGCTCGCACTTCCTCTTGATTCCGCCACTCTTGAAGACCTCGGGGAGCGAGAGGGGATTTGGATCGACAGTGTGAACTGGGATGCCTCTCGACAACAAGTCAAAGCAGAACGGCGCCTGCAACTTGGAGACCTAATCCTGCGCCGGACACCCCAGAGCGCACCAAGACCTGAAGAATGCCAAGCCCTGCTTTTGAACGCTTTGCACGAGGCAGGCAGCCTCGAAGCGTTGCCGTGGACTGCATTCAACCAACAACTGAGACAACGGCTCAGCTGGATGCACCGCCATTACGGCTCCCCCTGGCCCCCACGAGACAGGGAAACCCTTCTTCGGAACACCGATTGGCTCGCACCGATCCTGCTGGGATGCCAAAGCTGGCGCGATGTTTCCCCAGCGATGTTGGACGAAGCCTTATGGGGCGACCTGAGCTGGACGGAGCGACAACGCCTCGATCATGTGTTGCCGGAACGCATTGGCATTCCCTCCGGACGACAAGCGAAGTTGCGATACGACGACGAGGAAGTTGTTCTACCCGTGAAATTGCAAGAGATGTTTGGCGGAAAAACAGGTCCTCATGTGCTGGAAGGACACGTACCCGTGACCCTCGAATTGCTCTCCCCTGCAGGGCGATCCCTACAACGAACGCGGGACTTAGAAGGTTTTTGGAAGGGCAGCTATGCCGACGTACGCCGCGAAATGCGCGGCAGATACCCCAAACATCCATGGCCCGACGACCCAAGTCAGGCGACTCCAACGGCATTGACGAAGCGAAAACAACAACAGCAACAGGGCTAAGGGCGGTTATCACGGTTTTGGTAGCCGTCACGACTAGCAACAAAACTCCAAGGTTTGTTACATTGTCTTCATTCAACCGGTTTTAACCCAATGTCCGACAACGCACGTTTTGGCTTCGTCAACTTCGCTGAGACCTGGAATGGCCGTCTGGCCATGCTCGGCTTCGTCATCGGCCTCGGTACCGAGCTGCTGACCGGCCAGGGCATCCTGACCCAAGTCGGCCTCGGCTGATTGATTTGACCGCTCTTGGTCGACAAGAACCCTCCAGTTCGCTGGGGGGTTTTTTGATGACGATTCACTGCTCACACTGATGGTTCACAGTGGACGCATTAGCTGCTGCTGTTTTGGCTTCCTTTTACGTCAAAAATCGACGCGATGGCTCTCGGTTGCTCAGCAGCGCCCTGGTGATTTTCACCATCGCCATCACACAGCACCAAACAACCTGGGGCGTCGTCGTGGCATCCATCAGCGCTTTGGTCTGCGTCTATTGGGGTTTCGCCTACCGCAAACTCGACCTTGAGCGCTGATCGGATCCCGACCTATTCGGTCGGGGAACTGAATACAGCGATCGGCAGCTTGCTGGAACGAGGCTTTGCACCACGGTTTTTGCTGGAGGCCACCGTGTCTCGCCCCCAAGTTAAGAAGGGGCATCTCTGGCTCACCCTCACCGACGGGACTGCCAGTATCTCCGGGGTGGTTTGGGCTTCACGACTGGCTCAATTGAGCTATCGCCCCACAGATGGCGATGGCGTCACCGTTGTCGGCAAACTGAATTTCTGGGCAGCGCGGGCCAGCATCACCGTCCAGGCCCTTGATATCCGCCCCAGCCTGAGCACGGTTCTTCGACAATTTGAACAGGTGCGTCAGCGCCTCGAAGAGCAGGGGGTGATCAACCCAGGGCGTCAACGTTCTCTTCCATCACAACCAGCCACGCTGGCTCTGCTCACGAGTGTTCCAAGCTCTGCACTCGCAGACATGCTTCGAACCGGTCGTGAACGCTGGCCGATGACCCGTTTGCTGGTGATTCCGATCCCTGTGCAGGGTGCAGTCGCTGATCAAATCATCAAAGTGTTGAACCGTCTCGCTGAACGCTGTGATGCCCTTGAAATCGACGGGCTCGTGCTTGCGCGCGGTGGTGGCAGCCGAGAAGACCTCGCTGTGTTTGATGACGAAGGTTTATGCCGTTGCTTAGCCCAGTTCCCACGTCCAATTGTGACCGGCATCGGTCACGAGGATGACCTCACCATCGCCGACTTGGTTGCAGACCATCGCGCCGCAACACCAACGGCGGCCATGGTGGCTTGCCTACCGGATCGAGATAGCGCCGAGCGCAGCCTTCAGGACCGTCGCCAACGCATGACAGACCTCGTCGGCTGGCGCATCACGCGAGATCGACAACAGTTAAACGATCGACGAGTGTTCCTACGAACGCAATCGCCTTTAAGGCGGTTGCTGCAATTGCAGGACGAGTTAAATCAAAAACGTGATTTGCTGCGCGCACTCTCCCCCAGTCGCTGGCTTCAACGGGGGCTAGCTTTGCTGACCAACGAGTCGGGAGAAGCCCTGAGTGACGTGACATCAATCAAAGTGGGAGATCGCGTCGTGGTTCAAATGAACGATGGGGAGCTCGATACTGATGTGAGAGGAATCCGCCCGTCTTCTTTCCCATCAAAGTCATGACAAGGGCTAAAACCAAAGCATCCCAGATCAAAGCCTGGAAAAAGGACATCTCTGGACTCACCTATGAGGAGGCAACGCAAGCCTTGGATCTCATCTTGGCGGAACTTCAAAGCGACTCCGTACCCATCGCCGAATTACAGAATCGCGTCTGGTATGGCGAAGTGGTCTTGGATCACTGCGAGGCATTGCTCAAATCCGTTGAGCAATCGGTATTGCAACTGGATCCCGACAGCCTGATCGAAACCAACAGCCTGACTGAACCCAACACAAGCAACTCAAACAATGCGTAAAGCCCTTCCCTGGATCTATTTGATTCTCGCGATCCTTGGGGCCGTGCTGCCTTGGCGCGCAAATTTGGAATTTATTGCTGAAAGCACTGGCAGCTTCGACTTTCAGCGGTTTGTCGCCGATGCATCGACCACAGCCGCAGCCCGATCCTTGGGAGCTGATTTATTGATCGGTGCCACTGCAGTGAGTATTTGGATCGTCATCGAAGGGCAACAACAAAAAATCAAGGGATGGTGGATTGCCATCGTGTTGAGTTTTGGCGTGGCCTTCGCCTGTGGCGCACCCTTTTTCTTATTTCTACGCGAACGGCATCTCCAAGCTCAGGAATCAGAGTCCACGTCTTGAGCTGTGATGTCGATGGTCAAATCACTCGCAGGAATGGCAACACCTTGCGATTCCTGTCCATCAGCCTGTGTGCTGTAGGGAGTTCCACAAACGCTGCACTGAAGATTGGATCCCAAACCAACGGCACCACAGGTGGAGCAGGGTTGCATTCGCGACTGCAACACCTTCCAGCCCACCCATCCAAGGCCACCCAAAAGCACAGGCAGCAGCAACAACACAACCAACACGCCACCAGCAAGATCGAGCAAGACACGACCAGCCCCGGCGGGAAGCAGTAAGAGCAGCCCAATTGCGATTAAGAGGAAGAGAGGAGGACGATTCATCTTGCAACCAACCCCTAATCAAGAATGATTAGCTTCGCAGAACAATGATCGAAATCAAGCAATTGATCTGTTCGGATCTCCCTGGGTCAACTGCTTCATCCGGGAGGCCGCTAATTCCACACTCCAACACTGACCAAAATAAACAATAACGCCGACCAACCACACCCATAATGTCAATACGAGAACACCGCCAATAACACCATAAGCTTGAAAACGATTGCCCAAAGACACAAGACTCAGACTTAAAGCAGCATTCAATAATGAAAGGCCAACTCCGATGAGAAGAGAGCCAGGAATCAGAGGGGTAATTGGCACGCGTCGACTCGGAAGAACCCTTTGCAGAAGCAATGCCATCAAGGAAAGCGCTAAAGCCGGAAGGAGAATTTGGCCCACAGATACAATTGGTGTTTCTCGGACAAGCAACATTAAAGAAGGTATATAATAATCTAAATTATCGATAAAAGCCTCTGGCAGCCACCTAAATCCAGCCGCAATTTGATCAGCGAAGATCAAAACAGCTATCGCCAAAATAATGACGAATGCCTCCACACGAGCACGCAAAAATTGATATATCTGCATCGAAAGAGGAATATCAATAGATACAGGAGGGAGAATTTCACTCCACAACCGATCAGCGCCACGCTGAAGCGTCAAGTAAGCATTGCTTGCGGTAATGACAAGCACGATGACACCGAATAACCCTGCGCCAAATCCTTGCGCCACTAAGCCGCGCAATGTGGAATCAACTAAATCGACTGCCGAAGGGGGCAAAATCTGGGCAACAAATGTGATCAATTTGTCGAGACTATCCTTACGCCCGAAAACACGCGCTGCCACAGAAAGCGCAATTAAGAGAAGCGGAAAAAATGACTGAAGGGTGAAGTATGCAAATGCGGCACTGAGATCGACACAGGCAGCATCGCTCCAACGTTGGGAAGCGCGCCAAAGACTGAGCACAAACCAGCGGAATGCCTTTTGTCTCCGCACCTCAGCCTTACCGATACATCTAAACGCTACTTCAAGATGGGCTCAAACCAAAGTGAAAGGGCACAAAAAAACCACCTCCGCAGAGGTGGTTTCTTCGTAAAAATGATCAGACCGTG
>CAXDNN010000063.1:0-11969 GCA_963990675.1 uncultured Synechococcus sp.
GAGATCTACACCTAAGCCTTCGTCGGCAGCGTCAGATGTGTATAAGAGACAGGTCCAAACAAGTCTCAGACTCACCAGCCAACTCACGACGGACCCAATAGTTCAAAACAGTATCGAGAACCTCAACCTCCTGAAGTAATGGTGCTGATGTGCCAAGTTCAGACAACAACCTATTTTTGAGTTCATCCGATAACCACTCCTCAGGAGCCGGATCAAGAACGATCATTTCACTCATTGTTGACGAATACTCCTCACACTGTCGGTCTGATCCACCAACAAATCACTCACAAGACTGATGACACGCTTATCGCGTAATTTCAAGTTTGTAGTAATCGCCATACCAGGTTTCAATGGAATTTTAATCCCCTTACTTTCTAAATAACTTCGCTCGAGTTTGAGCTTCACAGGGAAATGATAAAAATTTCGTGAAGCACTTGGCTCTAAAGCATCAGCAGCAATCTGACTCACCGATCCAGGCACTTCTCCGTAGCGCGTGAACGGGAACGCATCCACTCGCACCTTCGCAGGCTGACCTGGCTTGACAAAGCCGATGTCTTGATTGGGCACCAACACCTCAGCAAACAGACCTTGCTGAGGAACGATGGACAAAATCCTTTCACCCGCAGCGAGTACACCTTCCTCGCTTGCCTGAGGATCGAACACCACACCACTCGCTGGTGCAATCACATTTTGATATTGGAGCTGTACTTCAGCCTGTTTGAGCTGACTCCGCATCTGATCAATTGATTTGCGGCTTTGCAACGTCAGCTGGTCCGCCTGAAGCGTGAGTTGATTGTCTTGCTCCGATAACTCACTCACCTGCTTTTGCAGCTCAAACAATTGATCTTGCTGCTCCAAGTACTGCAACCGCTGAAACCCACCCTGCTCCACGAGAGCCTGCATCGCCTCAAGAATTGTGGTTTTGGTCTGCAGCCGCTGTTGCAGCACCTCCCGGCGTCCAGCTAGCGAATTTTTTTGACTGTTCAGCGTCTTGAGCTGAGTTTGTAGCTGGTCCTGCTCTAAGGCAATCAGACGGGTAAAAGTTGCTTTTTGATCGGCGGCTTGTCGGGTATCAAATCGCAGCAACATCTGGCCCTTCTCAACCGTCTCACCATCACGGAACAACACCTCCGCCACACGTCCACCCGCCGGTGTTTTCACCTCAACCGTGCCACCAATCGACTTGAGCTGCCCTTGCACCGTGACCACCTCATCGATCCGAAACACAATGCTTCCGATGATGGCAATGCTGCCTAACCCAATCATCAACCCAGCCAAGCTCTGAGCCCACACCGGCGTTTGCCGAAGCACCAAGGAACGATTCCTGGCTAGCCAGCGGTTGGCCGCATCACCAGCCTTCTGCTTCAACGTCAGATCTTCCGACGTTGCAGTTGTATCCACCAAAGCTGACGACGGATCTTGGTCGTTATTTGGAGGTGGTGATGACTTGCTCGTCGACTTCATCGCGGGACCATAGACCGGCTTGGGAGACTGAAGCCAGTGGGCTTGTGCCATGACCCCAATCCGCCTATTGCCTCACGCTTCCGGAGCACCGGGTCTGCGCTGGTTTGGCCTCGGCCCGGCAGTCCGGCAGGCCGGCAAACGCGAGGCTGAATCAAGCTGTAACGTCTTCTCAACAAGCACGCCTTCTGGGCCAAGGATCGCTCCCTGAGCGATCTCAAAACGCTTTTGAGGCATAGGCAGCAGGTAGTGAGTCTGTGGCGGAGTAAACGCCTCGTGGGCTTTGGCAGGGCCCACAGTGATGGCCTCTACAGAGCGGTGTAGGGATGTCGTGGTAGTTGGGCTTCGAAAGAGCCAACAACGAACACCTATTGGTGAAGCAGTTTGAATCAAGCGGATGAAGAGATTCGAACTCTCGACCCTCTCCTTGGCAAGGAGATGCTCTACCACTGAGCTACATCCGCAAAGCCGCAATCACGCTGGATCTTGGCTTGAGATACTTTGCACCACGAAGGTGCCAGAGGTCAATCCACCGGTGGCATAGCCGCCATCAGTGATCCCATTTCCAGGGCTTCCAAGCCATAGGACCAACCAAGATTGCTCTTGATGCCAGCCCGTTCCAAGGCCTGTTGCATCGTGTCGGTGGTGAGAACACCAAAAATCACCGGAATTCCAGTGTCTCGTGCCACAGCCGCAATGCCCTTGCTCGCCTCGGCGACCACCACATCGAAGTGGGGTGTGTCGCCTCGAATCACCGCACCAAGGGTGATCACCACTTGATAGCGCCCGCTTTGGGCCAGCCTTTGGCTGACTAACGGCAACTCAAAGGAACCCGGCACCCAAGCCACATCCAGCTGAGAGCTCGTCGCAGACGTATCAACACCGTGACGGGCCAAACAATCAAGGCAGCCACTCAACAACTTGGCGGTGACAAGATCGTTAAACCGGGCCACCACGACAGCAATCTTTAGGCCTGCCGTATCAGTAAACCGACCTTCGAAAGTGACCATGCGGTGTTTAGACGACGAAGAAGCTCATACCCCAGTTGAGCAGAACGAGGGCCACCCAGGCGGCACTGCCCAGCAGGATCAAGCGGTTGGAACGGCCACTGTCCTCATTTGAGGCAAACAGCACTGGCACTGCCACGATCAAGGCGAAAGACACCACCACAAGGGCCAGGACGGTGAGGGTATTAATGAACTGCATGGCAGACAGGATCGTTGGATGATTGTCACACGAAGCGACGATCCATTGAACGAACGGAGACGACGCGTCATATGACCACTCCACCAAAGGTGAGCTTCTTAATCCCCGCCCGGAATCGACCGATAGAGCTGAAGGCCGCGCTCGCCAGTTGCATCGCGCAAAGCCTCGAGGCTTGGGAAGCCGTCGTGGTGGATGACCACAGCGACAGTGCAGACCTCGCTGCACTGGTAACCACACTGAACGACTCACGCATCAGCTATTACCGGCTGAAAGCTGGCGAAGGCGGCGTCGCCGAGGCACGTAATCGAGCTGTCGCGCTGGCCAAGAGCGAACGGCTCGTGACGCTGGACAGCGACGACCTCAACCATCCACATCGAGCCGCACGCTGCCTTGAACTCCTCGAACCACAACAGGCACAGCTCATTTACAGCCGCGTCCGGCTGTTCAGCCAAGAACGACCTGTAGGGCGCCCCAAGCCTGTGCTGCAGCCCTTTTCGGCCACACTGCTGGAGATGGTGAATTTCATCACCAACCCCGGCACGGCCTTCACCCGCCGCGCCTTCGACGCCCCTGGCCAAGGCTTCCGTTCAGAGTTCAGCATGGCTGAGGACTACGACCTTTATCTCCGCATGGCCCGTGCCGGCGTGGCCATCAAAGCTGTGGATGAAGAACACGTGAGTTACCGAAAACACGCCCAGGCCACCACCGCCAACCGCAACACCGCCTTGCATGCAGCAATCATGCAAGTTCGAATCCTCAATCAGGTGGCGCCATTTCCCCTCGAAGCGATCCGACACCACGCACTGCCGCAGCTCTGCACAAATTTGCTGGACAATCCTGAGCAACGTGCGCTGTGGAGCGACGACCGCTGGACACCCTGAACCCATTACCAGTCGAACGCTGATGCCAACACCCCCTCGCATCTTCCTGATCGGGTTCAACAAATGCGGCACCACCTCATTTCACGACTACTTCAAGGCCAACAACATCGCCTCGGTGCATTGGCGCGCCAACACCCTTGCCTTAGCGCTGCAACACAACCAAACCTCAGGTCAACCGTTGCTCACGGGCATCGATCAATGGACGGCCTACACCGACATGATCTGCATCCCTGGGTCCCCCTGGGGCAGCAGCAACAGCACGAACGCACCGCTGATCGAAGGCTGCCGCTGGTTCAAGGCGCTGCACCACGACTACCCCGATGCTCTATTCATCCTCAACACTCGAGATCCGTTTCATTGGTTGCAATCTCGACTCAGCCACGACAAGGGGCAATTCGCCGCGGCCTACCTCCAAGCTTTGGCTCCAGAGGGGGTCCGCAACCGCCGGCAGCTGAAGCGACGCTGGCTGCACGACTGGTATCAACATCACACGGAAGTGATGGCCTATTTCCAGGCCCATGCCCGCAAACAGCTGCTGGTGTTTCACATCAGCGAAAGTTCTGAACAACAACTCAACCGCTTTCTCAGACCCCACTTCGCAATTGAGGCCGGTCACTTCCCCCATCACCACAAATCTGCGTAACGGGGAAGCTGCGGTAACGACTGCTGCTGCTGCAACGCCTGCTGCAACATCAACCAATAGCGGTCAGGCCGCTCTAACCGTTCCGGCGGCAGACGATCCGGTAGAGCTCCTGCCGAGATATGGGCAATGGCCATTTTTTCTCGCACATCAGGAAGGCAATAGGCCATCGGATTACACGCCACGTTGTGCCATGGCGCACTGCTCTGGCGCGAGCGCATCCAGCTGAGCAGGTTGTACTGGCCGGGGAGAAACTGAACCTGCCCCGAGAGCAAGGCGTTCAACGCGCACTGTTCACGGAAGCGACACAGGGCTTGATGCTGCAAGAAGTAGTCCACCACCTGCTCGGGACGCAACACAGCATTGAGCAAGACGCTGTCGAACAGCAGAACGCCTGCGTTGAAGTAGTGGTACGGACCCTCTAAGCCAAGCAGGAGGGATCGATCATGCATGGGCCGGCCATGGGAAGAGGCCGCCAGAGGGTTACTGGCATGAAGCGGGAGCTCAGCCAAAGGCTCCAACCCAGCCACACACAATGTGTCGGCGTCGACGTAGAGGTAGCGACCAGGCTCTCTCTGCTGAAGTGCCTCAATACAGAAGAAATAAGGCTGCACCTCCGATGGCAAGCGGTGCAGGGCCGCCTCTGGAGCGATCGGCTGATGGCGACACGGACACTCGAATGCAGCAGCAATCGCCTCGAGCTGGTGCATGCGTTGATCAGCCGGGGTGACCAGCACCACAGACGTAAAGCGCTGGTGCAGCAAATAAGAGGTCAACGCCACTGCAGCGAGCGGCTCAAAGCCCTGATCAAGGGCTAGCAACAGGTGCATGCAAGAGACCACGACCCCCGTATTCTCGGACCAACAGCGCAGGCGACCTTGACCAAACAGGATCCCCTGACCCTGCAGGGCAGCCTGTTTGGGGCACCGGAACCAGCGGTCAACACACCAAAGAGCAAGCTGCTCGAGCCGAACGAGGGCCTTGCGGGCTGCGACAACCAAGCTCTCAGCGATGAAGACCTAAGCGACGACGCTTTGGCCAGGCCGCGACGACGACGCCAATCCAGCGATCCAGCAACAACTCCCATTTTTGAAACAGACGACGGGAGCAAGAACACCAGCGACGACACCAACAGCACAGACGAGCCGGCTTGGGCCCACCACAGCCAGCTAAAGCCTGAGCAGCTCACGCCGGTGCTGCGCCATTACGTGGAACTGAAGATGGCGCACCCGGAACGGGTGCTGCTCTATCGGCTGGGCGACTTTTTTGAATGCTTTTTTGAAGACGCGATCACCCTGTCGCGGGAGCTGGAGCTCACCCTCACGGGAAAAGATGCCGGCAAAGCGATCGGGCGCGTGCCGATGGCGGGCATTCCCCACCACGCCGCCGAGCGCTACTGCAGCGATTTGATCCGTCTGGGGCATTCCGTGGCCCTCTGCGATCAACTCGAAACAACCCCTGCCAAAGGTGCCTTGCTGAAGCGGGACATCACCCGCGTGCTCACCCCCGGGACCGTGCTGGAGGAAGGCATGCTCAGTGCCCGACGCAACAACTGGCTCGCCGCGGTGGTGGTGGAGCCAGCCAACAAACACCAACCTTTTCGCTGGGGATTGGCGCAAGCGGATGTCAGCACCGGCGATGTGCAGGTGCTGCAGCGGGAGGGGAGTGATGGCTTGCATCAACACCTGTCTCAGCTCCAGGCCTCCGAACTGCTGTGGAGTGGCGACGATCCTGCTCCGGCCTGGTGCCCGGATCGCGTCGGGCTCACCCCCATGAGCAGCACCCCCTTCAGCCGCCCTGAAGCGGAGGCTGCACTGCTTGAGCACTACAACTTGGCGAGCCTCGATGGCATCGGCCTGCCGGAATTGCCTCTCGCCCTGCAGGCCATCGGTGGCTTACTGCGATACGTCCGCGACACCCAGCCGCTTGACGACAACGCCCGGGTTCCCCTGGAGGTGCCCGCGATCGTTCACAGCGGCGACACGCTCGTGTTGGACGCCCAAACGCGCCGAAACTTGGAACTCACCGCCACCCAGCGCGATGGGCTGCTGCAGGGGTCGTTGCTCTGGGCGATCGATCGCACCCTCACCGCCATGGGCGGCCGTTGCCTGCGCCGCTGGATCGAAGCCCCACTGATGGATCTTGCTGCGATCAAGCAACGCCAAACCGTGGTGAGCAGCCTTGTGGAGAAAAGGCCCTTGCGTCACACGCTGCGCCGACTGCTGCGCCCCATGGGGGATCTCGAACGGTTAGCCGGCCGCGCCGGAGCAGGTCATGCCGGTGCCAGAGATTTAGTGGCGATCGCGGACGGGCTGGAACGACTGCCCCAACTGGCAGCTCAACTCAAAGACCAGCTAACAGATGGGCCTACCTGGCTCCATGCACTGTTTGATCCCCAACCACAGCTTCAGGACCTTGCAACAACCGTCAGCAACACCCTGGTGGAAACACCGCCGCTTTCTCTGAGCGAAGGGGGATTGATCCACGACGGCGTCGACCCCCTACTCGACGGCCTGCGCAACCAACTCGATGACCAAGACGCCTGGCTCGCTCAACAGGAACAACAAGAGCGGCAGATCAGCGGCATCAGCACCCTGAGACTTCAACACCACCGCACCTTTGGCTATTTCCTCGCAGTGAGCAAAGCCAAAGCAGCGTCGGTACCGGAGCATTGGATCCGTCGCCAAACCCTGGCCAACGAAGAACGCTTCATCACCCCCGAACTCAAAGAACGGGAGGGACGCATTTTTCAATTGCGCGCCCGCGCCTGCCAGCGGGAATACGAACTCTTCGTGCACCTGCGGGAGCAGGTGGGGGCCATGGCCACCTCAATCCGCCAAGCCGCCAGGGCCGTAGCCGGCCTCGATGCCCTCACTGGGCTGGCGGATGTCGCCGCCACCAGCAACTTTTGTGCGCCCGAACTCACCAACACCCGGGAATTAATGCTGAATGCAGCGCGGCATCCCGTGGTGGAACAGCTCCTCGTGGAAACCCCCTTTACCCCGAACGATGTAGTCCTCGGAAACGGCACCGATTTGGTGGTGCTGACCGGACCGAATGCCAGTGGCAAGAGCTGTTATCTCCGTCAAATCGGCCTGATCCAACTGCTCGCGCAAATCGGCAGTTGGGTTCCGGCCAAGCAGGCACGCATCGGTATTGCTGATCGCATCTTTACCCGCGTTGGCGCCGTGGATGATCTTGCCGCTGGCCAGTCCACCTTCATGGTGGAGATGGCCGAAACCGCCAACATCCTGCATCACGCCACTTCGCGCTCTCTGGTGCTGCTGGATGAGATCGGCCGAGGCACCGCCACCTTCGATGGCCTATCGATCGCCTGGGCCGTGAGTGAACATCTCGCAGGGGATTTACAAAGCCGCAGCGTGTTCGCCACCCACTATCACGAGCTCAATGCTCTAGCTGGCGAACGCGAGAACGTGGCCAATTTTCAGGTGTTGGTGGAGGAAACGGGCGACGATCTGCTGTTCTTGCACCAAGTGCACCCCGGTGGTGCCAGCCGTAGCTATGGCATCGAAGCGGCACGACTCGCAGGAGTACCCGTTGCGGTGGTGCAACGGGCCCGGCAGGTCCTAGATCAACTCGGGGCTGAGACCTAAGCCGGCAGAGAATCTCAACGCACCAAAACGCCTGCATCAACAGTTGTTCAAAGGACACTGGCCTGTTGAAACCTCTGTGGGGGCAAGATGAAAGGCCCTATTGAGCGGCCCGTGCCCCCAATCCGGTTGGTTCACCACGCGCCAGGTGCCCCCGGCCTGCGCTTCCTTGGACTCGGACCGAATTTCATCCCGGCCCGCGCTCTGCTCAAACTGCAGCGTTTGTTCGATCGCCATGCCTTTTGGGCCCGCGGCAGAAGCTTCGCTCAGTTGCGCCGTCTCCTCTCCGGGAGTGATGCGGTGGTGAGCCTATGGCGTGGAAAGCGACTCGTCGGCTTCGGACGAGCCACATCCGACGGCTTCAGCCGGGCCGTGCTGTGGGACATCGTTGTCGCCGGTGACCTCCACGGTCACGGCCTTGGGCGCCGTGTGCTGAATGAGCTTCTTCATGCTCCGGCCGTGGTGGGCGTCGAGCGCGTTTATCTGATGACCACCAACAGTGCCGGGTTCTATCGCCAACTGGGCTTCAAAAATGCCGACCCACAGCAGTTGATGGTGCTTCGGCGCTGAGCGCCAAAATCAGCGAGAGCCCGCCATCTTTTGGCGCAACTGCTTCACCCGATCGCGCAGGTTGGCCGCCTCTTCGAAGTCGAGCTTTTTCGCAGCATCTTTCATCTTGCTTTCGAGCTGATCGATCAATTCCGGTAACGCCTCGAGCGCCAATCCCGCATCGGCATCGTTCTCTAAAGCCCGGACCGCTTTGCCAGCCACCTCGACCAGGTCGGCATCGGGACCGTCTTGCTTCAGCTTCCTGGACAATTCCAAGAAGCTCAGGATCGAGTTGCTGGCCTTCTTGCCCGCCGGAGTTGGAACGATGCCGTGCTGTTCGTTGTAGGTCTGCTGGATCTTGCGTCGACGTTCGGTTTCATCGATCGCTTTGACCATTGAATCGGTCATGTTCTCTGCGTAGAGGAGCGCCTTGCCCTCCACGTGGCGTGCGGCACGACCGATGGTCTGAATCAGGGATCGCTCAGCCCGTAGAAAGCCCTCCTTATCGGCGTCCAAAATTGCCACCAGCGACACTTCGGGTAGATCCAAGCCCTCCCGCAGCAAGTTCACGCCCACCAACACGTCGTATTCGCCAAGCCGCAAATCTTGGATGATCTCGATCCGCTCAATCGAGTGGATCTCCGAGTGGAGATAACGCACCCGTGTGCCGTTTTCGGCCAAATAATCGGTGAGATCTTCGGCCATCCGCTTGGTAAGGGTCGTCACCAACACCCTCTGATTCTTGGCAGCCCGATCCCGGATTTCGCCCAATAAGTCGTCCACCTGGCCCGTGGTGGGGCGCACCTCAATCAGCGGATCCAGCACCCCGGTGGGACGAATCACCTGTTCCGCCACCTGACCGGTGCTCACTTCCATCTCCCAATTGCCCGGAGTGGCGCTCACGAACACCGTTTGGTGGGCCTTCTCCCAAAATTCTGTGCCTTTTAACGGGCGGTTATCGGCAGCACTGGGCAAACGAAAGCCGTGGTCCACCAGCACTTTTTTGCGAGCTTGATCGCCGTTGTACATCGCCTGCAATTGCGAGCAGGTGACGTGGCTTTCATCCACGATCAACAGCCAATCGTCGGGGAAGTAATCAATCAGGCATTCGGGCGGTGTGCCCGCCTCCCGGCCCGCCAGATGCCGGGCGTAATTCTCCACGCCTTGGCAGTAACCAACCTGGTCGAGCATCTCCAGGTCGTACTTGGTGCGCTGCTCCAGCCGCTGCGCCTCCAATAATTTGCCTTCACCGTTCAAAAACTCAAGACGCTCTCTGAGTTCCGACCGGATTGCCTTAATCGCATCATCCAGGCGATCTTTCGGAGTGACGAAGTGCTTTGCCGGGTAGATATTCACCTCCTCGAGGCTTTGCAAAATCTCCCCGGTGGTGGGGTCCACGTAGCGGATCGCCTCCACCTCATCACCAAACAGCTCAATTCGCACCAACCGGTCGTCGTAGGCCGGGCCGATCTCGAGCACATCCCCCTTCATCCGAAAGCGGCCCCGGGCGATTTCGGTGTCGTTGCGGCTGTACTGGTTGTTCACCAACTCCCGCAGCTGACCACGAATATTGAGGGTGGCTCCCACTTCAAACTTCACCGCCGCCTTGAGGTATTCACTCGGAATCCCCAGGCCATAAATGCAGCTGATCGAAGCCACCACGATCACATCACGGCGCTCAAATAAGGAGCGGGTGGCGGAGTGGCGCAGCATGTCGATCTCTTCGTTGATCGACGCTGTTTTGGCGATGTACGTATCGCTAACCGGAACGTAGGCCTCGGGTTGGTAGTAGTCGTAGTAAGAAATGAAGTATTCAACGGCGTTCTCGGGAAAAAACTCCCGCAGCTCATTGCACAGCTGAGCCGCCAACGTCTTGTTATGGGCCAACACCAGGGCCGGTCGCCCGGTCTGGGCGATCACGTTGGCCATCGTGAAGGTTTTGCCAGTCCCCGTCGCACCGAGCAGGGTCTGATAGCGCTCGCCACCATTCACCCCCTTCACCAGTTGGGTGATCGCCGTGGGTTGGTCCCCTTTCGGGGAATAGGGCGCCGTGAGATCGAAGGCGGGCATGAATGGGCGAGCCTTAATGCCGGCTGGTCAGGTTAAAGCCACTAACAGGAGTGTTGGGGTTTAAAAAGCTCTTAAACGAGCGCTGCTCGAATCAGCTCCACATCGCCCAAACCAAGCAGACGAATGAACACGGTGCTCAACACGCTGTAAGCGACCGCCCCCAACACAGCGCTGGACAGGCCATTTTTCAAACGGAACCCCTCAATTAATGCAGCCGCCAGGCTGAACAGGATCACCGTGATCAGCCAATTGAACAGCCAGCTCACCGGAGCCAGCAATCCGCCGAGGCTCGCCACAGCCCAGGGCAACGCAAGCACCAGCTTTAAGGGAACGATGAGCAGAGTCCCCAACAAACCAATCAGCGCGGCAGAGCCAAGGGCCGTTGAAAAACCTGAAAGTTCCACCCCCAATGGCATGGCCGCCACAAGCAAGAGCACCAAGGCCCGAACCGGCCACTGCAACAGCCAGCCAATCGGACCCATGGAACTCCCAACAAGGTTGAAGTCAGGCTAAGCGCGCTTTAGACGCTGACCCTCGCTGAGGAACTGAGTGCTTCCCGCAAGCCCCGCACCACGGCCACCATGGCCAGCTCATCATTGAGGCGGTTCACTGCAGAACCAACCCCAACACCAGCGGCACCGGCAGCAATCGCCATCGGCACCGTGATGGCCGAGAGCCCTGAGGCGCATAACACTGGAGCTGTCGACACACGACTGATGCTGTGGGCCGCAGCCAAGGTGGGGGCGGCCTTTTCGATCAGACCCAGGCTGCCGGCACTAAAGGGCTTAGCGCTGGTGCCGCCTTCGGTCTGAATCAAATCCGCACCGGCCGCCACCAAATCAACCGCCAGCTGCTCTTGTTCGTCCATCGGCAGCACATGGGGAACGGTGACGCTCAGGACCACGTCGGGCAGAAGAGAACGGGTGCGACGGGTGAGTTCAAGCACCTCCGCTGCACCAAAGATCCGGCCTTGGGGATAAAAGGCATCAAAGTTCCCGATCTCCACCATCGCGGCTCCAGCGGCCACAGCTGCGGGGAAGAGTTCAGGCTCCACCGATGACACACAAATCGGCACACCACCAGAGGCCTCGCTGGCCAAGGCAACCAACGCAGGATCACAAGCCACATCAATCAGGTCGGCTCCGCCATGGCCAGCTGCACGGGCCACACGGCCAACGCTCGCTGAATCAAAATTCATCAGACCGGCGATCACCTTGAGAGTCGATCGCTGCTCGAGGCTGCGCTGTAGAGCGACGGGCAGTTGCTGAAGACGGGACATGGGACTGGACAGCGATGCCCTAATTCTCACACCGTGGAGGAAAGTTACCTCCAATCGTTGTCCTGGACCCCCTGGCATCATCGGCTGCACCAGCAGCTGCTCACATCCCCAAACCTGCTTCCCCAGGGCAAAACACTGGTCTTAGCGGTGTCGGGGGGGCAAGACTCGATGGCCTTACTGGGCTTGCTGCGAGATCTGCTGCCCTGTCTCTTATACACATCTCCGAGCCCACGAGACTAAGGCGAATCTCGTATGCCGTCTTCTGCTTGAAA
>CAXDNN010000064.1:0-11959 GCA_963990675.1 uncultured Synechococcus sp.
TCTACACCTAAGCCTTCGTCGGCAGCGTCAGATGTGTATAAGAGACAGTAATAAAGCTGAAAGAAATTAGAATAAGACCTCGTATAGAAGACCATGATTTAATGACAAAATTGAATATGGGTAAAAAGTTTTTAAATGATGGATGTAAACTAAAAATTACCTTAATTTTCAGGGGTCGAGAACTTTCCAGGATTGATCTTGGTAAAGATGTTATGGATAGAGTAATTGAAGAATTATCTGAGGTTGCGGAAATAGAAAAAGATATTCCATTAGAAGGTAGGAGAATGTCAGTCGTTTTATCGGCCAAACAATAAAGGATTTATTATGCCAAAAATGAAAACAAGACGTGGTGCTGCAAAGCGATTTAAACTTACAGCATCAGGTAAATTAAAAAGAAATAAAGCAAACCATAGACACATGCTTGTTCGTCGTTCAAATAAAGCAAAACGAAAAATGAGGCAAAGTGATTTCGTTGATGCTGGTGATAGGCGGAATGTTCGACGCATGTTATGTGTTTAGTTTAGGAGATTAGAATATGCCACGCGCAAATAGTTCCGTTCCACGACATCGTAGGCATCGGAAAGTAGTAAAGCAGGCCAAGGGCTACTATGGTGCCCGGAGCCGTACCTTTAAATCAGCAAAAGACGCTGTTACAAAAGCAGGTTTATATGCATATAGAGATAGGAGACAAAGGAAACGTCAGTTTCGTCGCTTATGGATTACTCGTATCAATGCTGCTTGTAGACTTAATGATATAACCTATTCAGCATTTATCAATGCATTGAATGTTAAAGGAATCGAACTGAATAGAAAAGTTCTAGCAGATCTTGCGTTGCAAGATCCGCAATCGTTCACCGACTTGGTGAACTCTGTTAAGAAGTAGTTCAATGTCACTTAAAGATAGTATCGAATCGGTTAAAAACGATTTTTTAACTGAATTTGCTAGTATCGGTGATAGTTCTTCCTCAGAAATCCTTAGACAGAAATATCTTGGTAGAAATGGTCTAGTTACAGATCTTTTTAAAGAGCTAGGGAAAGTCTCAAATGATGATCGTCCTCTTTATGGTCAATTACTCAATGAGCTTAAGAATGAACTCTTTGAAAAGATTAGCTCTATTCAATCTGATTCGGATAGTGGTGAGTCTTCTGACTCTGTGGATATAGCATTACCAGGGAAAAATTATAGCCGAGGGTCTTCTCATATACTAGAACAAACCTTTACTGATATTAAGAAAATATTCGGTGAGATAGGTTTTAGTGTCGCCTATGGTCCAGAGATCGATGATGATTATCATAATTTCACTGCATTAAATGTGCCAGAGCATCATCCAGCTAGAGATATGCAAGACACCTTTTTTGTAGATAAAGACATTGTGCTTCGGACTCATACTTCAAATGTACAGATTCATTTAATGGAAGAGAAAGATCCTCCTTTAAGGTTTATTGTTCCTGGGAGGGTCTATAGAAATGAATCTATTAGTTATAAAAGTTATTGTTTATTTCACCAGGTTGAAGGCCTTTTCGTTGAAAAAAATGTCAGTTTCGGTCAGCTTAAAGGTACCTTAGAATACTTTGTAAAGAAGATGTTTGGATCTGACCGCAAGATGAGGTGGAGGCCAAGTTATTTTCCTTTTACTGAACCAAGTGCTGAAGTAGATATTTGGGATGAACAAAGAAATCAGTGGATGGAAATTCTTGGTTGTGGGATGGTTGATCCTGAAGTTTTTAAAAGCGTTGGTTATGATCCAAAGGTATGGCGCGGTTATGCATTTGGCATGGGTGTAGAACGAATAGCTATGTTAAAACATGGAATTGATGATATAAGACTATTTTACAATGGCGATATAAGATTTTTGAGGCAGTTTTAATGATTGTATCAATTGATTGGTTAAAAGACTTTGTTGATATCGATGAACAGCCTAATGATCTTGCTGAATTACTTTCTTCTGTAGGACTCGAAGCTGAGCATGATAACCAATTTTCTGAAATTAAAAATGTCATTATTGGAAAAGTTTTATCAGTAAAAGGGCACCCTAATGCTGATAGATTAAATGTTTGTACTGTAAATGATGGAGAAAATGATTTTCAGGTTGTTTGTGGTGCTCCTAATGTTGCAGAAGGACAAACCATAGCTTATGCAAAGATAGGTTCAGTCCTTCCAGGTGGATTCAAATTAGAAAAAATTAAATCTAATATTTAAATTAAAAAGCCTCTCCAGGGAGAGGCTTACATGCAAATTTAATCGTTAAATGTGAGGATATAAAATTTTAGCGTAGTTCGACCTTGACTCCGGGGAGTTCAGCACCATTTTTAATATCTTTAAAAGTAAAGGTTTCACCACCAATTGTGATAGTGTCTTTCTTAGTGAAATTGGTGATAACTAAATTACCTCCTTTGACTTTATTGTTTTCGACAACAACAGAATCTTTACCACCTTTGCCTAGGTCAATGGTTGTTTTTCCCTTGTATTTGGTTCCTTTTGCAAAGGTGATGGAATCATTTCCTTTGCCCACTTTAATTGACCCTCTGTTGATTGTGCTCTTTCCTTGGAAACTAATAGAGTCAGAAGATTTAGATTTGCTAGAAGTTATCTTACCTTTAGTGAAATTACCTCCAGAAAATTCAACTTCAAGTGCTCCTTTGCCACGATTTCTGATGTCGGTTTCTTTAAATTTGTCTTCGACGGTAACAGTTGTTGTTTCGCCTTGTTTGCCTTTGACAACAACTTCTGAATCCTTGACGGCCTTCCCTGTAAATTCGGTATCACCGGTTACGTCAAATTTTGCTTCTTCGACGGGTTTATTAACTTCGATGCCACCATCGGTTCCAATTACTACATCCGCCCCTGTTGGAAGAACGCCTACAACGCTATCGGATCCAATTGTTGACATTTGGATAGAAGAATTTCCTTCAATATAACCACTGGCTTGGAGAGGCTGCTTTTTTAGTGTCGGTTTTTCATTTGACCACCCCTGAATTCACCGGGATGGAAAGTGGTGAGTGGCCATAAACTGGATTTAGATACGTAGCACTATCCAAGTATTGATTGTTGAATTGCTCGATTGATCAAGGTCGTTCCAATTTTTCAGGAGTGATCGGTCAGGGGCTTGAACTAATCGATCTTGCCAACGCCTATCGGTTGGACGATCAACTCGCTCAATCGTTGACTTGGGCTCGCTGGGCTGTGCTCGATCAGGTTTGGGGTCAGGAGCCCATCGACCCACGTGCTTGGCACGTCTTGGCCCATGTCTTGTTGGATCTTGGCCGCTATCACGAGGCGGCTGGGATGTACCAACGGGCCGATCCAGACGGTATCCATGGCCGTCTTCAACACAACAGGGCAAGGGCTTTGTTGGGGGAAGGGGCATGGGCGGAGGCGTGGGCCCTGGCTGAACAGCGCTGGACTGTGGACGAAATTGTGGCGGCAGGGCCTCCTCGACCCCACTGGTTGGGATGGCCTGAGGTGTCTTCTCTCACGCTCTGGGATGAGCAGGGTTTTGGAGACACCCTGCAGGCCCTGCGTTGGATCCCGGAGGTCTATCAAGCGTCCATGCCGCTCACCCTGGAGGTGAGGGCTCCGCTGCAGCGGTTGCTCCAGCAGGGATTGCGGTGGTTGGGGCCCAACCTCAACGTGCGCGTTCGCGATGAATGCCCCATCGTTTCTGGCTGCCATGGCTCTCTTTTGAGCTTGCCGGCGCTGTTGAAGGCTCAATGTTGGCCAGATCCGGCCGTGCTGCGTCTGCCGAAGCCGTTGCGATCAACGGGTGGGCCAAGGATCGGTTTGGTGTGGGAAGCCGGTCGGTATCTCGATGATCCCTCAAAGGCGTTGGAGTACCGCCGCAAAACGATCCCCTCCGATCAGTTGGAACAACTTTGTGCTGCGATCCTGCAGCGGAAGGTCGATCTCGTTTTGCTGCAGCCTGGCTATGACATTCCCAAGAAGGCTGATTTTCTCGAACAAGCCGAAGCTGTGCAGCGTTGTGATCTCTTGCTGTCTGTGGATACGGCCGCGGCGCATCTTGGTGGGGCCATTGGCCACCCCACGTGGCTGTTGTTGCCATGGGCTGCTGCATCCCGCTGGCAGCGTCATCGGGACGACACAGAGTTGTACCCAGGGATGCGCTTAATCAGACAACCGCGCCATGGTGATTGGAGAGGATTAGTCCAGCAGGTGTTGATCGCCTTGGATGATTGGCTGCTGATGGGTTGTTAGGGCTGTTGTGTTTTTAGGGCGATGAGCCGCTCAAACAGTTGCTCATAGGCGTTCAAGCTGGTGGACAAAGCAAAGCGCTCCTTCACGGTGCGCTGAGCTCGGTGTCCCAGGTCGGTTCGGAATTCGGTGTCCGTCAAAAGAGATATGGCCGCCTCGGCTAATTGCTCAGGCTCGTTAAACGCAATCAAGAGGCCGTTGTGGTTGTGGATGATTTCTGGAGCGATCGGGCTGCCGTAATTGCTGATCAGGGGTGCTCCGCATGCCATTGCTTCTAAAACACTCCAAGAGAGCGTGTAGGGATAGCTCAGGGCTAAATGACAGGCGCTGTGCCGTAAAAGCTTGAGCATGTCCCCGTGGGCGAGCCACTTCAACATATGGATGTGGTTGCGATCCACGCTGTCTGGAAGGCCAGAGAGTGCAGCGTCGAGGTGGTTTGTTTCCGCGTTTGTATCCACTGCGAGGCCATAACCTTCCTGTTGTTGTCCCACAACAACGAAATGTGCAGCTGGAACGGCTGCCGCGATCATCGGCCAGGCTTCAAAGGCCAATCGCAATCCACGGAGTGGTTCGAGGTAGCGCGACACCAGCGTGACTACGGGTTGATTAAAACGAAAAGGCCATAAATCTGGACTGATCGATTCGAGCTCAGAAGGTGTCTGCTGAGAGGTCTGGAGCTGGGTCGGGGCATCCGGAACGATTTCGTCGAGATTTAGCCCCTCGGGCAGAACGGTGAGTTGCTGTTGAAGTGGTGTTGGAAAACTGTTGTATTGCGCGATACACGACACAATCGCGGCATCACTGGAATGAATAGCGTCGGCTGACAACTGGTTTTGCTCGTCAAAGCAGCCTGGCGGTGGTGAGAGTTCCTTGAGGTGGTGATCAAAGCCAAAACCCAACGCTTCTGGGCTCCCCCAGAGTTCTGGAAACACCACCAATGGAGTCGTTGGAAACACCTCGCGAAGCCGTCGTGCTTCGCCCCAGCCGCTGTGAACCAAGACAAGATCTGGCGGCGACTCTGTTGCCATGAGCTGTCGGCAGATCGTTGCGATCGCTTCACTGCGCTGACGACTGGTGGGGGTGTCCTCTCCTTCGACGCTGTACTGCACGTGGGTGAGGCCTTCCCAACGGTTCACCTGAGTGGGAGCGGCTGCTGATCCCAGCGCCGTGATCTGGTGACCCATGGCGAGCCATGCGGGCCCGAGATCACGAAATTGACCCGGGAAATTCTGATGAATCAGAAGCAAGTGCATCGTGTGGATGGTCGGACCACAGACAGTGCTTCTAACCTGCCGAACATCGTTCTCGACAACCATGGGTGTGCGCAGCTGGCTTCAACAGCGCTTCCTGGGGGCAACCGCAACGCGTCGGGAGGCGTTGGATTTGTTGTCCGATTCGGTACCGCAAGTTGATCTGCCTGCGATGGCTGGCATTGATCCTGCTGTCTCGATTCGCCCGTGGTCGGTGTCTCGATTGGAGGGAATTATTCGGGAGGCGGGTTTGCATCCGTCGGTGCTCACCTTGCAGGCTGCACGGCAAGCAAGGCATTGCTTATCGGCGTTTTGGCTTGCTGCTCCAGCGGATCAGTTGGAGGCGATGTATTCCGGAGCCATTGGTGATTTGCAGCGCCTCCAGTTGAACGGCCCGCTGGTGCAGCAGGTCTTGGCACGGGATGAGCAGCGTTGGCGTGATCAGCTTTCAGCAGAATTGTCATCACCTGAGCAGAAGCCAAGACAACTGAACCTGCTGTTGGCGTTGATGCCCTATGCATCGCCCGGACAACTTTCGGTGCGTGATCCCCTGGAGAGTCTCCCGAATTGGTTGTTGGGCGATTACATCGCCTATTGCGAGCCAGAGCTTGAATCGCTCTTGCAGGAACCTGTGGGTTTGTTGGAAGCGGCCACGGAGCCCGATGTCCAGGAGAAACTCGAGCCACTCACAGACCATCGTGGTGATGTGGCCATGGCGTGGTTTCAAGAGGAGGACGCGCTGACGCGGATGACGGATTTCATCAACCGCTACAGCCGTGATGCCACCGATCCAGAGGTTCTGGCGGAATTAAGCGGTTTGCGTTGTGTGGTAGCCCAGCTTTGGTTGGACGTGGAAGACACGCAAGTGCAGAGCTTGTATGCGTCCCCCGTGGGGTTGGTGACCCGTAGCTTGATTACCTCCAATTTCGGCTGTGAGTTGGTGGATGAGCAGGATCAGCGTGCCCGTGCCGCGCTCACGCCTCCCGAGTCTCCGGCCGGCTTGATCGCCATGTTGTTGTTTTATCCCCTCGGTGCGGTAGACGTCGCCGATGTGTCCTCCTTGCCCGATTGGCTCGCTCAAGAACTAGACACCCTCCAGTAGGTGGGTGGGCAAAAGGCCAGGGGTTCGTCCTGCTAACAGCTCTGAAACGCGACCATCCAGCCATTGTTCAAATAAGTCCTCGATTAATTCTTCCCGCATCGCATCGTCGAGGCGTGCTCCATCCCATTGATCCAGCCGCAGGATCAGCCAGATGTTCACCAAGAAGAACGGCTCTAACAGCTCCCCTGCCTCGCAACTGCGTAATTTTTCCACCACCGAAGGATGGGCCTGATCGAACGGCACAGGACCCAATCGGCCGGCACTGTCGCGTTCTGGTCCTTCTGAATACTGGCTCGCCAGCTCTTCAAAACTGGCGTCCCCTTCCACGATTCGTTGGTGAAGCTCAAAAGCCCAATCGCCATCGCGAACACGAATTAATGAGTAGGTGACTTGATCGTGGGACAACTTTTCGCTGAGAAAACGGCGTTCCACCTCCGCTGAAAACACCTGGTTCTTGAATCGTTCCATCCGTTCTCGCTTCGTGGCGATGTAGCGGAGATCGTCTCGGCTCAAGCCCTGCTCCGACAAAAGACGATCAATCGCGTCGGTGTCCGCTGGGTCGACGTCGTTGTTGTGTAGATAGGCGTGGGTGAGCTCCTCCTCCTTGGACTCTGCTAAGGGAACCACTTGGCAAATCTCGTCGTACACGCTGGCTTGGGCGATGGCCAAACACAGCCCCTGCTGACGATTAATTCTGTTCAGAGTGGCGATGTCGCAAAACGGCATGCCGGGATGCAATTCGATCTCAGCCATGGAACTCCTCCCACACCAGCCAATACACCAGCAATCCAACTGGGGGGACCAGAAGAAGCGGCATGAGGGCTAACGCCGTGATCAACACCTGCTGAAACAACAGTGGAATCATCCACAAGACCACGTACAGGCCAATAAAAAGGCCCACCAGCTGCCGTTTTCGCATCAACCACGCCAAACAACGCTGGCGTTGCAACCGGTAGCGAGCGCGTCGGGTGCGGCGCTCCTCTGGCAAGTATTGCCAGAGCGGGTGGGGGTTGACGGGCCGCATCAGCGCAAGCGTTCCAAGCTGCGACGTTTGTCGTCCAGCAGATCGGTAATCGTCGCGATAAAACGACGGGTCCGCACATGCAGATCTGCCGTCAGGCTCATGCCCGGTTGTAGAGCGATGGAGCGTTGCCCAACGGTGAGATTTTGGGTGGAGAGCTGCAGGATGGCTGGGAAATACAAGCCCTGGGCGTTTGTGCCCAACTCCCGCTGCTGTTCCTTCGGGGTGAGTGCATCTGAGCCCACACGCCGCACGGTGGCGGGCAGATAGCCGTAGTCGCTGGCGGTAAAGGCGGTGAGTGAAATTTCAGCCTTTTGTCCTTTGCGGATAAAACCGATGGCGTCATTGGGAATAAACACCTTGGCCTGCAGGTCATCCTCTGGAATGAGTTTGAGCATCGGCCTGTTGCCGTTGGTGTTCTGCACCACATCACCTCGGCTCACCTTGAGATCAAACACCAAGCCAGAGATGGGTGCCCGCACCGTGATGCGCGAGAGAAGCACTTCCGCCTGACGAATCTCCCGATCCAAGCTGGCGATGCGATTGAGATTGGCTTCGATCGTTTTGCGCAGCTGTGATTCGCGGTTCCCCTGATCAGCACTTTGACGCGACTGCAAGCGGATCAGCTCCTGCTCTTCCGCATCGTGTTCGGTGCGGAGCCGGGCCACCTTGGCCTGGGCTTCCACCACCTGAAGCTCACTGGAAGCTCCTTGGCGTTGTAAGCCAAGAAAGCGTTCCGCAACCATGTTGGCCGTGTTCAGCGATTGCTTCAGACCGGCTAGGCGCACCTCACTTCGGCGGATCGCAGCGTGATCGGCGGCCAGGCTTGCACTGTTGTTTTGCCGTTCACTGCTGAGCAGCGCCCGCTGGTTGTCGCTCAATGTGGTGGCTGGTTTTTCTCCCAACACAACGCGATTGATCGTCACTTGGTTTTGCAGTCGATTTCGATTGCGTTGGGCGCTTTCCAGCCGTGCTTCCGCATCCCGCGCATCAAATCGCAACAGCACGTCTCCGCGGGACACGCGCTGGCCTTCCTCCACCGCCACAGCTTCGATCACACCAGGCACCGATGTTTCGATCGCCATCACGCCGGAGGAGGGTTGCAACTTGCCCTGCACGGCAATGGTTTGGGGCAAGGGCGCCGTAAAAGCCCAAGCTGTGGCGAACAATGTTCCGCCCGCCAAGGTCCACACCAAAACGGTGGAGGCCCGCCGATTTTTTTGAAGGAAAACCGGTTGATTAAAACTCCAGGGGGCTGGCTCCTGCGGCGGCATTAATTCAGCCCCTCTTGCGCCTGGCTTTGCACCAGGGCGTAATACCAGCCGCGGCGCTGCATTAAATCGGGGTGGTTGCCCACCTCCATCACAGCGCCCTGGTCCATCAGCACAATCAGATCGGCCGGTCGAACGGTGGAGAGGCGATGGGTGATGAAGAAAACGGTGCGGCCCCGGAAGGCCTCAAACAGATTGAGGCATACCTGCCGTTCGGTGGTGGCATCCAGGGCACTGGTGGCTTCATCGAGGATCAGCATCCGTGGGTTTTGCAGCACGGCACGGGCCAGGGCCATCCGTTGGCGTTGCCCGCCCGATAGGCCGGCTCCCCGCTCTCCGACTGGGGAGTTGTAACCCTGGGGCATCTCCATGATGAAGTCATGGGCACAGGCAATCTGGGCGGCCCGGATTAGCTCCTCCGATGTGGCATCCGGCTTCACCATCAACAGGTTTTCTTTGATCGTGCCATCGAAGAGAAGGGAGTCTTGGGGCACAACGCCAATTTGTCGACGCAGCGAGTACAGCTCAACTTTGCTGATATCGAGGCCATCGATTTTGATCCGCCCCGATTCCGGCTCATAGAAGCGAGGTAGCAATTTCAGCAGCGTGGATTTGCCGGACCCGGAGCCGCCCACCATGCCAACAAAGGTGCCAACGGGCACGTCCAACGACACGTTGTAAAGGATCTGCTGGCCTTTTTCGTCGTAGCGGAAGTCAACGTTCTGGATGGAGATCTTGCCTTCCAGGGGCGGCATGGGAATGTTGCTGGCCTGACGGTCGGATTGCTCCGTCGGGCGATCCACCACATCCGCTGCCAAAACGAGGTTGCGCGATTGGATCTTGAACTGTTGCCAGGTCTGCACCAGCTGCACCATCGGCCCGGTGACGCGATCGCCAATGATCCGAAAGGCAAACAGGGCTCCAATCGAAAGTTCATTGCGGGAGACAAGCCAAACCCCCAGCACCATCGTGGCGATGCCCGACAGTTCGCCAAGGAATTTGGCGAGGGCTCCAACGGTTTCGCCGCTCACCTTGAGCTTGAAATCTTCGCCAATAAAACGGCTGTAGCGGTCTTGAAAATCCCACCGGGTTTTTAACTCAGCGTTTTGGGATTTGATCGTTTGGATCCCCGTGATCGCTTCGGTGAGATAGCTGTTGGTTTTGACGCCTTCCTCCACCATCCGGTCGATTTGGTTCTCCACGATTGGATTGGCAATCAGGGCCAGCACCACAAACAAGGGCAGGGTGCTGAGGGTCACCAAGGTGAGCAGTGGATTCAGGCTGAATAAAACGGCGACGTAGAGCAAGCTGAAGCTGAAATCCACCAGGGTGGTGAGCGCCTGGCCGATTAGAAAATCGCGCAGGCGATCCAGCATGTTGAAGTAATAGGTGATGCGTCCCACCGGTCTGGCATCAAAAAAACCTTGGGGTAGCCGCACGAGCCGATCCAGGATCGTCTCGCGGGTGTCCATATCCACCCGATTGGCCACCCCGGTAAAAATCAAGCTGCGGAGGGCGGAAGCGATCGCCGTCACCACACTGGCTGCGATCAAGATCACGCCAATGCTGATCACCGCATCGAGCGAATTGTCCCCGCCGGTGCGGGCATTCACCAGCCGCATAATTCCGAGGGGCGTGACGAGCGCTAGAACGTTCACCACCCCCGAGGTGACCAAGACTTCGACGAGTTCGCGTCGGTGCGGTTTGAGGAAGGGGCCATACCAAGCCCAGCTGAAGCGTTGTTCTTTGCTGTCTGGGCGGCGCCGCAGCAGCAGGACCGACAGTCGATCGCCATCGGCCTTGTGATCGGGTTGTAGTGCCTTCGCTTCTACCCGTAATGGCCCAAGCTCAGGATCGAGCAGCCTGAGTTCCCCGCTGGGATCAATCCCCTCAAGCAAGGTGATGTGGCCTTCTTTGCAGAACACGGCAGGGCAGGGCACCCGGCTGAGTTGTGCCATCGGGATCTCAACGAGCGATACCGAGAGATCGAGACTGTTCAGTAATTGCCCAATGTTGATCAGATTGAGTTTGTCTTGACGCTGAAGCAGGGCATCCACCTGATCGAGGAGGTTGTCCCGGTTGAAGGGCACCGCGTGAAAATCGGCTAACGCCCGGCAAATCGCAAGGGGAATGTCCCGGGCTCCACTGGCGGGCCGCAGCGACAACAGACGTTCGTTGGAATTGCCCTGCCGTGGTGGACCCAGCGCTTCGAGGTTGGCGCGGATCGTTTCGCTCTCGGGATCAGGTACCCAAAACAGCCGTTGCTGCCCCGGTTCGACCTGTGGTGGCGAAGGCCATGGTTTGCCATTAATCCAAAACCACTCCCCGCCGGATCGTGGGGTTGGAGCGCTGTCAACGGCCAACTGGATTTTGGCCGTGAGTTGTCGCCAGGCATCCAATTGATGACCGCGAGCGGGATTCCCATCGCTGAGCAGGCGCAGCAAGTGCAGCTGCTCGGCAATGGGAGCTTGTTCACTGCACCATTGCCGGAGTTGGGGATGATCGCTCCACAGTTGCTCGAATTGCTGTATCCCCAGTTCCACGACTTCGGTGGGTTCCGCGGCCCGCAGCACTTCCATCGGTTGATCGTGCAACCAGCTGAGCCAACCAATGAGCTCGCCGCAGCCGTGGCGTTGCACGGTGCGCCACTGGTTTTGCGGTGGCAGCGTCACAAGGCTGCGCACAACACCGCTGCGAATCAGCCAAAGGGTGTTGGGTCGTTCTCCAGGGCCCAAAAGCGTTTCACCTGGGGCAAAACGTCGCAGCTTGGTTTGAGACGGCAGTAGGTCATGAAGGTCGACGTACGGAGCCAAGTTGGCCGTCATCACAGTCAGACGCTTCTTTTAGGCTAACTCGCTCTCTATTGAGAGCTTTTGTGGAGGCTGATGCGTTGGTGAAGTTGCTCTAATTGCTCCGTAAGGGATGGCTCAAGTTTGGGGAATTGCATCAATGGCTGCGAGTTGGGGCGCTGACGGCAGAGCTGCAGCAGCGCCCTGCTCCAGTTGGAGTGCTCGGTGCTCGAGATCACCTCACCATCTGTCTCTTATACACATCTGACGCTGCCGACGAAGGCTTAGGTGTAGATCTCGGTGGTCGCCGTATCAT
>CAXDNN010000065.1:0-11901 GCA_963990675.1 uncultured Synechococcus sp.
TTTTGATTGGTTAATGGAACAGAAAATTGTTCTGCGCTTAATAGAAGGTGCTCGCCTTGTTTGTGGTTGGAGAGCATTCTTCTCCAGCGCTTTTCGCGGTATTTGCATAATTCACCAGCAAGTTTTTTCGCCTTTGGCCGATCGCAGCAAGGATCCTGGTAAGTGATCGAGTGCTGGCTCAGCAAATCGCGGTTGAGATGCAATCGCTCTTGGATGTAGGTCGAGGCTGTCTTATGGGTTCCGGCATGCAGGATCAGCAGGGGTTGGGAGCTGGCATGGGTCGTACTGTTTTGAAATCCTGCGTCTGACGTCATGGGGGAACTAGGTCGGACTTGGTGGATGTGGGGTGTTTTGCTCGGTTTGGGTTCGCCGAACGCCCATGCCGTGATCTACACGCTGCATCGTTCAGCCATTCTGACTTCACAGCCCAGTTTTGAAATGCGACATCGGGTCGAACTCGACCCCTTAGACGTCACCGTGAAGGGACCGGCGCTCGAACAGAGCGGCCAATTTTGTCGCTACACGTTGATGAATCGCCGACTGCAGCCGATTGACCCCAAAGTGGCGTGGACACCTTGTTACAGCATCGATAAGGTTTTTTCCGCACCCTGAGCGTCGGGGGTTAACTCAGATGACGATCCATCCGCTGTGAAGCGGGGGCGCAAGTTACGGAGTGCCGGAAGCATCACCAGGCATGCTCCGCCCATCAAGAGCCAGAGCAGCAACCCATTGTTGAGCTGATCCAGCATGGCTCCACCCAGAAGGGGGGCAACGATCGCGCTCACGGTGAAGCACTGGGAGAACAGGGCCATCGCGAGCCCACGATGTTCAGGTGGGGTCTCTTCGATGACGGCTTCTGTGGCTGTGGGAAGAAAGGCGGCTTGGGCAAAGGCCATGGGCAGCAAGCTCACCAATACCAGGGCTGTGCCGGCCGTAAACAGCGATGACAAAGCGATCAACACGCATCCCAAACTGAAGCTGGCGAGGCTGATGCTTAAGCCGAAGCCAACGCTGCGGTTCGATAACCATCGACCGACTGGCCACTGCAGGCTGACGAGAAGGGTTAATTGCAGGGCAATCAGAGCACTGCTGTGGCTCTCGGTGAGGCTGGGGCGTTGAAGGCTGCCCTGCACTAGATCCAGCGGTAAAGCACTCTGTTGGAGGGCCAGGATGCCAGTGGCCACCACGCTGGTGGCGAGTACAGGCATCAGCGGCAGCAGCCAGGTTGGTGTGGAAGGAACTCCGCGGGGTGTGGACTTTTCAACAATTTGGCTTGAGCCATGGGCAGGGCGATCGTCCTGAAGCGGTCGAAGACTGATCAAAATCAGAACAGCACCCATGCAAAGGGCCTCAACGCCATAGACAATCCGCAGGGCGCCCTGGGTGGAGGCCAAGGTTCCGATCAAGGCTCCAAATCCGATGCCGAGGGCATCAGCACTGCGCACGAGGGCATATCCCCGCCCTGAGGGCACTTGGGCGCAGCTCAGGGGAACGGCGAGCTCAATCGCTGGCCAGTAAAGCCCTGCAGCGCAGCCCAGCAGAACTTGACCGAATAGAAAATGGGAATAATCGTTCGCCTGAACCAAAATCACATCGCCAGCAATGGCCAGCAGGGTGGTCACCCGGATCGGCCAAGAGCAGCGCAATCCACGGTCGATCAAAACACCACTGATCAAACGAACCACGGTGCCGATCAGCGCTGCAAGGGCTAGGCCACTGCCGACTTGACTGGCGGAGAAATGGATCGCATGAAAAATAAGCGGAGTCATGAAGATGACTCCACCGGCCCCGATCGATGCCAGGAGTCTGATGCGGGTGACATTTCTCAGCGCTGGTGGAAACTGGTTCCACCACCGCAGAGGGTCTGGCATTGCTGCGCGGACGCTTAACAGGACGATGCATCGCGATGGGCTTGACGGGCAGTCTGCTGCTCTTGTCGGTCGGATCGTGGCCTGCGCGTGCGACTGAACGACTGGAAGTGGAAATTGACGGCATCGTTTTGCCGGTGTCGGTGGAGGATCTCAGCTCGTTTGGGCGTCTTGGAGATCGCAGCCGAAGTGAGTTAGCCACTTGGTTGCGACTGTTGGATCCCGACAGCCGGGAGGGGTTGGTGCGTTTGCTCAATGCGCCGGTGCTCACCCGCCGAAGCCTCGGGCAACAGCTCCTCAGTAGTTGGGGTGCTGGACCGTTGATTGATTCCTTAGGGGCGTTGGTTCGTGTGGAAGGCGGTGGACAGATCAGCAGTTCTGAGGTGCTTCCAACCTTGGAGCGATTGTTGGAGCAACAGGAGCAAGTGTCCACGCTCGATGTTTTGCAAGCTTTGCCCGCAGAGCAGTTGCGGTTGGATCTCAATGCCTTGCTAAAGGCGGCGAGCCATTGGCAACAGCAGCTCGAGCGCCATAAGAACTTGATGGCGGTTCTCGCCGCTGAACCGACGACCCGGCAGGTCAATCCACGACCGTTCAAAACTGTCCGATCGGAGTTGTCGCGAGCCAACCCCCCCGAGGTAATCGATTTGTCGGTGCACCATCGTGATGCGCCGATCCAAATTCAAGTTTGGTCGTCTTTGGTGTCGTCCACGCCAGCTGATCGGCCTTGGCTCCTGCTGATGCCTGGCTTGGGCGGCGATCCTGAGCACTTCCACTGGTTGGCCGAAGCCCTCAGTAAGGCGGGATGGCCTGTGGTGATCGTTGAGCATCCAGGTAGCGATGTTGAAGCTGTTCAAGCGCTCTTAGATGGCCGTGAATCTTTTGACGGGGCCAGGGCTCTGCGGCAAAGACTCTGGGACCTTGATGCGGTGCTGAAGGCTCAGCGCAAGGGTCTTTTCCCTGTGAAGGGAACGAATGTGGTGTTGGTGGGCCACTCACTTGGAGCCCTCACCGCTCTGTTGGCGGCGGGGGCTGATCCTGTCCCTGACATCGACCGCCGTTGTCGCGCCTCACTGGCTGCGATTCCGCTCACCAATTTGTCGGAGCTATTGCAATGTGAATTGGCCGCTAACCGAGCCCTCCAAACAGCTCCGCTTGATCCTCAGCCCACCGCAGTGGTGGGTTTAAACAGTTTTGGTGGGTTGATTTGGCCGAGTGGCAGACAAACGCGACCGCTGGTGATGCCGTTGTTGTTGTTTGGTGGAACCCTCGACTTGATTACGCCACCGTTGGATGAACAAATCTCCTTGCTGCGCAGGCTCGGCCACCATCCATTGAGTCGGGTGGTGGTGGTTGAGGGTGCGAGTCATTTTTCGCCGATTCGCGTTGAGAGCCAAGCGGGTTCACTCCAGGGAGACGACCTCTTTCAACTGGGAGAAGAGTTGGTGGGCGTGAATCCACTGAGGGTTCAAGCCCTGATTGCCCAAGAGATGATTCGATTTCTCGAGCAACTCGAATCGAAGCCTGGACCGGCGGCAGCGGGGCATTTCGACGGTGGAGCAACCCGTTGGCATCGTTTAAATCGCAGCGAAGCTGATCGCCTCACCGGCGATCTCTAGTAGCGCACGCGTGGATCAAGGGCGGCTACCAAAAGATCCACAGCAACGCTCACCAACACAACGAGTGCAGCGATAACAACGACGATGCCCTGCACCACGGGGTAGTCCCGTTGATTGATCGCTTCTTGCAGTCGCAAGGCGATGCCGGGCCATGAGAACGTCACTTCGATCAGGAGTGCTCCGCCAATCAGAGAGGCCACCGTGATGCCGGCAATGGTGAGAACGGGAAGCAGAGCATTCGGCAAGGCGTGATGCAAGATCACCTGGCGTTCGCTCAGTCCTCGACTGCGGGCTGCTTCGACGTAGTCTCCCCTCAAGGTGCGTCGCAGGTTGAGCCGCAGTGCGGTGGTGAATGTTCCACTCAGCAGGAGTGCCAGCGTTGCGGCTGGGAGTACAAGGTGTCGGAGGCTTCCAACGAAGGCCGGCCAATTCCCTGAAACAAAGCTGTCCCATAGAAAGAAGCCACTGCCTTCTGGTGGGAGCAGGCTGGGGGGAAAGCGGCCTCCCACCGGAAACCAACCCAAGCTCACAGCGAAGATCAACTGCACCATCATGGCGACCCAGAACGGGGGGAGTGCATAGGTGCCCAGGCCGTAGAGCCTTCCGCTGAAATCGATCGATCCTTCCGGCCGAGCAATGCCGCTGAACCCAATACTGAGGCCAACAATGGCCGCAGCGATCAGGGCAATCACACTCAATTCGAGGCTGGCGGGAAGGGTGTTCCCAATGATTTTGCTCACTGGTTCCTGGTTGATCAGGCCTTGCCCAAGGTCCCCATGGATCAGGCCATTGAGGTAACTCAAATATTGATCAACCAGTGATTGGTCCAGACCGAGCCGAGCGCGCATGGCGGCCTTGGCTGCAGCGGGAGCTCGGCTGCCAAGAACGGCATCGACTGGATCGCCAGGAGCAACCCGCAGGAGCAGAAACACCAGGGTGGCGATCAGCCACAGCATCAATGGTGCGAGCCCAAGGCGAGTGGCGCTGTAGCGGAATAGATCGCGCGCGCGTCCCATTAGTTCATCCCTTGTTTGTGGGACACCCGTTGCAGTTCAGCCAGGCGAAGGAAGCCACTTTGGTTGTATTTGGGTGGATTCAAGCTGCGTTGACTCCAGGACCTCGGGGATTCGAGCCATACGGGGATGTAAGCGGCTCCGTTCACGGTGAGCTCTTCAATGCTGTTCAGCACCGCGACGCGCGGCGCGCCCCGAACCGAGTCACTTTCCTGAAGGGCGCTTTGAAGTCCAGGTGCGCTCCAGAAGCTTCCGCTGATGGCGGCTTCTCCATCCCGACACACATGGCCTTCAGCGTTGGAACAACTCAGCAAAGGATTCAGGTAAGCCTCGGGGTCGGGATAGCTCCCGAGCCAATCGAGAATCACGGCCTTGAACGCCCCTTCCCCCAGCTGGCGGTACACGGTGGTTGATTCCACGCCATCAAGCTTGAGAACCATGCAATCCGCAAGATCCCTCTGCACTTGGGCTTGCCATGTCAGTGCCAAAAGTTTGTCGGCAGGAACATTGGAGCGGAATGTGAGAGGAACTTCGAGTTGGGTTCCTTGGCAGTAACCCGACTGACTCAGCAGTGTTTTGGCTTGTTTGGGGTTGTGCTTTGGCCATGGGGTCATGTCTCCCCCGGGGAGACTGGGTGGAATCAAGGCACGCAACGGTCGCCGCAATCCATAGCTCACACGCTCGCTCACTTCTTCGCGATCCAGGCTTAAGGCGATGGCTTGCCGCAGGCGTTGGTCGCTGAGAGGTGCGGTGTTGCTCAACAGGGTGACGTAGCCGATTTCCATCGCTGGCCCAACCGTTTCATGCAAGTCGCCTCGCTTCGCTTGCTGATTCAGGGCATGGCGTTGGTCTTCATCGATGGAGGCTGATAGCAGCACATCCACTTCACCGCTGCGAAGCGCACCAAAGAGAGCGGTGGAGTTGCTGAGGCTGATCAGATCAAGACCGGGATTTTTGGGTGGTTCCCCCCAGTACTGCTCAAAGGGTTCAAGACGTTGCTGTTTTTCGTTGAATTTGGTGAGCCGGTACGGACCGGTGCCGACAAAGTTGTCATGCAGGAAGCTGTCCTGGTGCTTGGCGTAGGCCCGAGGAGAAAGGGGGGTGAGATTGATCGATGTGAGCAGTCCCTCAAGCGACGTGGACCGTCGGTTGAGCGTGAGCCTCAGGACGTGAGGGCCTGCAACCTCGATCGCTTTGATGCGATCTCCCACCACATAACTCAGCGTTCCGATTCGGAGAAACCGGCGCAAGCTGAAGACCATGGCTTCCGCATCAAAGCGGGTGCCGTCGTGAAAACGAACATCTGTTCTCAGCGGGATCGTGACAAGCCGTCCATCGGCGCTGATCGTTGGCTTTGATGCTGCTAAACGGGGTTGGAGGCTTCCGTCATCGTTCAGGCTGTAGAGCGGATCCCCAATGGCGCTCAGCAGCTGCAAGCTGTGAACCGTGCTCACTTGGGCTGGATCGAGAGAGCTGATGGACCCTGCAGACGCCACGGTGATGCGCTGGCTCGTTGAGGTGGGCTGGCAGCCGGTTTGCGTCAAAGCTGCCATGACGAGGGCAGCGGTTAAAGATATGGACGACCTGAGGGTTTGATTGGCTCGCTTCAACGCGATGCTCAGGCAAAGACGAACCTATTGAACATCCCGTTAACCCAAATTGCGGATTTGATTGATGGAGATTTCAAAAACCGGCGATCCACCTTGCGGTTCAATCGGCCAACGACGAACCCAGCAACGGTCGTGATCACCGTCGACACCAATCACTTGATAGGTGTTCTCGTCGAGGTTGAGGTTGACGCAATCACCTTGATGAATACTCATCGAATTGGGGGCATCTTGGATAAGACAGCCTTGATGGGGTGATGTTTGGGTGAGGTTCGGCATGAACCGTTAGATGCACAGATCAGCGTTTGCCGATCCCTGCAGTGAAACATATTTATATTTTGACGCATCGACGGGCCCTCCGTCGTGGGGACGTCCGAAGTTGGTTGGGGCTTAAAGGCAACCCAGGTGGGCGGCAAGACCGGAAACCTCGGGCAACGCTTGGATTGATTTGAGCGCGTCGTCCATCTTTTTTTGGCTCACTTCGTGGGTGATCACAACAATTTCAGCACCGGCTTGGCTGGCGTTGAACTGAACGATCGATTGGATCGACACCCCTCCATCGCCAAAGCAGCCCCCAATCCGACCAATCACGCCGGGAGCATCCTGTGTGTGGAAGCGCACGTAATGACGCTGACGGATTTCGCCTTGATCCACCAACACGCAACGACGCCAGCTGCTCGCCGCTAAGAGGGGGTCCAAGCGATGATCGCCCTGACTGACTTGGCTGATTCCGGCGATGTTGAGGATGTCAGCCACCACAGCTGAAGCGGTGGGCCCGGCCCCGGCCCCTGGTCCGTAAAACATCACGCGGCCGATGGGATCGCCCTCCACAAGAATGGCATTATTCACGCCGTTCACCCCCGCCAACGGATGATCGTTTGGCACCAACGTGGGTTGCACTCGAAGCGAGAGGGGTAGTGGCTCACCCGACGGCTTCATCCGTTCCGCCACAGCAAGTAGTTTCACGCCATAGCCCAGCTGCTTGGCGTAATCCACATCACGTCCTTGCAATTGGCTGATGCCAGCCGTGGGCACTGCACTGCGTTCGACGCTGCCTCCAAAGGCCAAATTCGCCAGGATCGCGATTTTGTCGGCGGCATCTAATCCATCCACATCGGCCGCGGGGTCTGCCTCGGCGTATCCCAATTCCTGGGCGTCTTTTAAAACACTCTCGTAGGCAGCACCTTCATCGGCCATCCGGGTGAGGATGTAATTCGTGGTGCCATTGATGATTCCGCTGACCCGGTTGATCCGGTTCCCCCCCAGGGATTGCTTGAGCGGTTCAATGATCGGGATGCCGCCACCAACGGCAGCTTCGATCAGCACGTAAACCCCGGCTTTGGCCGCGGCGTCAGCAATTTCTTGCCCATGACGCGCGATCACCGCCTTGTTGGCCGTGACGACGGATTTTCCGGCGGTGATGGCTTGCAGAATCAGGCTTCGAGCTGGCTCGATCCCACCGATCACTTCCACCACCACATCGACGGCCGGGTCGTTGACGACGTCGGATGGATCGGTTGTCAGGATCTCGTTGGGGAGTTCGACAGACCGGGGTCGGTTCAGGTCTCGAACCGCAACGCGCATGAGTTTGAGATCCGCGACAAGGGGATGGCGTTCATCTGGGCTTTGCAGAATCGAAGCCACACCACCGCCAACTGTTCCCAGCCCGAGCAGACCAATTCCGATCCCTGAACCCATTCCCCTTTGAACCCTTGGTGACGCGACGTTCGACAACTCTATGAATCCATGGGGGAGGAGTTTGGTTCAAGTTGGCGCGCTTGGTCTTGCATGGCGCGCAAAATATTGAGGAAACCGTTGGCACGGGATGGGGTCAAGCTGGCTTGGAGGCCCGTGGCCGCAATGAATGCAGGGTCGACAGCTTGCACCTCTTTTGGGCTTAGGCCATTCAGCCCCTGAATCAAGAGAGCCAACAATCCTTTGGTGATTAAGGCGTCGGAATCCCCTTGCCAGCGCATCACCCCATCGGTGAGGGTGCCACGCACGTACACCTGCGACACACAACCCTTCACTTTGATGTCGTCGGTCTGTTGATCGGTCGGGAAGGGTTCCAGCTTTTTCGCGAGCCAGAGCACGTATTCGTAGCGGCGTTTGGGATCCGTCGTGCCGCCCAAGCGTTCCACCATCCGGTCGAGGATTTCACTGCCGGTGCTGGTGGCCATCCCGTTCGTTAGTCCTTACGACTTGGCACGCTAACCAGAAGCCCTACAAGCACAAGGCTGATCGGCAGGGATACCACCTCGTCGAGCTTCACCTGTCCTGCCTGGACTGGCATTTCGAGGTAATCACGATGACCGGGACCACCGTCGATTTGTAGATCGACGACTCCATCTGGAACCGTGTCGAGATGGAGGGTGAGGCGACCGGCTCGATCGGTGCGACCCAACTCTTGACCTGCGCTGCCATCGGCGTTGAGCAGACGGACCACGGCATCTTGTGTTGGTTCTCCATTGGAGAAGCTGCTACTGAGCTCGAGTTCTCCGTTCAAATAATTCAGCGCACTTTCAATTTGATGGGCCTGGCCGGGGATCGTCCCGAGACCACCCAACAGCAGGAGAGACGCCAAGACACGAAGCATGGTCTGCGCGATTAAATCAAGCTCATGATGCGCTGGACCTCAAGACCTGGCTAGACCCCTGTTCAGTAATCCAACCGTTGAACGGCACATCCCAGGACTCCCGAGGTAATGGGGGGGATTGAACGCAGTTCGACGGCAGCACGACCCAGGCGGGAACATCTGCCCAGAGAGGGTCTGTGCGCAATCGGTCGTAGTAGCCCCCGCCATATCCGAGGCGGATCCCGGTTGAGTCCACGGCAAGGGCTGGCACGAGCAACAGGCTGATCTCTTGCGCTTGAAGGTTGATGCCGTCAGTTGGTGCGGGGATTCCGCAGCCATCTTTTTCAAGGGCTTGGCCACTCCAACGTTTGTATCGCAATCCCCCTTTGCCGTCGGCCTGTGGGAGGGCTACGGGGTTGAGTAACTCCCTGCGCAGGGGGCGAAGGTCTACCTCGTTGGCGAGGGGCCAATACAAACCCACCACGGACGTTCGCGTTGTTGTTCGACGAACGAAGTGCAGTGCTGCTCCATAAATCGCTTCATGGATGGCTGGGGTTGTCTGCCGCAGCTGCCGATAGTGGCGACGAAGACTGGCTTTATCGCACATGCTTTCAGCCTTGCTGCTCATCAGCAACAGTGAATGATGGGTGCATAAAAAAGCGGACGCCCACGTCCGCTTCCTCGTTATAGAGCCTCCTTAAACAAACAACTGGGGGAGGGGGAAGCTTGCACACTTGTCTCAACGTCTTGGCCTCAGAGGAGGAGCTGAGCGGTTGAATGATTGATAAACCTTCATGGTGATGTCGTTGTTGTTGTGTTGATGAGATGTCGTTGCACTAGTTCCGGATTTGTGTCCAAGCCATCGATCTCTCGTGATGGCTGCCGAACAAATGTTGTTCAGAATTTTTGTGCTTGATCCGACGACGCGAAATGTGTTGGTCACAGCCCATAAAAAAAGCCCTGTCGTGGAGACAGGGCAGCCATATTTCGTGGTTCGGCTATGCCGACTCAATCACTCTTCAACGCCTTCAGCGCCTTCGCTGTGGGTTGCAGCAGCACCAGTGGGCAGAAGACGAATTGCCTTTTTGCCCAGCTTGATTTCAAACTCATCACCCGGCTCCAGGTTCAGCATCGCGGTGTAAGCCTTGCCAATCAGCAAGTTGCCGTTGCCTTGAACTTTTGCGATGTAGCTCAGTTTGCGGCCACCCTTGCCAATTGCAGCACCACCACCGGTGAGATTCACTCCTTTAGCGTCGAGCAGAGCCTCGTAAAACGCAGTGAAGTTCAGGCGTTCGCTGCCATCCTTCTTTGTAGATACATAACCGCAAGCCCTTACCAAATCAGACTTTGAAACGTCGCCGAGATCTTTGACTTTTGTGAGAAGGTCTGAACCTGTAAGCATTGGTTTGCTGTTGATTGATGCCCAAAATATATTTGAATTACTCGGCACCTGTCAACAAATAGGCGGGAAAAAGCATCGCTTGAACCGTATGCCCAAATGTTTTTCTACGCCTTGTCTGCATTTGCTAAGCCGTTTTTGAAGTGGTGCATTGCTCTGCGCATCTTGCGTTGCAGCCATTCAGTTTCAGAAGAACGTCGATGTTTCTTGCTGATCGCTGCGGAAATGGGATCGCTACCCCTTGCTTGGGTATGGCCAAGGCCCGGATTTTTTGGGGTGGGGATCTTGATGAATCCTCCTTTTTGTGGGTCGTAAAGCAAAACACGGAGATTGGATGAGTGCACCGCTCCAATCGTGCACCCCAGGGCTTTAGAGCGTTAGTTTTGGCGCCAGAGTGACGTATGGATGCCACGAATGTCGTGGGCGAGTTCCTTCCTTGTGGCCCTATCTCAGCGTTTCTTCTCCAGACTGTCTTATGGACGCTTCATCTTGGAGATCCTTGTTCTCAAAAATCTGTGTGGTGCAGAATTCCAGCCTCGTTAGGTTCTGATGAAGACCTCTCGATCAAGGGCAACTGCGAGATATGAGTTACAACCAAGATGTGGTGTTTTTGTGCACCATCAAGGGCACCCTCAACGGACTTCTGAAGCAAGCCACCCGAGAAGACTTGAACGAGTTGCTGTCCACGGATGCGGGTCGAGAGCATTTCCTCAACAGGCTTGAGATCAAAGAAATGAATGAAATCGATGTGGTGGAAGCTGCTCAAGACGTAAGCCTTGCCGATTGAAGCGGCTTGACCCGAAGGCACTAAACAGCCGAAGGCACCAAAAAGTGCTAGTACAGAAGTACTGTTGTTTGCCGAATGAGCGAAGACCGTTCAGCACCCGTTCCCGTTAAGGCGGGAGATCCCCTTTTTTTATCGGTGAAGGCGGGCATGACTGTGATTGTTCAACATCTCCCTGAGATGGGTTTTGCGTCGGACGATGACCGCTGGTGGATGGCGGACGTGATCTATGTGGAGGGAGGCGCGAGGAATCCGATGGTGCCGACCCTGTTTCAAGTGGCCGATGTCGATTCAGGGGAAGTTCTTTGGGTGAATGCAGACCTGGTGACGCATATCGTCCCCAGGCTTTAAGGGGGGAAGGGGTTTGGCGTGGCGTCTGGCGTCTTTGGCTCTGCGTAAAGCTCCGTTAAGGACGGTTGGCGGTTCGTCCATCTGTTGTCCATATTGAACTTGTGGGACTGGCAGCAGGAGCGGCCGCCACAGGGGGGATTGAGGCCAATGAGGACTCTCCCCCACGCCATTCACAACTGAAAATTCATCGCCAGGTCTCAGGTAAAGACCAGCTTTGGACGCAAGGGTTCATCAAGATTGACGGAGATAAGGGTGGATTGGTATCGAGCCGATACGCAGAAAGCGAAGAAAGAATAAATACCCACTCACGTCGATACATATCCTGTTGCGCAACCGGTGATCTCAAGCGATTCTCTGGCCGACGCAATCCCCATCCCCCATGCTTACTTGCACGTACCGCGGCGTTAGCTATCAAATTCCTGCTCGCCAAAATAAAACACAAGAGCTTGGATATGACCGTATTAACTATGTTGAGCGCATGAATGAAGCCAAAAAAAGGATGACCTATCGTGGTATTCATCATTCATTGGTTTCAAAGTAATCCCATCAGATATTCGCTTTGAGTAAAGTTAATAGCCCTCTGCCAGTAATGGTGGAGGGCTTTCGCCTGATGGGTCTATCGGTCGGATTCTTTGTTGTGGCCGCAGGGGATCGTCTGGTCTTGCAAGCGATTTAACGCTGAAAC
>CAXDNN010000066.1:0-11858 GCA_963990675.1 uncultured Synechococcus sp.
ATAAGAGACAGCGACGGCCTGCTCCCCTTTCTCTGGAAGCTGTGCCAAACGGTCCATCAGGGCTCGACTGATCAAGCGCTTATTGCCCTCGGCCAGTTCATGCCGCATATCGATGATCCGGACAGGTGGCAGTGGCTGGCTGGAAATCCGCGAGCGCAGCCGTGCAAGAACCAAAGGTCCGTGAGGCTGAAGACGACTCCAACTCTCGAGTGAAGGTGTCGCGCTGCCAAGCAGCAGACGGCCACCCTGCAGCCTCACCCGCTCTGAAGCCATGACCCTTGCGTGATAACAGGGCATGGGTGAGTCCTGCTTGTAGGAGTTGTCATGTTCCTCATCCAGCACCAGCAGGCCCAGCGGGCGCAGGGGAAGAAACACAGCGGAGCGCGTGCCCACCACCACCACGGGATCGCCGCTCTCGAGACAGCGACGCCAGGTGCGAACCCGCTCACGGGGGGTACAACCGCTGTGATATTCCAGAACCCTCTCTCCGAAACGCTGTCGGCAACGATCCACGAGCTGGGGAATCAGGCCGATCTCGGGAGTGAGCAGCAGAACATGACGGCCAGCCACCAGCTCTGCTGCTGCCAGCTGCAAGTAGACCTCGGTCTTGCCGGAGCCGGTGATGCCCCAGAGCAGCAGACCTCCACCCTCAGGAAGTGATTGAAACCTGTCGACCACAGACTGTTGCTCATCGGTCAGCGAGCGCGGTGACTCCAGCTCAGCAGCCCTGGCTGCTGACTGGTCTGGTGCACGAGGGCCGCTCTCCGATTTGCGTTGCCGGCGGATCAGGCCCTTGCTCTCCAGGCTCTTGACCGTGCCCGACTGAAACCCCTCCGCCAGCAGGTCACGCTGCCAGGCGCCACCGCCTCGGCGTTCGAGCTCTGCAAGCAGTGCGCTCTGCCTGGTGGCCTTCGGAAGAGCACAGGGATCAGCAGCCTCAAGCCGCTCAATCCACCAGAGCTGGCGCAAGGCAGGGGCCGAACCGGGCCGTTGGCCCAGCCATCCCGGAGGCAATGCCGCCTTGAGCATGCGAAAGGGACTGGTATGACAAAGGACCGCCATCGCATCGAGCCATGACCGCCAGGATGGGTCGACTGCAGCGCGCTGCACCAGCTCTTCAACGGGGTTGAGCTGTAGACCATCGCTGTCAGCAGAATTCGCCTCTGCTGTGATCAATCGACAGCCCGTGACCAACCCCTGTAGTCGACGACCTCGCAGCCGGACCGCCACAAGATCACCCAATCCCACGCCGAGACTCAGGCTGTCGCAATAGCTAAAAGTACGCCCGTCACGACCGGCCTCCAGCCAGACATCGACTTCCGAGAATGACTGCGCGGCAGGAGGACTGGAGGATTGGTTGACAGGGGTTGCCGACATCACATGTTTTTCTTAAGATACAGATGTTGGACAGCTCAACAGCTGTTGTCGGAACAGAGCAGAGTTCCGTCCAGTGGGAAGACACGAAGCTCGAGCCAGGGTTCATCCCGTCGGCCGACCGGTCTGCGAACGCCCCTGACAGCCCTGCCCCAGCCCAAAGCCCACCAATTGATTCTCGATCACTGTTCTTAGCCGTCTACCCCCTCTGTTTGGGGGAGATCTGAAAGCCGTGATGCGCCTCCAGGTCGATCTTGGTTGCGTGCTAGTTGACTGCGTTAGTTCCGTACACCCTCTGCATCCCAATCCCCATGAGTCCTGCTGCGAGCAAGTCAGCTCAGCCCACCGCTGCAGCGCCCAAGACGGCCTCTTCCAAAGCGGCGGCGTCCAAGGCGGCTCCATCCATCGTGATGCTGGCGGATTCCAAAGGTCTGGCGAAGGGTGTGAGCAAGAAGACCAAGTCGGAGTCCAAGACTTCAACTGCAAAGTCGTCTGCAACGAAGGCCGCCGCGAAATCGAAACCGGCCACCAAGAGCAGCGCAGCCAAGAGCGCGACAGCTGGCAAAAGCGCAGCTACTACAAAGACAGCCAAGACAACGAAAAGCGCGAAAACCTCTGCAGCCGCAACCCGCGCCAAGAGCGCAGCCGCTATCAAGCCCGCTGATCTTGATGCTGCCGCTGATCAGTTGCTGGCCAAGACCTCCGGCAACCCTTCTGCAAGCAAGGAGGAGAAAGCCAAAGCAGACGCCAAGGCCAAGGTGCTTGCCAGCATCAAAGTCGGCCCCAAAGGGGTCTACACCGAAGATTCCATCAGGGTTTACCTGCAGGAGATCGGCAGGATCCGCCTGTTGCGCCCAGACGAAGAAATCGAACTGGCCAGAAAAATCGCCGATCTTCTCTACCTCGAGGAGCTGGCGGCTCAGTTCGAAAGCGACAACGGCCGCGAACCTGACAACAAGGAGTGGGCGGCATTGGTGGAGATGCCGTTGATTCGTTTCCGCCGCCGACTGATGCTCGGCCGTCGGGCCAAGGAAAAAATGGTTCAGTCGAACCTGCGTCTTGTGGTGTCAATCGCCAAGAAATACATGAATCGGGGCCTGAGCTTCCAGGACCTCATCCAGGAAGGCAGTCTGGGCCTGATTCGTGCCGCGGAGAAATTCGACCACGAGAAGGGCTACAAATTCTCCACTTACGCCACTTGGTGGATTCGCCAGGCCATCACACGGGCCATCGCTGATCAGAGTCGAACGATTCGCCTCCCTGTTCACCTCTACGAGACCATTTCCCGCATCAAGAAGACCACCAAAGTGCTCAGCCAGGAGTTTGGCCGCAAACCGACTGAAGAAGAGATTGCAGAATCGATGGAGATGACCATTGAGAAACTCCGGTTTATCGCCAAGAGTGCTCAATTGCCTATCTCCCTTGAAACTCCTATCGGGAAAGAAGAAGACTCACGCTTGGGAGACTTCATCGAAGCCGACATCGAGAATCCTGAACAAGATGTTGCTAAAAATCTTCTTCGGGAAGATTTAGAAGGAGTTCTGGCCACGTTGAGTCCCCGCGAACGCGATGTGCTGCGGTTGCGCTACGGCCTTGATGACGGGCGAATGAAAACCCTCGAAGAGATTGGCCAGATCTTTGATGTAACCCGTGAGCGGATTCGTCAAATCGAAGCGAAGGCCCTTCGCAAATTGCGGCATCCCAACCGCAATGGCGTCCTCAAGGAGTACATCAAATAAGTACTAAGCCAGCTTCTCAGGGCGCCTTTGGTCGCGTATAAAAGAGGCGCGAGGGAAATGAGACGCCCTCCTCACACGGAAGAGAACAAACCTCAGTGTTGAGCTGGGGTTTTTCTTTGAACAGAATTGGATCGCGCCAACGCCAGACTCGGCTTTGTTCAATCCAAAGATTGATTGGCATCAACGCTTTCGGTGAATTCCTGGAAGGCCCGCTTCAATCGTTCCACCGGGGTCTCTTCGAGGGGGCACTCCTGATTGGTGGCCTCGGCATAGGCCTGAATCAACAATGGATCGGGGTCCAATACAGAGGCCACCGCCGATTTGAACAACACCACATTGCTTTGGGTGGTGAGACCCGACAGATACGGATGCAAACTCCAATCGGAATCTTGCGAGGGGCTTCGCCGGACCAATCGAGGCCGAATCAGCTGGTATGCATGGTCGCCATCACGATCGGTGGTGTTCCGAAGGCGAGCCATCAATACCTCTCCACTGGAAAGAAGTAACAGGCGGATGCGTCCTTCAGACATCAGTGGCAACGCCGCTTCTTGAACGGAGTTGTCACTCGGTCCCTGACCAAGAGCCCCGACTTGGCGCACTCCGTTCACCACTGGACCTGGCATTGCAAGGCTGAACACTTTGCAAATGTTAAGCGTTGTTCACAATGTGAATCACGCATTCCCTTCACAAAGGCCCATCGAGAAGCGCTCGACTGCGTAGTCTGAGCGGCTGACTCGCCGAATTCATGGCCCTCACCGAACTGCGCATCGCTTCACGACGCAGCCAGCTGGCCATGGTGCAAACCAACTGGGTCAAAGCAGAACTGGAACAAGCGCACCCAGGCCTGACGATCACGGTGGAAGCCATGGCCACCCAAGGCGACAAAATCCTCGATGTTGCCCTAGCCAAAATTGGCGACAAGGGACTGTTCACAAAGGAACTTGAAGCCCAAATGCTTGTTGGGCGTGCCGATATCGCTGTTCATTCCTTAAAAGATCTACCGACCAATCTCCCTGAGGGTCTGATGCTCGGGTGCATCACCGAACGGGAAGATCCGGCTGATGCCTTGGTGCTGCACGCCAAAAACAAGCACCTCAATCTCGCGACACTCCCCGAAGGAGCTGTGGTGGGAACCAGCTCACTCAGGCGCCTTGCCCAGTTGCGGCATCACTATCCCCATCTGGAGTTCAAGGACGTCCGCGGCAATGTCATTACCCGTCTGGAGAAACTCGACAGCGGTGCGTACGACTGCCTGATCCTTGCCGCCGCAGGCCTGGGTCGACTCGGCTTCGCTGATCGCATTGATCAATCCATTCCTGGGGATATTTCTCTCCACGCCGTAGGCCAAGGCGCCCTGGGGATCGAATGCGTTGAAAACAAGCCAGAAGTCATGGAGATCATCAAAGTGCTCGAGCATGGGCCCACCTCCCAGCGCTGTCTTGCGGAGCGCGCCTTCCTCCGCGAACTGGAAGGTGGCTGTCAGGTGCCCATTGGTGTGAACACACGCTTCGAGGGCGACCAATTAATCCTCACAGGGATGGTGGCCAGCCTCGACGGGAAGCGCTTGATCCGAGAGCGGGCCACAGGCCCCTCAACTGATCCTGAATCCATTGGCCTTGAGTTGGCGACCACGCTGAAAGGACTTGGTGCCGTCGAAATTCTCAAGGAGATTTTCGACGCTGTGCGACCCGAGGCCTAAGCCAAGCTCAGGCCATCGACCCAGGGGAGGTTCAACGCCGTGAACCGAATCAGCTTCGGGTGCTCCTATACATGATGCTGAATCACATCCAGAAACAGCTCGACGCTCCCTGGAGCATTCGTCTCAGGAAGCAGCAACAAACCTGGCGTCACCCTCTGGTTCCTAGCCGTGATGGCGAAGTACGAGGGTGGCCTATTCGAAGGTGTTGTTGTAGGTAGTCATCCCCGTCAAATCCCCGCGCCGGGCATGGCCGGCAGTGCCAGCAAGACCTGCTGGCCATCGACTCCTTCACCGTGGCGGATCAACCACTCGTCCAGCTGAAATAGAGCTGGAGCATCGCAGACTGAAGATGCGATCTCATCCTCGGATTTCAAGGGTTGTACCCACGTCAACGAGGTCAAACAACTGGCGGACGTGAGTATTCAGCATGCGTACGCAACCCAAACTGACGGCGGCACGGGTCTTCACCCAATGGGGCCAGGGGGTGCCATGGATCCCGAATTCACCACGCCCATTGCGATGGAAGGCCAAATAGCGATCACCGATCGGGCTTGTTGGACCGCTGAGCTCCTTGCGCTGTCCAGACTTCTCTGAAACGTAAATGGGGTTGATTGTTTTGGTAAGAATCGAGAATTCACCCTGAGGCGTCGGGGTCTTGGGGTCACCAATCGCCACAGGCCAGGATCCATGCATCCGCCCGTCCAGCACCACGCTGATTTCGCGCCGCTGCAGATCCAAAAGAATGCGCGATGGCGATGGGGCCTTGAGAGCCAACTCCTCCGCCCTTACCGGAACTGCCGTCGCTAGGGCAGCAAACACAACCGGCAGAGCGCACCAAGAGATCCGCATAAGACGCATGAGTCTTGCTGGTCTTAACCGTATTCACGGGCCATCAAAAAAACTGAACTTCAGGCTTGACCAGCAAACTCTTCAGAATCTCTTCGTCTCGCTTATGAGACGGTTTGGCCAAGTTTCGGCGTTCCTTGAGCTGGCGGTACCCTGCCAACACTCCCGTTGAGCCGTGTTGCCCAGTCCGACGCTTGCCACAAAAAAGCCAACCCTGCTGCGTGGTGAAGCCCTAGCCCAAGCCGTTGCCAGCATTAGCTTCCCGTTTTCAGAGGTTGTGCGAAGCCGGCGCAACTTTGTTGCCGCCGCTTGGGCCCTGCGTCGCCACGGGATCATTTGCCTGCGCGGTGCCGCTTCCAATCCAGACTTGACGTCGATCCGAGATGACATTGACAACTTGCTTGAGAAGATCGAATCAAATGACCTTTCCACTCTCCAGGACATTGCCTACCTCAACCTTCCAAACCATCGCGTTTTAAAGGGATACAACAACTTCCGGGATGCAGATCGTCCTGTAATTAATTATCGGGTAAAACGACCGGACGGTCGAAGTGGAAGTGACGCTGGAATGATCGACATTTTTCATCCTGAGCAACTTTCAATCAACCTGGGAACGAGGATCCAGAATTGCTTGCATGAAAAACTAATCCAAAGATTGTTACTGGTTAGCAGCTTGAATCGAATGAAGGTGAAATGCCGCAATCTGTACTTAAATCAGGGAGTTCAAGACACACGCAGCTATCACTGCGATGGCCGCTCCTTAAAATTTAAATCGTTTGTTTACATCAGTGATGTCAATGAACTCGCTGATGGTCCCTATTGCTATGTCAAAGGGTCACATCGACGCCGACGCATATGGTGGCGCAGTGCAACATTTAATAAAAAGAATCAACTCGGTCCGTTTGAATTTAGCCAACTTCAAGGTGCCGAAGCAATCTCTCTTTTCGCAAAAGCTGGCGACATGGTGCTCTCGTCTCAGAAAGGAGCCCATTGCGGCCATCCCCAGCATCCCGAGGCCAAGCGCGCTGTTTTGGTGAATATGTATCAGCGTTAAACCATAAAAAAGGCGAGGGTTAGCTCGCCTTTGTAATTGAAATAATCTAAAAACGTCAGTCGACGAGTTTCGGATCAATTTCAGCCATATAACGAGCCTCACAACTCTTGATAATTTCCACGGCCTTTTCAGTACCGAAGAAACCATTCACGGTGCAAGTGCCCGGCTTTTTGAGATCTTTGTAGTGCTCCCAGTAATAGGTAGTTTCCTTTTTCCAATGAGCGCCAAGATCCTCAAAGCTCTTGATGTGATCCATGCGTTTGTCATCCGCCAAGACAGCGATCACCTTGTCGTCAACCTCGCCACCATCGTCGAACGTCATCACACCAATGATGCGAGCCTCCACGATGGATCCCGGGACGAGCGGCTCCGTCACATTGACAATCTCAATATCAAGGGGATCGCCGTCTTCATCCCATGTGCGGGGAATACATCCGTAGGCAAACGGATACGAAAGGGAGGAATAGCCGACACGATCAAGCTTGAGGTGGCCCGTTTCAGTGATCAGCTCGTACTTATTAATCGTGTTGGAGTTCAGCTCCACGATCGTGTTGAGGCGAAGCTCAGCTTCATCAGCGAATGCGGGCAGCACATGCAACAGATTGGGCATGCTGCGGCTCGGAGCCTGATCGAGGTTGGCCATGCAAGGCAAAGAACAGCGCCCGGGATCCTACGGGGCAACATCGAATCAACCCAAACTTCCGACAAAGAAAACGATTTCGTGAGAATATCTATACGAAATTCACACCAAATCGCCCTCAGCAATTACGCGACTCTCAATGCTTCCAGCTTGCCCTCGAGATAGGTCAGAAACGATCCAGCGTCGAGCGGGCGACCAGTCACCTGTTCCACCAACTGCTCAGCGTTGACGGAGCGTCCCAGGGGGTGCACATACTCCCGGAGCCAGGCGAGCAAAGGGCTTACATCACCGCGAGCCACATGATCCTCTGGGGCACCAATCGCTTCAACCATCGCTTCACTGATTTGAGCGCTAATCAGATGCCCCAAGAGATAAGAGGGGAAGTAACCAAACAACCCTTCGCTCCAGTGCACATCCTGCAAACAGCCCTCTGCATCATTTTCAGGGGTTACGCCAAGGAGTTCGCTGTAGCGCCGGTTCCATTCATTCGGCAGATCACTCACGGCCAATCCCCCCTCTAAGAGTGCGATCTCAAGCTCTGTCCGAATGAGAATGTGCAATCCATAGCTGAGCTCATCGGCTTCCACGCGATTCAGCCCCGGTGAGAGTGGGTTCATGGCATGCCAGAGATCCCGAGGTGCTTGAAGCGGAGCACCCGCTTGAACAAAACGCTCCCACCACTGCTCTGAGAAGGCAAAGCTGCGCGCCACGCGGTTCTCCCAAAACAACGACTGGCTTTCATGAACTGCCATCGATGTGGCTTGGCCAACCGGCCATGAAAACCACTGGTGGCTTTGATTGGGCAGACCCTGTTCGTACAGGGAATGGCCCCATTCATGCGCCGTAGCGAGAAAGCAAGACAGGGGCTGGCCCGAGACCACCCGAGTCGTGATGCGGTAGTCCGAGGGGCCGAGGGTGATCGAAAACGGATGGGGCGAACGGGCCAGGCAGGTGGAGTCCGGATCTCGCCCCCAGCTCGTCAAGAGTTGGTCGCACAGAGACTGCTGCGCCTCTTCCGACAACTCCCACGACGCGGAGCGAGAACGGGGCGGTGCCGCCACCTCTGCCACCAATTGAGGAAGACGCTCTTTCAACGGCGAAAACAGCTGCATCAGCCGATCCAACGTGAGATCGGGCTCAAAAGGTTGCGCCAATGTTTCCCAGCAAGAGCGCGGCTCCGCCAGCTGACGCGCTTGTTCTTGACGAAGATCGATCAGCGTTTGTAAAGCCGGTGCAAACACGCTGAAATCCGAGTCATCGCGCGCCTGTTGCCAACGGCTGTAGCCATCGGCTTTCGCCGTAGCCAATGCGCTTACCAAGGCTGGATCAAGCGACTGCTGACGACGGAGGTCTTGCTCCAACAAATCCAGGTTGCGTCCCTGCTCATGGCAACGCTCACCATCAGCCCATGTTTGGCGCGCTTCTGCCACGAGCTCCGCATAGGCAGGCGAACTCTGCCTCGCGTGCAGCTGGCCCGCCAAAAGGGTCAGCTGCTCGCCGCGCCAGGCTGATCCACTCCTGGGCATTCGCGTGTTCTGATCCCAATAAAGCGTGCTTTGGATGCTCCCCGTCAGAGCGGTCTCTCGAATATGAGCGCCAAGCTTGTCCCACGCTGTGATCAGGTCTGCCACTGGGCCCCAAAAACTTTGTCCATCATGACGATTGGAGCGCCTGCTCGGACGAGACAGGACAACATCCAGTTCAACGGCGTCTTGCTCTCAAGGAGCGAAAACTTGGCACCGAACCACCCGTCGAACGCGTAATCGCCAAAATCAACGCCCCAATCACCGCAAGATTGGTGAACAGATGCGGAAGATCAAGGGGATTGGTGTGAAAAATCAGGGTTGTAGGAACAAGAAACACCAGCAATAACGAAGCGCCAAGAATCGTGTTGCTCCCAAAAACCAACAACACAGAGCCAAAAATCAACACCACAATTGCACCAACCAAGAGTGCGCTAGCGAGCGGCTCGGGGATTCCTTTCGAGGCGATGAAGGAAGCAGTCCCAGAAAAGTTACTCATCTTTCCAGGCAACGCGTTCACGAATAATGCAGCGATACAAATACGACCTAGAACATCTAAAGCCTTCGAAAAATTAATAGAACGGTCCAAGAGAAACGGCGAAATGGCTAAAGGTTTAGTAGCCGATCTCAACAAGACATGCCACTCCTGGGCAAAATCTCAACGCAAAGGGATTAATTCAGCCTTAAAGCAATTCCGTTCGATATGTACCATCCAGAATAATGTCGCTCCCTAAATTATGTTTGGGAAAATCGCTCAGGAGCAAAGCAAATTGTCGTTGCTTCTTTTTCCCATTTTTTCTTCAGAGAACACATCGGTCTTGGCAAAGGGTGTCCAAGTCCGACCGGCCAGTCCATTGCAGTCGTCTTGAGGCCCAAAACCCATAGGCAAGGTTGGCCACCGGGGCAATCAAAGGCCAGCGGGTGGGGGCATACAACCAACCCAATCCAATGAGCTGATAGGCCTCTCGAAACACGGCAATGTCTTGGAGCACATCCCCATTCGCCCTTAAGGCATGGATCCGCCCCATCGCCATCCGATAACTAATACCTGCGTAAGCAGTGGGGTCGTAATCCTGAGCGTCGATATCGACAAAGGCGATGCGTTGATGGCGATCACGCCCGCGAAGGAAGCGGACTTCTCGGACGCACAAGGGGCAGCCACCGTCGAACAGCAAGGTGAGGTCTGGCGGATCAGAACGGGACATGCTGAGGGCACAACGCCGCACCACGTTGGCCGAAAGTTGAGGACAACCGTGACCACCAATCTTGGGGGCGGTGCAGCGAGGGCAGAACCATTCCAAAATTCAACAATCTCGTCCCCATCAGGCCCCACCAATGCCCCTCCGCCAGGTTCTGCATCAATTGGACCTATCAACCCCAGGCCGAGGCTTCACCCGGATCGATCGTTCGTTGAATACATGGCTGCGGACCACGGGTTTGCACCAAGGTGTGCTGCATCTCACCTGTCTCCACACAAGCGCCAGCCTCACCATTAATGAGAATGCAGATCCACGGGTTCTTCAAGACCTCGAGAATTGGATAGCAGACGTGGTGCCCGAAAGTCGTCCTTACGTCCATAACGACGAGGGTGCCGATGACATGCCAGCCCACATCCGCACCGCTTTGACCAGCCAAACCATGAGCTTGAGTGTTCAAGACGGTCGTCTGGTTTTGGGAACTTGGCAGGCCGTTTACCTATGGGAGCACCGCAGTGCCCCGCATCAACGCACGGTGGCTTGTCATTTGATGGGGGAAGAGCAACCCCTTGCAAGGGAAACCCTTCGGATTAACGAGACCATTCAATCCCGCCACGACGCCGAAGCCTGGGCGAGCGATGGAGGGGTCGAAACCGAGGTGGACTTTCTTGTCGACCGTCTCCATGATCTCGCCGACAAACCAAGCCAGGATGGGCATTCCCACTGATTCGACGATGACTACACAACGACTGAATCAGAATCAAATTGAAGCCTTGGCAAACCGGCTACCGCAATGGACGGTGACCGATACGAGCCTTCAACGCCAATTGGTCTTTAGGAACTTCGTTGAGGCCTTCGGATTTATGACCCAAGTCGCTCTGTTAGCGGAAGCACGCAATCACCATCCCAATTGGAGCAACGTCTACAACCGAGTGACGATCGAGCTCACCACCCATGATCTGGGCGGGCTCAGCAGCCTTGACGAGGAGCTGGCCTCTGCAATCGACGATTTACTGCCAGCATGAATTCAGAGCAGCTTGCGTTATGACCACAGCCCCTGCCCCAGCCGGGGTTCCCGTCACCATCCTGAGTGGATTCCTTGGTGCAGGTAAAACCACACTGCTGAACCACATCCTGAGCAATCAGCAGGGCGTGAAAACAGCAGTGCTTGTCAACGAATTTGGCGAGATCGGCATCGACAATGACTTGATCGTGACCACTGGTGAGGAGATGGTCGAACTGAGCAATGGATGCGTCTGTTGCTCGATCAACGGCGAGCTGATGGAGGCTGTCGAGCGGATTATTGATCGTCCGGAACCGATGGATTACATCGTGGTGGAAACCACGGGGTTGGCGGATCCACTACCCGTGGCCATGACCTTTTTGGGGAGCGAGCTTCGCGATCAAACCCGCCTCGATTCGATTATCACCCTGATCGATGCTGAGAATTTTGACGATGACGTGCTCGCCACAGAAGTGGGGCGATCTCAAGTGATCTATGGAGATATTTTGCTTCTGAACAAGTGCGATTTGGTTTCGGAGGATCGCCTCCAAAGCGTCGAACAACAATTGCGCGACGTCAAAAATGATGCACGGATCTTGCGCTCCGTTAAAGGAGACGTGCCTCTTCCGCTGATGCTGAGCGTCGGCCTCTTTGAATCCGACAAGGTCGTTGGAACCGAGAACAAGAGCAGCAGCAAAGACTCTGGGCACGACCACAGCCATGGGCACGACCACAGCCCTGGGCACCAGCACCGCGAGGTCCACGCACACGCCCATGGCCACAA
>CAXDNN010000067.1:0-11852 GCA_963990675.1 uncultured Synechococcus sp.
TTTCAAGCAGAAGACGGCATACGAGATTCGCCTTAGTCTCGTGGGCTCGGAGATGTGTATAAGAGACAGGAGTTGGAGTTGCCACCGCCACTGCGGGAAGTTCCGGTGTTTTCACCTGCGCGGCTGATGGGGTCGGAGTAACTGGGGCGTTCACCGCAGACGATGTGACCGCTGGAGTTGGTGCAGGTGCGGCAACCGGAACTGCAGCTGGGGTTGGCGCGGTTGTCGTGGGCGTCGACATGGGCTCAGCCAGAAGGCCAAGCAACAGCACTTCGAGCCATAGGCGGGGTTGCACGCTCTGACGCAGCTGCTGTTCGGCTCCGCGTAATTGTGCTTGCCACTGCAGAAGCCGAGCACGGCCGATGCTTTTGGCTAGGGCAGGCAGCTGATCGCGAAATTGGGGCGACACGCCTGTGAGCTCTGGACGATTGGGTGCGGCGGCCATCAGCACCAAATCCCTCAGCACTCCCGCGAGTCCTTGCAGGACAGCACCAGGGTCACGGCCGCGGTCTAGAAGGTTGCGGGTGGCTTCCAGGAGGGCAACCGGCTCGGCGCTGGTCATGGCCTGCGCCAGCGCCAAGAGCTCTTGTTCAGGCACCGCTCCCAGCAGATCCCATACGGCATTCGCTTCAATTGGTGGCGGCAGCAGGCTGAGTTGATCGAGCAGGCTTTCCGCATCGCGCAATCCCCCTTGGGATCGTTGTGCAACGACGTGGATAGCCTCGGGTTGGATGGCGATGGATTCCTGCTCAGCGATCCAGGTGAGGTGCTGTTCCAGCGCATCAAGCGGAATCCGTCGAAAATCGAAGCGTTGGCAGCGGCTAAGGATGGTTGGGAGGACTCGCTGCGGATCGGTGGTTGCGAGCACGAACACCACCTGTGGGGGTGGTTCTTCCAGCGTCTTGAGCAGGGCGTTGAAGGCTGCCGTGGAGAGCATGTGGCATTCATCCACCACGTACACCTTCCAGCGGGCCTGAACCGGTGCAAAGCGCGACCGTTCGATCAATTCCCGGATGTTGTCGACGCCAGTGTTGGACGCGGCATCAATTTCGATCACATCGAGGGCTGTGCCCGAAGCGATCGTGCGGCATAGATCGCAAGTCCCGCAGGGCTCCGGTGTTGGCCCATCACTGTTTTGACAATTCAGGGAGCGCGCCAGGATCCGCGCGCTCGAGGTTTTGCCCGTCCCGCGGGGGCCGCTGAATAGATAGGCAGGTGCGATTCGGTTGCTGGTTAGCGCATTGCCGAGGGTGGCTGTAATCGCTTCCTGGCCGACAAGCTGATCAAACCGCTGCGGACGATATTTGTGATGCAGCGGCTGGTAGGTGGAACTCATGCGCCGCGAGCGTTATGGCGAGGCTACTCAGCTTTGGCTCCTGGAAGCTTGCGGGGTTGATTCAAGAGAGCATCAATTTTTCGTTGCAGGTCTTCAACGGCAGCGAGTTCATCGGCAAGGCGTTGCCCCGTGAGCAAAAGCTGCTTATTTCCACCGTTGCCGATTTGCTGCAGAAGGGTTTCGAGCTTCTGCAGCAACGTTTGACGCAGTTGTTCCAATTTGGCCAGTCCTCGCCTGGCAATTTGTCGGCTGTTGTCATCCAAGACCCCTTGTCGCACCAAGAGGTCCAGCCCGCTGAGTAGGGCCGATGGCATTTGTCGACTCCATTGGCGGGCGCGATCGATCACAGAGTCCACTTGCTCACTGCGGTGTCGTCCGGTTTTGCACCAAGTGGCGAAGTGTTCGCAGTTGTTGAAGAGCAGGTTGTAGTTCTGTTCGCCAAGGCGACTCATCGCTCGACGCAGGGTGACTCCCGCTGGGGACGCGTCGGCGTGATCCAGGACGCTCACCACCTCTCCTTGGCTGAACTCTGAGACGGGACTACGCAGAATTTCTCGACCCTCCAAATAATGGGCAACGGTGCCGTCGCCGAGGTCGATGCCGTGATGGTTGAACAGGCCATGCCGACGGGGGACCTGGAGATGGTCAGCGGTGGCCAAGTGATTGAAAGAATGGAATTCAACTTTATTTCAATCCGATGTTGGCCTGCAGTAGGGAGATGCTATTGGAAGTATTTGCGTGAAATTTTAAGCAGTTTTTTGATGATCAGTGCTGGGTAAAGGTAAAACTTTGCCGCCTGTCTGTTCTTCCACCATGGCCTTGGTCACGGTGAAGTCTTTTACCGACGATTGGGACGGAAGGTCGTACATCACATCAAGCATAATTTCCTCGATAATGCCTCTTAAGGCACGAGCTCCGGTCTTGCGGCGATGTGCTTCCTGAGCAATCGCCGTAATTGCATCATCAGCGAATTGCAGCTGCACATTGTCCATGCTCAGCAGCGTGCGGAACTGCTTGACGAGTGCATCGCGTGGTTCGGTGAGGATCGATTCCAATGTCTTTTCATCCAATGGTTCAAGGACTGCACTCACTGGAATACGTCCAATAAATTCAGGGATGAGTCCGTATTTCACAAGATCGTCGGGCTCGAGATTCCGCAACACTTGAGCGGCTTGCAAGTCTCGGTTGGCGCGACTGCGGCCGCGGCTATCCGCGGTCGGTATGAAGCCGATTGCGTTACGCCCCATGCGTTTTTGGACAACATCTTCTAGACCAACAAAGGCGCCACCACAGATGAACAAAATTTGGCTGGTGTCGATCTGAATGCAGTCTTGATAGGGATGTTTCCGGCCGCCTTGGGGTGGCACATTGGCCACGGTTCCCTCGAGCATTTTGAGCAGGGCTTGTTGGACGCCTTCCCCTGAGACATCACGGGTGATCGAAGGGTTCTCGCTTTTACGAGCGATTTTGTCGATTTCGTCGATGTAAATGATGCCGCGCTGGGCTTGATCCACATCCATGTCGGCTTTTTGGAGGAGCCGCAGCAGGATGTTTTCGACGTCTTCTCCGACGTAGCCCGCTTCCGTAAGGGTGGTGGCGTCAGCGACCGCAAAGGGAACATCAAGCATCTCGGCCAGGGTCTGAGCGAGAAGAGTTTTCCCGCACCCCGTTGGACCAATGAGAAGGATGTTGCTCTTGTGCAGACGGGTGGCGGTTTCTTCCGTTTCTCCTTGCCCATCACCTTGCCAAGCCAAGCGTTTGTAGTGGTTGTACACCGCTACAGACATCACCTTTTTGGCTGCGTTCTGACCAACCACCTGTTGGTCGAGAAAGCTTTTGATTTCGAGGGGTTTGGGGATCGAAGCCAGCGTGGGAGCCGGTTTGTTGCTCTTGCGAGCAGCTGGGGCCGCTTTGCGACTCGGCTCGGCGCCTGGACGAGGATTGCCCTGGCTGTCCACCAATTCTTCATCGAGAATCTCATTGCAGAGATCGATGCACTCATCGCAGATGTAGACCCCGGGACCGGCGATCAACTTGCGCACTTGATCCTGCGACTTACCGCAGAACGAGCACTTCAGATGGGCATCGAATTTGGCCATCGAACGCCGGTCACCTCAATTTGGAACATCAGGGCACGATCAGGTGGATTGCCCTGAGTACTCAGCATCGAGAGCGAATGGCGTTCTGTCAGCCGTCCGTAACGATTCCTCCGTCCCTGGAACTGTCCACCACCCGATCGATCAACCCGTATTCAACCGCTTCTGCTGGGGAAAGGAAGTAGTCGCGGTCTGTGTCCTCTGAAATTTTGTCGAGGGGTTGGCCGGTATGTTCCGCCATTAGGCCATTCAGGGTTTCCTTAAGAAAAAGAATCTCCTTGGCTTGGATTTCGATATCAACGGCTTGACCTTGGGCACCGCCCAGGGGCTGGTGGATCATGATCCGCGCATTGGGCAAGGCCAAACGCTTCCCTTTGGTCCCACCAGAGAGGAGAAAGGCACCCATGCTGGCTGCCAGGCCGTAACAGATGGTCACCACGTCAGGCGCCACCTGCTGCATCGTGTCGTAGATCGCCAAACCCGCGGTGACGGAGCCACCGGGGGAGTTGACGTAAATCTGAATGTCTTTTTCCGGATCTTCTGCTTCAAGGAACAGCATTTGGGCCACGAGGGCATCCGCCACCGCGTCGTCAACGCCTGTTCCTAAAAAGATGATGCGTTCACGGAGCAGCCGTGAATAAATGTCGAAGGCGCGATCGCCTCGACCGGACTGCTCAACAACGGTTGGCAAAGGGCCAGGGGCCGAGATGGGCATCTCGGACCGCCAGCGGTTCTGGATGGGGTGGTGACTGCGGGCGTCGATCACGCGATCGGTGTCCTACTGAGTGGACACAATCTATGGGTGCAGCTCAGCCCTTGGTGTCCGAATCCGGTTCTGGAGCTTTTTCAGTGAGGGTGCTGTTGGTTTCAAGCCAACTCATCAGCTGCTCTTGCATGAGGTCGTCCATCACGGCCTGACGCAAGCGCTCGGGATCCACTTTGGCGTCAGCGGACAAGTCTTTTTTCACCTCCTTCAGCTTGGTGTCGATGGCGCTGTCGTCCAGCTTGATGTCTTCGGCTTCCGCCAGCGCAGTGAGCGCGAAGCTGCGGCGAAGGCGTTCCTCGGCTTCGGGACGGGAGTTCTGCATCAGATTCCGGATCAAGTCTGGTGTGAACAGCGATTTCACATCCATGCCCTGTTGGGCAAATTGAGCTGCTGTTTGCTCCACCAAGTTGCGACTCTCTTGCTGGATCAAGGCTTCAGGCAGGTCCACCTCCAGTTGTTCCACCAACGCCTTGACCAAGCCATCGTGGCGATTGCTGGTTTGACGGCGTTCGGCATCGTCCTTGAGGCGTTGCTCGAGATCTTTGCGAAGGTCGGCCATGGTGTTTTGTTCGCTGGCTTGCTTGGCAAAGGCATCGTCCAGTTCGGGTAACTCTCGGGTTTTCAGATCCTTAAGTTCGATGGCAAAGGCGGCCTTCCGACCCCGTGCATCTTCTTTTGGATAGTCGTCTGGGAATTGGCAATCCACCGATTTGCTCTCGCCCACCTTCATGCCAATCACGCCTTCGATGAAGCCGGGAATCATGCGGCCGTTGTCGAGATCCACATCCATCGAATCGGCGCTCCCCCCTTCGATTTCGGATCCGTCATCGCTATAGGTGCCTTTGAATCCAAGGACAGCGATATCGCCCTGTTCTGCGGCGCGCCCTTCGACGGGAACAACAGTGGCGAGTTGTTTGCGGGAATCCTCAATCATGCTGTCGACCCGCGAAGCGTCGTAGGCAACGGCTTCGTATTCCGCCTTCAGTCCTTTTGTGGTCTTGAGTTTTGGCGTTGGGGCTACGTCGGCCTCCAGCGTGAATGTCAATTCATCGCCGGGGTTAAAGCTTTCCAAAAGGCCATCGAAGCCACTGCTCAGATCGGGCTGGCTGATGGGTTCAAGCGATTCCTGTTGGATGGCATCGCGCCAGGCGCTATCGATCAGCTTTTCCAAGGCTGTTGCTTTGATCCGGACGCCACCCAGTTGTTGCACCAACACCGAGCGGGGTACTTTTCCCTTCCGGAAGCCCGGCAGGTTGATGCTGCGGCTCAGGCTTGAGATGGCCTCCTCATAGCTGGCCGTGCAGCGCTCCCCTGGAACGGTGACCGTCACCGCCAATCGGCTGCTGGGGCGGGATTCGGTGGACACCTTCAGGGCGGCAGCGCTCATGGTTGTGTTAACGGCAGTTCTTGGCAACAAGCCAGCTTAAGAAACTGCCGCTCCCGCCTCCGGCCGGTATGGTGAAGGGGTGATGAATTGATGCACCGCCCCCTCTGCATATCAGCGGTAGCGATCAGTTGAGCCAAAAGTTGTCAGTTCAGACGTTCGCACGACCGCTTGACAGAAACTCTTCCCAATCGTCCGCTCAATGTTGCTGTCCTTGGCGCCAGTGGGGCTGTAGGCCAGGAATTGCTGCTCCTGCTTGAAGAACGACAGTTCCCTGTCGGAGACTTGAAGTTGTTGGCTTCAGCCCGCTCCGCTGGACAACAGCAGACGTGGAATGGCCGCCACCTCATCGTTGAAGAAGTCACGGCCGAAGCTTTTCAAGGTGTTGATCTTGTCCTCGCTTCAGCGGGAGGTTCAGTGTCACGTCAGTGGCGTGAAGCGATCACTCACGCTGGCGCTGTGATGGTCGACAACTCCAGTGCTTTTCGGATGGAGGAGGGCGTTCCCCTCGTGGTTCCGGAGGTCAATCCACAGGCGGCCCATGGCCACAAAGGTGTGATTGCCAATCCCAACTGCACCACGATTTTGCTCACGTTGGCGTTGGCTCCCCTCGCGGCGAAGCGAGCGCTGCGGCGCGTTTTGGTGAGCACCTATCAATCGGCTAGCGGCGCGGGTGCCCGAGCCATGGATGAACTCAAAGACCTGTCCCGTGTCGTGCTGGACGGTGGTGTCCCCACGAGTGAAGTGCTTCCTTATTCCCTTGCTTTTAATTTGTTTCTTCATAACTCCCCTTTGCAGAACAACAGTTACTGCGAAGAGGAAATGAAAATGGTGAATGAAACGCGCAAAATCATGGATCTCCCGGATTTGCGTTTTTCAGCCACGTGTGTGCGTGTTCCCGTGCTGCGTGCCCACTCTGAGGCGGTGAATATTGAGTTTGAACAGCCTTTCCCCGTGGAGGAAGCCAGGCAACTGTTAGCCGCGGCCCCTGGGGTTGAACTGATTGAGGATCGGGCGGCCAATCGTTTTCCAATGCCTACGGACGTGACGGGAAGGGATCCCGTTGCCATTGGTCGCATTCGTCAAGACATTAGTGACCCCAATGCCCTTGAGCTTTGGCTCTGTGGTGACCAGATCCGAAAAGGAGCGGCTCTGAATGCCGTCCAGATCGCCGAATTGCTGATTCAGAACTGATGACCCTTCCCGCTTCCTTCTCCCCTCAACCGTTTGGCCGCATCGTGACGGCGATGGTCACTCCGTTTGATGCCAGTGGAGCGGTTGATTTTCAGTTAGCGGGTCGTCTGGCTCGCCATTTGGTGGAGCAAGGGTCTGATGGCTTGTTGGTGTGTGGAACCACAGGTGAATCCCCCACCCTCAGCTGGGATGAACAACTGAAGTTGTTGGAGGCAGTCCGAGGCGCTGTTGGTTCGGAGACGAAGGTTTTGGCGGGCACTGGCAGCAATTCCACGTCTGAGGCGGTGAACGCCACGCAAGAAGCCGCAGCCGTTGGTGCTGATGGCGCTTTGGTCGTGGTTCCTTACTACAACAAGCCTCCCCAAGAAGGGTTGGAGGCTCATTTCCGCGCCATTGCAGAGGCGGCTCCCAAGCTGCCATTAATGCTCTACAACATTCCTGGACGAACCGGATGTCATATCGAGGCCGAAACGGTTGCTCGCTTGATGGATTGCCCCAACATCGTCAGCTTCAAAGCAGCGAGTGGAACGACTGAGGAAGTCACCGCCCTGCGCTTGGCGTGTGGCTCACGGCTGGCGATTTACAGCGGTGATGATGGACTCACCTTGCCGATGCTGTCGGTTGGTGCCGTTGGTGTGGTGAGTGTGGCCAGTCATGTGGCCGGTCCGCAGATCCGGGCCATGATTAATGCCTATTTCGAAGGCGACGCAGCCGCTGCCCTCGCCCAACACGAGCAATTAATTCCTCTGTTTAAGGCCTTGTTTGCCACCACAAATCCAATTCCTGTCAAAGCTGCCCTTGAGATCAATGGGTGGTCTGTCGGTGCTCCTCGTCCTCCTTTGTCGTCTTTACCTGAAGCCATGAGAACCACGTTGTCCAACACCATGTCTGCCCTTCGTCAGACCTGACGGGTCCGGCTTAACGGCTTACGCAAACAGTTTTTCCTTACGTCTTTTTTTCATGGCTTACAACGCGAGATCCGGTAAAGAGCAAGAGCCCTGCCTACGGGTGATCCCTTTGGGGGGTCTGCATGAGATCGGCAAGAACACCTGCGTGTTCGAGTACGGCGACGACCTGATGCTGGTGGATGCCGGATTGGCGTTTCCGAGTGATGGGATGCATGGGGTGAACGTGGTTCTGCCCGACACCAGTTTTTTGCGTGAGAACCAGAAGCGCATTCGCGGCATGATCGTGACCCATGGCCATGAAGACCACATCGGTGGGATTGCCCATCACCTGAAGCACTTCAATATTCCTGTGATCTATGGGCCCCGCCTGGCCCTGTCGATGCTCACCGGAAAGATGGATGAGGCGGGCGTCACCGACCGCACCACGCTGCAAACGGTGGCTCCGCGCGATGTGGTGAAGGTGGGGCAGCATTTCTCTGTGGAGTTCATCCGCAACACCCACTCGATGGCCGACAGCTTTTCGCTGGCGATCACCACACCGGTGGGCACGGTGATCTTCACCGGTGATTTCAAGTTCGACCACACCCCCGTGGATGGTGAGCACTTTGATATGGCTCGCCTTGCCCACCACGGCGAAAAGGGTGTTCTCTGCTTGTTCAGTGATTCCACCAACGCCGAGGTGCCTGGATTCTGTCCGCCAGAGCGCTCGGTGTTCCCCAACCTCGACCGTCACATTGCGAATGCCGAGGGTCGGGTGATCGTCACCACCTTTGCGAGTTCGATTCATCGCGTATCGATGATTCTTGAGCTGGCCATGAAAAACGGCCGCAAGGTGGGTCTGTTGGGTCGTTCCATGCTCAATGTGATCGCGAAGGCCCGCGAATTGGGCTACATGCGGGCGCCCGATGAGCTGTTTGTACCGATTAAGCAAATCAATGATGTGCCTGATCGTGAAACGTTGTTGCTGATGACCGGTAGCCAGGGTGAGCCCCTTGCTGCTCTAAGCCGGATCTCCCGCGGTGACCATCCGCAAGTGAAGGTGAAAACCACCGACACGATTATTTTCTCGGCCAGCCCGATCCCTGGAAACACCATCTCTGTGGTGAACACGATCGACAAGCTGATGATGCTTGGCGCCAAGGTTGTCTATGGCAAGGGTGAAGGCATTCATGTGTCTGGCCACGGCTTCCAAGAAGACCAAAAGCTGATGCTGGCTCTCACCAAGCCCAAGTTCTTTGTTCCCGTCCATGGGGAGCACCGCATGCTTGTACAGCACTCCAAAACCGGCCATTCCATGGGAGTGCCCGTCAATAACACCTTGATTATTGAGAACGGTGATGTGGTGGAACTCACCCCCGACTCCTTGAGAAAGGGAGATCCGGTGAAAGCTGGTATCGAACTGCTCGACCAATCCCGCAATGGCATCGTCGATGCTCGGGTTCTGAAGGAACGTCAGCAGTTGGCAGAAGACGGCGTAGTCACGATTCTGTCCGCGATCAGCACCGATGGCGCGATGGTGGCACCGCCCCGGGTGAACCTGCGTGGTGTGGTTACAACGGCCGATGCCCGCAAGATGTCGCTTTGGACCGAGCGAGAAATTACTTGGGTGTTGGAAAACCGTTGGAAACAGCTCTCTCGCAACACCGGCGATAAGGCCCCTGAAGTCGATTGGATGGGTGTTCAACGTGAGGTCGAGGTGGGCCTCGGCCGTCGCATGCGTCGTGAACTGCAGGTGGAGCCCTTGATCCTGTGCTTGGTCCAGCCGGCCCCCGGTGGAACTCCCAAGTACAAGGGCCGTGCCGATGCAGAGCCGGATGATCGTCCCTCCCGTAACCGGGGTGGTGGTGCAGGCCGTGGTGTGGTTCGTCGCAATGGAGCGCCACCGGCACCCGTGCGGGCGAACGGCAGCTCAGTGGCTGCTCCTTCTAAAACGGCAACGGCTTCTGTCGTCATCTCATCGGATGTCGCAACGTCCACGGCCGTTGCAACACCCGCTGCGGTTGCTGCGCCTGCAGCCACGACAGCTGTCGCCACCAAGGTGACGCCCAAGGCGGAGAAAACGGCTGAGCCTGAGCAGGACATGCCGGCCGGTCGCACCCGCCGCCGTCGTTCAGCTGCGGCTTAGGCCCTTCCATAGACGCTTCAATTTTGATGAGGGTTTGGCTTGATCCATCGGGATTGAGTCATCCCTTGTTTTATTTGGAGTGATGGAGACCCTTAACCAGGCGTTTTGGAGGCTTTCCTCTGGGATAAGCAAAGGTAAGGGTTGCTTTTTGGGTCGGGGTTCTTCTTCTGCAGTCACCACCGGCGCTGAAGGGTCTGAGATCGAGCGAACCGCTTCATCAGGTTCCTCTGTTCGTTGTGGCTCAGGAACAAACGTTTCCTTGGTTTGTGGAGGCGAGCTGAGCTCCTTGAGCCAAGGCATGGCAGTGGATGGGCTGGGGCCAGACGTTGATGCTGGGGTCGCGTTGTTCAGAAAGGGATCTTGCAGCAGCGATGGCACGGATCCAGCTTGGTCCGCTTTGGGTTCAACCAGGCTGCGTTGGAGTCCTTGCCTTGCTAAGTCCGCCAGGGTGTTCTGGGGTTTGCAGTCCAGGGCTCGCTGGTAAAAATCCGCTGCCTGATCAGGTCGTTGCAGGCCATGCAGTTCGATGTGTCCGAGCAACAAGGTCACAAACGCCCGCCAACCGAGCACGGCATCGCGGACTTGATCGTCGTCGGACTGGTCCTGAGATTCCAGTTGCTTCAGTAAATCGCTGGCGAGCTGGTGCGCGGTTTCGTAATCCCCTCCGCCATAGGCGCGTTCAGCGGCTTGGTAGGTCTGTTGGAAATCGCCGTCCAAGTCGGAACGTTGATGGTTCCCCTTTGTAATCGGGCCTTAGTCCTTTTCAAGCGGTGAGGCCGTGCCTTGGGCTTGATGCCGTTTGTCTCCACCCAGCCCGAAGCAGGCATGGACCACCTGGAGGGCTTTCACCCCGTTTTCTTCCGCAACAACACAGCTCGTACGGATTTCGCTCGTGGCGATGAGGCCAATGTTGATCTGAGCATCGGCGAGTGCTCGAAACATGCGTCCTGCGGTGCCGGCGGTTGCAGGCATCCCAGCACCGACAGCACTCACCCGTGCAATCGCATCGCCGTCCTCCAACGCCGCGCCGGGCCATTGGGCGAGTAGAGGTGCAAGAGCAACGTCAGCCCGGGCCCGGTCTTCTTTGCGCAGGATGAAGCTGATGTCTCGGGAGCCATCGGCGTGTTGACGTTCCGATTGGACAATCGCATCGATGCTGATGCTGTTGTCGGCTAACGATGAGCAGAGGGCCGCCGCAGTGCCAGGTCGGTCGGGGACGTGACGAACGGACAGTTGCACTTGATCGCGATCGAGCGCCACACCACGCACCTCGGGTTCGTTTTCGCCGCTCAATGGAGGATTGATCGCGACCTGTGAATCTTCCACTTCAAAGGCATCACGCACCGCTTGCAAAGCCTTGCGCCCAGCGCTGGCTGCAATCACGCAGCTCACCTTCACTTCGCTGGTGGCGATCAGGCGCAGGTTGATCCCTTGTTGGCAGAGGCAATTAAACAGGCTTGCCGCAATGCCGGGGCGTCCCATGATGCCGGCGCCGCTAATGCTCAGTTTGGTGAGACCACCCTCTGAGGAGAGTTCACCTCCCAGGCTGTTGAGGACGCTTTGCGTGACCTCACGGGCCTGGGCAAGGTCCGGTTCGTTCACAGTGAAGGTGATGTCGTTGCTGGTGCCTTCATGGGTGGCCTGAATGATCAGATCCACATTGATCCCAGCATCCGAAAGGGTTTCGAATAGGCGGGCGGCAATACCGGGTTGATCGGGTATTCGCGACAGCGCCAAAATGGCCTGACCATCCACCTGCTCAACCCCGTCCACGGGGCTACCGAGCTCCAGACCGCCATGGCCAATTGGGCGAGCTGTGCGGCTGGTGAGTCGGGTGCCGGGGGCATCACTCCAACTGGATCGCACGACGAGATTGACGCCGTAGTTCCGAGCGATTTCCACAGCCCGCGGGTGCAACACCGAGGCGCCCAAACTGGCCAGTTCGAGCATTTCATCGCAGCTGATGCTGTCCATCAGCTGGGCATCCGCCACCTTGCGCGGATCTGTACTCAGAACACCGGGTACATCGGTGTAGATCTCGCA
>CAXDNN010000068.1:0-11503 GCA_963990675.1 uncultured Synechococcus sp.
TTCAAGCAGAAGACGGCATACGAGATTCGCCTTAGTCTCGTGGGCTCGGAGATGTGTATAAGAGACAGCTCCAAGCCCTTCACCATCTCCTTCGCCTTCTCCGTCCCCATCGCCGACCACTCCACAACCCACAACAACGCTTGGCACAACTGTGCCTGATAAGCCATTCGATGCGTTCACTCCTGCCGAGATTGGGTCTTTAACACTTACAAATATCAACGGCTTATCTCCTAACGATGTGAAAGATCTAAGTGTCGATTTCTTTAGTGCGTTGTGTACTTGTGCTGTACAAGGCTTCAAAGCCGATCAGGTGAAAGAAATCGCTCCCGAGGTGTTTGAGGCGATGAAGCCGACTCAATTTAAGGCCTTAACTCCCGATGCGATTGGAGGTCTGCAACCTGAGCAAATCACTAGCTTCTCGAGAACACTCGTTAAGGCTCTCTCGTCTGATCAGGTGGAGAGTCTTCCCAAGAGATCTTTTGCGGCCTTATCGCGTCGGCAGATGAAGAGCTTGACGAAAGATGCTGTGACTGGAATGACGTCACAGCAATTTAGAACGATCTCTTCGAAAGAAATACGTGTCTTCAAGCCAAATGAAATTGGATCGATTGATCCTGATGCAATCTCTGGTTTGAAGCCTAAAACCTTGGATGGTTTCACTAAGCGCCAGGTGAAATCGTTGTCAAATGATCAATTGGCTGGTCTTTCGCCGCGCCAAATCAAAAAAGCAGATGGCTTTATTGATGCATTATCTAAAAAGCAAGTGCGTTTCCTATCCTCCTTCAATCGTTCTGATAATGAATTGGTTGAGTCTGAGGAGTTCAGGCTCTCACCTGTGATCGACCCTCTGGCTTAACTCAATCGTTGAGCTCTAGATCTTCGCCAGCAAGGGAGAAACCCTTGCTGGTTTTTTTTCCGCTTTTAAAGCGGTTGGATTTGGCCCAGGGTTGAGGCTTCGATCCAACGGTCGATCGGTTCGGGCAAGTTGCAGCGTTTGCGGGTGATGGCATCAATCGCAAGGTGCTGGAGGCCACCGCTGGCCACGGTCTGATCACCCAGGTGGATTTGGCTGATCACTTCAAAGCAACCGGGATCGATTCGTTTCGGTTGAAGGTGGATGACTGCCGCATCACCCACATGCATGGGGGCCCGGAAGTCGGCATGGCAATGCACAATCGGCAGGGCCACGTTGGGTTGATCAGCGCGTCCACCGGGGAAAACGGCACCAACTGGAATCCCGAACTGTTCAAGGCTGTCTTCCCAGGCCTGATGGCACCAGCCCAGGAGGTGTTGAAAGTGCATCACGCCGGCGGCATCGGTGTCGCTGAAGCGCACGGTTCGGTGGATTTCCAGCCATGGGGTGGCGTTCATTGCGATGCGTTGTCGATGCAGTAGTGGACTGCCACCCTGACATCGAATCTGCCGAGACCCATGGCCGCACCAATTGCTTTTGAACAGCCATCGATTCAGAAGGCTTGGGATGCTTTTCAAAAACACATCCCTGTGTTTTTGCTGGTTTGGGTGGGCAGCATCGTCGTGGCTTTATTGGGTGGGGCCTTCTCGACGTTGAGCTTGATTTCAGTGGGTGGTCTTGGTGGTTCTAGTGAATCCGCATTTTCACTCGCAGCCTTTTTGGCTCAACTCACGCAGATCCCTTTTTCAATTCTCTCCAGTCTTATCAGCGTGCTGATGGTGGCGATTCCCGCGGTGTATTACGAACGGGGTGAAGTGGTCTCTATCGGTGCTGCCTTGGGGTTGTTGAGAGCACGGTTCTGGCGTTACGTGCTGGCTGGTTTGTTCTTTTCCATCGTGATGACGGTCGGTTTGCTGTTCTGCGTTCTTCCTGGTCTGGCTGTGGCTCTCGTCACACCGGTGTTTGTAAACCGGATTTTTGTCACGGAGATGAGCATCGGCGAGGCGTTTTCTCAGGCTTTCCAGGTGGTGTATCGCTCAGAGAACGGCATGAGTTTTGTGGGGATTGAGGTGCTTGCAGCCATCGTGGCGGCGCTGTTGACTGTGCTCACCTGCGGCCTTGCTGGGCTTGTGGTGATTCCGATGGCCAGCTTTTACCTGCAAAATACGGCCTATCAGCGCGGGCTTTTGCGCTGACTTAGATGCTTGAGGGCCAAGCGTTGAGGCTGAGGCGTAGCAGCCAGTAGGCCAGGAGCGCTCCCGCACTGAGGGCGAGGGTTCGCCTGGCTGCTGCCCCCCGAAACACACCACGGGGTACCAGCCGCCGTTGGTGAATTGAAACGACAGACCAACCGACCAACACCGCTGCCATCACGGGCCCAAACAGATGCCAGTTCAGGGCGTTGTGGAGGTCCCCGGTTAGGGCTGCGCTGATGGAGCGTGTGAGGAAGCAGGTTGGGCAGGGGATGCCGGTGAGGGCCCGCAGCGGGCAGCTGAACCCTGGAAGCTGAGGATGCAATCCCTTCAGCCACAACGTTCCTGTGAGCGCAGCGGGCAGCAGAAAACCTGTGCGCTGGATCTGTTGAAGGAAACGATTCAGTGTTGAAACGCGTGTTCTGGTGTTTTCCAGTGTGACGAGTCTCCCTGGCAGTGAGTCGCCCTGATCAGCGATCCACAGATCCCATAATCACGTCGATGGATCCAAGAATGGCCATGATGTCGGCCACCTTGTGTCCCTTGAGGATGTGGGGAAGGATCTGGAGGTTGTTGCTATCGGCAGCCCGGATCTTGAAGCGCCAGGGAGTTACATCGTTGTTGCCCTGTAAGAACACACCAATTTCGCCTTTGCCGGATTCGAGCCGGGTGTAGAGCTCTCCGTTGGGGATCTTGAAGGTGGGAGCTACCTTTTTCGCGACGTATTGGAAGTCAAAACCAGCAGCATCACTGCCTTTGCCTTCATTGAGACGTTTGGCCTCGAGGTTTTCCGTCGGACCACCAGGAATCATGTCGCAGGCTTGGCGCAGAATTTTGAGTGATTGACGCATTTCTTCGATGCGCACGCGATAGCGCGCGAAGCAGTCGCCTTCCTTCTCCCAGGCCACCTGCCAGTCGAAGTCGTCGTAGCACTCGTAGTGATCCACCTTGCGAAGGTCCCACGGCACGCCTGAGGCGCGCAGCATTGGACCACTCAGGCTCCAGTTGATGGCATCTTTCGTTTCAATCGTGCCCAAGCCTTCGATTCGACGGCGGAAGATCGGGTTATTGGTAATCAGCTTTTCGTATTCGTCGATCTTGGGGGCGAACCAGTCGCAAAAATCACGGCACTTTTCAAGCCAACCCCAGGGTAAATCAGCTGCTACACCACCTATTCGGAAGTAGTTGTTGTTAATCAGGCGCTGTCCTGTGGCTGCTTCCCAGAGGTCGTAAATCATCTCCCGCTCTCGGAAGATATAGAAAAAGGGTGTTTGAGCGCCAACGTCCGCGAGGAAGGGACCAAGCCAAAGCAGGTGGTTGGCGATCCGGTTGAGTTCCAACATCAGCACACGGATGTAGCTGGCGCGCTTCGGAACGGGGATGTTGGCCAGTTTCTCCGGCGCGTTGACGACGACCGCCTCGTAAAACATGCCGGCCGCGTAATCCATGCGACTGACGTAAGGCACAAACATCACGTTCGTGCGGTTCTCGGCAATCTTTTCCATGCCGCGGTGGAGATAGCCGATCACCGGCTCGCAATCCACCACGTCTTCGCCATCAAGGGTGACCACCAGCCGCAGCACCCCATGCATGGACGGGTGATGGGGGCCGAAGTTCACCACCATCGGCTCCGTGCGCGTTTCCAGCTGCGTCATGGGGAGCCACGGTGCGATCGATGTATAGATCTTAGGTAGTCCTTGCCGATGGTCTGTGCCGCCCTTTAGCCACGTGCCTGTTTTGGCTGATGCCGTGGTGGCTGGAGCTGAACACTTGCCCCATCACAACGGCGTGTTGATCGATGCCACCCTCGGCGGTGGCGGCCACAGCGCCCTGTTGCTGGAACGGTTCCCTGGCCTGCGTTTGATCGGGCTCGACCAAGACCCCACGGCCCGGGCGGCGGCGGCGGAGCGATTGGCTGCTTTTGCTGATCGCGTTGAAATTTTGGCCACCAACTTCGCGAGCTACACCCCACCCGGACCGGTTCTGATGGTGCTCGCCGACCTCGGGGTGAGTAGTCCGCAGCTGGATGTGGCGGAGCGGGGTTTCAGCTTTCGATTGGATGGCCCCCTCGATATGAGAATGAACCCAGGGAGTGATGCGGAGACCGCGGCTGAGCTCATCGACCGGTTAGAGGAGACCGCCTTGGCTGATTTGATCTATGGCTATGGGGAAGAACGTTTATCCCGCCGAATCGCCCGACGGATCAAAGCCGATTTGGCGGCCCGGGGTGCCTATGAGGGAACGGCAGCGTTGGCCTACGCCGTGGCCGGTTGCTACCCGCCCAAGGCTCGCCGGGGTCGCATTCATCCGGCGACTCGGACGTTTCAGGCCTTGCGGATTGCGGTGAACGATGAGCTGGCCATGTTGGATCGCCTGCTGGAACAGGCACCGGACTGGCTCGAGCCAGGAGGGGTGATGGGGGTGATTAGTTTTCACTCGCTCGAGGATCGGCGCGTGAAGACGGCGTTTCTGCAGGATGACCGCTTGGAGCGCATCACCCGCAAACCAACCGTGGCAACGGAGGATGAACAGGAGAGCAACCCCCGCAGCAGAAGTGCCAAATGGCGCCTGGCACGTCGCGTTAACGGTCGTTGAGCAGGCCCGTGTGGTCGTCGGCGTTAAACAGCTGCCGGTAAGCGGCGCCGGTGATGCACAGGCATACAGGTGCAGCGGCTATCAGCCCAACGAAGCAGGCCAAAACGCCAAGAAGCAAAATGAGTGCTTGCAGAATTAAGAGGCCAAACACCTGCCACCACTGGCCCTGAACCACCATCAATCCATGGCGGATGGTGGCGAGTGGGCCACGACCGTCGAGGAGGGCGATGAAGCCAAGAAAGCTTTGGTTCACCTGGATATAAAGGCCTCCAAGGGCAGTGAAGACAACAATCAGCACCGCGAAGGGATTGGTGGCCACCTGCTGAAGCAAACGCTGGCTGACGTCGCTGAAGGCCTCTATTAACCGTGGGTCTGTGGGGTCCACGGTGAGAGCCAGGTTTGCGATTGGGGTGAATAAACCCCAAGCATCGGCTGCGGTGAGGCTGGCGAACATCAAACCGAACACCATCGGCACCAGCAGCAGCGTGAGCACGACTTGGCTGCTGAATAGGCGCCAAATGGCAGCCCAGTTCAGTTGAACGAAATCTTGGAACTTGGGTGCCTCACCGTTGAGCGCAATCCACGATCCCCGAATTAAACCAACCGCTCCCCAAAGGTTCACCAAAGCACTGAACAAGCTGCCCACGCCAGGGAGTGGGAGCACCGCCACCAGCTGGCTGAGCACTCCACTGAGAAGAACAAAACCAACAAAGGTCCAGGGAGCTCGGCGGAATGCGGTCCATCCCTCCTGAATGGCAGTGCCGATGGATAAATGGGCACGTTCGGTGCTCATGTTGGAGAGATGATGAAAGGGGCCTGGGCGGACCGTAGGGAGCTCAGCTTTGTTGTGCAGCCACGGCTTCAACGATGCTTGCGATCGCTTGGTCGACTGCGTCGGCCGTGGTCGAACGTCCCAGGCTGAGGCGAAGGGAGGCCTCTGCATCGGCGCGAGAACGTCCGATGGCTAGAAGCACATGGGAGGGAGCACCGTTGCTGCAGGCGGAACCGCTGCTGCAGGCGAGATGGGGCCGAAGGCTGCGATGTAGGCGGCTTCCGCTCATGCCTGGAAGGGTGATGTTGAGGTTATGGGCTAAGCGCGGCGCTGCGGCGCCGTTGCGTTCCACGCTCGGGAGTTGTGCTTTGAGTCCGTTCCAGAGTTGATCCCGCAGCCCAGCAAGCCGGGTGTGGCGTTCGTCTCGATCCGCCATCGCCTGTTGTACGGCCGCCGCAAAGCCCACGATCAAGGGGCTGGGCAGCGTGCCGGCGCGAAGGCCTGCCTCCTGACCACCCCCCCATTGCAGGGGCTGCAGCTGGATCCCTTCGCGGATGACCAGGGCGCCGATGCCTTTGGGTCCATAGAGCTTGTGAGCGCTGAGGCTGACGAGATCAAGCCCCAGGTTGTCCGGTTCGAGCGGGATGTGTCCAAAGGCTTGGGCGGCATCGCTGTGGAAGACGACTCCGCGGTTTCGGCAGATCTCTGCGAATTCCTTCAGGGGCTGCAAGACACCGATTTCGTTGTTGGCGGCCATGACGCTCACCAGCCGCGTCTCCGGTCTGATCGCCTCCTCGAGTTGGGCGGGGGTGATCAAGCCATTGGACTGGGGTTGAAGCAGCGAAACCTGGAATCCTTCGCGTTGGAGTTGACCGAGGGGATCCAAAACAGCCTGGTGTTCCGTCCTCACGCTGATCAGATGACCGCCACCGTGGGTTCGGGCATGGCCCAATAGAGCCAAATTGTTGGCTTCTGTGGCGCCGCTGGTGAAAATCAATCGATCAGGATCGATGCCGAGGGCCTCTGCGATCTGGCGACGGGCCAGGGCAACGGCGGCCGATGCGGTGAGGCCCTGGCGATGTTGACGGCTCGAGGGATTGCCCCAATGGTCAGACCAATAGGGCGCCATCGCTTCCACCACCTCCGCTGAGCAGGGGGTGGTGGCTTGGAAATCAAAAGCGAGGGGGGCGCCGTTCAGCGGGGGATGGCAACTGTTGCGATCATGATTGGCGTTGTGTTCCCTCCTCGCATGGGTCTGCGTTTCCCGATGGCTCGATTGGGTTTGGGTCTGGGCCTTGGGCTGGCGCTACTGCTGGCCCCGCTGGCGGCAGAGGCGATCAACCGTAAGGAGGTGCTGGAACAAATGAAAAAGTCAAGACCCAAGGATCTACAGGTGCTGATGGAGGAGCCCGACGCTGGTGGACCTCGCATTATTGGGATCTATGGGATTCAGCCTGGAGGGGTCGACGGAACTTTGCGCAGTTACAGCCTTTGGGAAGAGTCGCCGTCTGATCTGAATGTCTATGTGGAATCAGTGGATTGTGGCGTCGATCACCCTTTACGGGTGAAGCGCACGCTTTCAGCGGTGTTCGTTCGGCATTTGAATCCAGGTGGCCCGATTCTGGAGGGCAATCGAGAGGACCATCTGGTGTGGTGGGCCGCCTGTGTGCCGGAGGTGGCGGGAACCGACCCATCAACGTTGCGTGAAAAAGCACTGGAGCTGGGCTTTTCAACCCTGCTTACCGAACGCCAGGAGCAGTTACCCGCACTGGCCCCCTAAGCGCAACCTCCATACATTGATCGGAGAGCGACTCCAGCCATGAGCGACGCCCCGATTCCCACCACAGAAGAGCAAGAGGCACCGCCCCCGGTGCCAAGGTTGCTCCTGGTGGACGACGAGCCTGGCTTGCGCACGGCGGTTCAGGCGTACCTCGAGGACGAGGGTTTCGATGTCACCACCGCGGTGGATGGAGAGGAAGGATTCACGAAGGCGCAGCAGATGTTGCCCGATGTTGTGATCAGCGACGTGATGATGCCTCGACTGGATGGCTACGGCCTGCTGAAGAAATTGCGGGACGACGAACGGCTCGGCGGCACGCCTGTGATCTTCCTAACGGCGAAGGGCATGACGGCTGATCGCACCCAGGGCTACATGGCTGGGGTGGATGACTACATCCCGAAGCCGTTTGATCCCGATGAGCTGGTGGCGCGGGTGCGCAATGTGGCGCAACGGCAGCAGCGGCTATTGCAGGAGGCTGCGCGCTTCGCAGATACGGATATGGGGCAGATGGCCAAGCAGATCACAGAGATCCGCTCGTTGTTGGCCCAAGCGGAGGCTTTACCCTCCAAGGATCCGGTAGCCCATAGCTTTACGCCGCGGGAGGCGAGTGTTCTGCAGCTGGTGGCGGAGGGGTTGATGAACAAAGAGATCGCCCGCCAATTGGAAACGTCGATCCGCAATGTGGAGAAGTACGTGAGCCGTTTATTCAATAAAACGGGCACATCAAGCCGCACGGAATTGGTGCGTTACGCCCTCGAACATCGTCTGGTGACTTGATGGTGGATGGGGTTGCCGGGTCGAGACCGGGCTGGAGGCCGGCGGCCTTCAATGCAGGTTGGGCCCATCGCGATCGGGTGTTGCGCCATGGTGACGGTGAATGGTTAAGCCAATGGCTGGCAAACCGTTATCAACACTCCGATACGGCTGTTTGGTTGGAGCGAATAGCTGCCGGTGAACTGCATCACAACGGTGCACCGTTGTTGGGAGATACGAAGCTGGCCAGTGGTGATGACATTTGTTGGCACAGGCCACCGTGGTTGGAGGAGGCAATACCGGATCAATGGGACACCATTTATGACGATGGTGATCTGTTGGTGATTAACAAGCCATCGGGATTGCCGGTGATGCCTGGAGGTGGCTTTTTAGAACACACGCTCACTGCATTGTTGGCATCCACTGGGGCCAAACCGGTGCATCGGCTGGGCCGGTTCACGTCGGGATTACAGGTCTGTGCGAGGACGGCAGCAACCCGGGCGGCGCTGTCAAAACAGTTCCGACCAGAAAGTCGTTGTCAGAAGATTTATCAGGCCTGGGCGCAACGGGTGGAGGGCTTGGAGCCCGGCCAAAGCTTGGTGGTGAGTACTGATGTGGTGGAGCGGCAGCATCCCTTGCTGGGTTGGATTTGGGGACCAGAACCTTGGGGAAAGGAGCCGACTCGGAAGCGGCTAACGGCTCACTCCACGGTGCGATTGTTGGACCGTTGTGATGCTGGGGATCGGCTCGAGGTGATAATTCGCACTGGCCGGCCGCATCAGATCCGGATTCATTTGGCCCAACTGGGTAGTCCTCTTTTGGGAGATCCGTTGTATCTGCTCAATCGAGAGATTTCCAACCATGCAACCCCGGGGGATGGAGGATATGGCTTGCATTCCTGGCGCTTAGACGCACTCCCGCCGGGAGGGTTGTCGTTAATGGCTCCAATCCCAAAAGATTTCAACTTTTTACCAGAGAGATAGCTACTTGAATTCCAGCCAGGATTGCCAAAGAAACAAGCGTCGTGTTTAGGAATAATTCAACTAAATAATTTAAATCTTGCTGAATTCGATTAATCGAGAGAAGTAAAATGGCGCTTTATTTAGGCTGCGCCGCACCAGTTTGAAGCCACAGTTTTCAGCAGCTTTCACGATGCCGGTTTCCTTCAAGGTGTAAGCGCGGGTGGTTTTGCTTGGGCCTGGGAACAGTTGGCCGATCCCTTTGAGCAGTGCCAGAAGCGGTGTGTATGGCGCGAAGCTCACGATTAACCGCTCCTGCGTGAGTCCACATAGGTGCTTCACCATGGCCTCCGCTGCTGGCTGGGGGTAGTGGATGAACACATCCAGGCAGCAGACGGTGTGAAAGGAGCCTTGGAGGCTTTCCAGATCACTGGCCGAAAAATTCAGCTTGCCCATGTCGAGGCCGGCCTCGCGGGCGCGTCGCTCCGCTTCTTGAACCATGGCGGCGGAAATATCGCTGGCGTGGACCGATCCCGCTCCCATCGCCGCTAGCGGCAGGCTGAGGCTGCCCACACCACAACCGGCATCGCAGAAGCTCACGTCGTGCACGGCGCCGCTCTCTTTGATCCAACTCACCACTTCATCCACGGTTTTTTGATGGCCGATGCGGATGTTGCGCTGCACCTTGTTCACTTCGTCGCTTTCGCTGTAAATGCGGTTCCAGCGATCAAAGCCTGTGGTTTCGAAGTAGCCCTTCACTTCGTCCTTTTCGGCCTGTATCTGCTTCAGCAGTGAATCGGAGGCCATTGGTGAAGGGTCGTCAACCGCGGGATCCTAAGCAGCGCAGCTCCAGTCAAGGTCGCCTTGCTCGGTTTGATGCCAGCGCAGGAGTGCTGACAGGGGTTTTCCAATCAAAGCGTCGTCGATCCCGGTCAGCCCGTTGATGAAGCCGCGGGGGGCCACCGTGGCACTCCAGATGGCAGCTGATCCGTGGTTGCTCCAACGGGCGAGGCGTTTCACTCCCTCGAGTTGGGGCAAGGTCACCCCCGCCAGAGTCCCGTCCTCGAGCCGGCAGGTGCCGTTCTTGACCAGCAGGGTTCGTTCATCCCAGCGGTGTGTTCCCTCGGCGAGCCCGTAGGGCGCGAGGGCATCGCTCACCAAGACGATTTGGCGCGGGGCAAGTCGTTGCAGCAACACGGCCATCGTTGGATCCACATGGACTCCATCGGCAATGAGTCCTAGGGCGATGCTGCCGTTTCGGCAGGCTTCTCCGATCGGCCCGGGTGCGCGGTGATGGAGTCCCGGCATGGCATTAAAGGCGTGGGTCAGCATGCCCACCCCTTGGCCGAAGGCTTGTTTGGCGGTGTCTGCGTTGGCGGCGCTGTGCCCGAGGGCCACCGTGATCCCCAAATCCCGCAGCCGCTGAATCACCGCATCGGCTCCCTCCAGTTCTGGAGCCAGGGTCATCAGGGCAATGTCGGATTCGAAGCCGCTGATGCGTTCCCCTAGGGCCGCCAGGGTTGGGCTAGCAAGGTGCTCCCGCGGATGGGCTCCCCGTCGTGATTCCGCCAGAAATGGACCTTCAAGGTGGGCCCCCAAGAGCTGGCAGCGACCCGCGCGATGCTGCGTTCTGGCCTCTCGTAAAACGGCTAGGGCATTGCGAAGTGGTTCGATTCCGCAAGTCACCAACGTTGGGGCAATCGCTTCGACGCCATCGCTCCAGAGCAAATCCAGCAGCTCCACGAGTCGCGGAAGGTCGTTGGGTGTCAGTTCAGGGAAGGCCAAGCCCAATCCCCCATTGATCTGCAGATCGATTCCACGAGGGCTGATCCAGTCGCCGTTCCAGTTTTCGGCGTCCGTGTCAGTACGCGCCTTATTGCTTGGGCTGTCGATCGGTCCCATCGGGCCAATCCCAGTGATTTTGCCCTCAACGCTGAGGCTCAGCCAATGGCGTTGTTCGGTGGCGCCATCCAGGGGTGCGGGCAGTCGCACATTGGTGATCCGTCGCATCAGGGCTGGCGCTGCAGGCCGGTGGGGGAGACGATGGCAGTCTCGCCGGAATGTGACGTGACAGCAGCCTCTCTTTCTGCCCGTGTTGCCGTGGTGATGGGCAGCGATTCCGATCTGCCAACGATGGAACCTGCGGCCGCGATCTTGCGTCAGCTCGGCGTCACGGTCGAGGTGCGGGTGTTGTCAGCGCATCGCACACCATTGGAAATGGTGGCCTTTGCGGAACAAGCCCGTGGGCGTGGATATCGCGTCATCGTGGCCGGTGCCGGTGGTGCGGCCCACCTCCCTGGCATGGTGGCGGCTCTCACCACCCTTCCTGTCATCGGGGTCCCGGTGCAGAGCCGGGCCTTGTCTGGGGTGGATTCACTCCATTCGATTGTGCAGATGCCCGCTGGAATTCCTGTGGCCACAGTGGCGATTGGAGGGGGGCTCAATGCAGGGTTATTGGCGGCTCAGATTTTGGCCACGTCCGATGACGCCTTGACCCAACGGCTGGCGGACTATCGCAGCAGCCTGCACGATGAAGTG
>CAXDNN010000069.1:0-11342 GCA_963990675.1 uncultured Synechococcus sp.
TCTCAGCGCCAGGCGACGAAGGACGCTGGAAAGATCGCTGGCCTTGAGGTGCTCCGCATCATCAATGAGCCCACTGCGGCGGCGTTGGCCTATGGCCTCGATAAAAAGAGCAACGAACGCATTCTGGTTTTTGACCTCGGTGGTGGCACATTCGATGTGTCCGTTTTGGAGGTTGGTGATGGCGTTTTCGAAGTCCTGTCCACCTCTGGTGATACCCACCTCGGTGGTGATGATTTCGACAAAGTGATCGTTGACCACCTGGCGGCAACGTTCAAATCGAACGAAGGCATTGATTTGCGTCAGGACAAGCAAGCTCTGCAGCGTCTTACAGAGGCCGCTGAAAAAGCCAAGATCGAGCTTTCAAATGCCACCCAAAGTGAGATCAACTTGCCGTTTATTACGGCAACGCCTGAGGGGCCGAAGCACCTCGATCTCACCTTGACGCGGGCCAAATTCGAGGAATTGGCCTCCAACCTGATCGACCGCTGCCGGGTTCCCGTGGAGCAGGCTTTGAAGGACGCCAAGCTGTCTTCAGGCGAACTCGACGAGATCGTGATGGTGGGTGGTTCCACCCGTATCCCAGCCGTTCTTGAACTGGTCAAGCGCACCACCAGTAAAGATCCGAACCAAACAGTTAACCCCGACGAGGTGGTGGCTGTTGGTGCTGCGATTCAGGGGGGCGTTCTTGCCGGAGAGGTGAAGGACATTCTTCTTCTGGATGTCACGCCGTTGTCCTTGGGTGTGGAGACCCTGGGTGGTGTGATGACCAAGATGATCACCCGCAACACCACAGTGCCTACCAAGAAGGCGGAGACCTACTCCACCGCTGTGGATGGTCAAACAAACGTGGAAATTCACGTGCTCCAGGGTGAGCGCGAAATGGCATCGGATAACAAGTCTCTCGGAACCTTCCGGCTCGATGGCATTCCTCCTGCTCCTCGGGGTGTTCCTCAGATCGAGGTGACGTTCGATATCGACGCCAATGGAATCTTGAGCGTGACGGCGAAGGACAAGGGCAGCGGCAAAGAGCAGTCGATTTCGATCACCGGTGCTTCGACACTGTCGGATTCCGAGGTCGACAAGATGGTGAAGGATGCTGAGACCAACGCCAGCGCCGACAAGGAGAAGCGTGAAAAGATCGACCTGAAGAATCAGGCCGAAACCCTCGTTTATCAGGCTGAAAAGCAGATGGGCGAACTGGGCGACAAGGTTGATGCCGATGCCAAGGCAAAGGTGGAAGAGAAGCGCGTCAAGCTCAAGGACGCTGTCGAAGCAGAGGACTACGACGCGATGAAGACCCTGCTCGAGGAACTGCAGCAGGAGCTCTACACCGTGGGTGCCTCCGTTTACCAACAAGAAGGAGCACAAGCGGGCGGTGCAGCCCCTGAAGGCGATGCCGCAGGTGGTGCCAATGGTGCTGCAGCTGGCGGCAATGCTGCTGACGACGTGATCGATGCGGAATTTACAGAGACCAAGTAAATCTTCGAATCACTTTCTTAGTGTCAAGGGCCCTCACTGGGCCCTTTTTTATTGGGATTGTTCAGGGTGGTTGGCAGCGTTAGCCAAGCCATGGGCGATCCATTCAGCTGTTGCAGGAGCTAATAAAACGCCGTTTCGGTAATGGCCCGAGGCCAGGATGAGGCCCGGTTCGAGTGTCTCGAGTAATGGAGCAGGCCGGTCCACCGGACGCGCTCTTAAACCGCTCCAGTGTTCGATGGGTTCGGCATTTTTCAACCAGCTTGGTGCTCTCTGGTTCAGAGATCGCATCAGTTCATAGGGGCTGTGCGCGGCTGAATCACCTGGCTCGACGGTTGCTCCTAGGAGCAACCGCTTTGGGCCGTTGGGGATCAAATTGAATCCCTGGTCGACCAGCACAGCGGGCCATCCGTCCCAACTGGAGGGTCCATCGGAGCATTGGAGGGCAACGGCTTGCCCCAACACCGGACTGATGGGTCGACTGTGGCCTAGGGGGGCAATGAGAGCTGGGCTGGCTAGTGCTGCGCAGATCACGACTGCATCGTGAACGCTTTGGTGTCCTCCACGGCAGTTCAGCTGCCAGCTTGAATTCTTTCGGCTTAAACCATCGACAGGCTCTGGGACAAGTTCGACGGCGAGTGCTGCAAGGGCGAAGCGAAGCGCTCTCTGCAGCAGCATTGGGTTAAGGCGACCATCATTTTTGGATTGAAGGGCGCCGAATTGAGCGGTTGGCCAGATCGTTCCAACGTCGGCGGACGGGATGGTCTGTAAGCCCAGTTGTCTGCGGTTGGATGCGAGCTTCCGCATTCGCTCAAAGGCTGCATCGTCTTCTGCGATTTGAACAAGGGATTTGTCCAGGTTGAGTGCTGGCTCAAACCGTTGCAGTTGCGCAATCCACTGCGGCCATAGCGCCATGCTTCGCTGCCGAAGTCTCCAGCCACGACCGCTGGAGCGACGGAATACGTTGCCCATGAGCACCCCAAGCGAAGCGTTGGTGCCGTTATCTCGAATATCACCATGCGGGGTTTTGATTGGCTGGTTCAGCCTTGGATCGAAGAGGGCGACATGGTGGCCGTGTTGGGCTAGCTGCCAAGCGGCGCTGAGGCCAATGGCTCCAGCACCAACAACAGCAACGGACTGGCTCAGCTGAAGGCCTCAGCGGGGATCACATCGGAATAGGCATCAAAGCTTGCAGCAAGACTGCTGTAGGCCTTCTGCATTTGACCGGAGTCCTGCAAGCGTGCAGCTTCGTCCAGGCCAGCTAAGGCATCTTTCAAAGAACGAGCCAGTTTGTCGGCCTCTTTGCGCTCAGAGCGATCAAGATTTTTGTTGATGAACAGCATTTCGCGACCCACTTCTTGCATGGGGCCGTGAATCAAGTTGCGGGTAAAGGTCCAGTCCTCCTCACTCACAAGACGGGCCAGTTCAGGTAAACGTGCTTTGGTATTCGTGAATGCTTCAGCTTGGCGCTTCAGAATGCTTAGGTCATCGGGCTTGCTGGATGCCGCCTGAATACTGGCCGGAATCATCAAACCCCAACAAAGGCTGATGCAGAGGCAGAACGCGGCGAGGCGGCGTATGGCCTTCAGCATGATCAGAAAATAAGTTCAGCGACTTTAACCAGAGGCTTTGTTGCGGGAGAATTTGTTTTTACAAGTGTTGTGGTGAGTGAGGCCACGGTCATCCTTCAGATGATCTGCCCTGATCGCTCTGGTCTTGTGAGCGATCTGGCGGGGTGGGTGGCTGCGAATGGCGGAAATATCCGCCATGCCGACCATCACACCGATGTGGGGGCTGGTTTGTTCCTCAGTCGGATTGAATGGACGCTCGAGGGTTTTGGCATTCCACGACAGGCCTTGCCAGAAGCTGCCAATGCGCTGGCTGAACGGCTGAATGGCCAAGTGCAGCTGCATTTCTCAGATGAGGCACCACGAGTTGCAATCTTGGCGAGCAAGCAGAGCCATTGTTTATTTGACCTCCTCTGGCGTGTGCAGAGCGGAGAATTGGCGATGCAAGTGCCTTTGGTGATTGCCAATCACCCCGATCTAGAGCAGCTATGCCAGGGTTTTGGAGTGCCCTTCTTCTGTGTTCCGGTTACACCAGCCTCGAAGGCTGAGGCAGAGCTCACGATCCTTCGTTTGCTTGAAGAGCACGGGATAGAACTGGTTGTTCTTGCCAAGTACATGCAAGTGCTCAGCTCTGGCTTCCTGGAGCGCTTCTCAGATGTGATCAATATCCATCACTCTTTCCTTCCTGCGTTTAAGGGTGCTCAGCCTTATCACCGCGCTTGGGAGAGAGGCGTCAAATTGATTGGTGCCACAGCGCATTACGTCACTGAAGAGCTTGATGACGGACCGATCATCGAGCAGACGACTGTGCACGTCAGTCATCGGGATGAGGTGAGCGACTTGATTCGGAAAGGACGCGACACGGAACGGCTTGCCCTGGCTAGGGCCCTTCGCTTGCATTTACGACGGCAGGTGATGGTGTATCGCGGCCGTACGGCAGTGTTTGCTTAATGGGGCTGGTGGCGTGAGACAGCTCGCTGGAGGTCAGGCGTTTCGATTGGGCCTGTTGTTGCTTCCATCCAGTGCGCTGTTGGGAGGGCTTTGTTTTGTGATGGCTTGCATCAGTGGTAGCCGAGGTCGTGATCAACCGATCTGGCGCGACCCGTGGATGCAGCCGTTGTTGTTGGCTGGTTTGCTGATGCTGGTGGGGTGTTTTTTTGCTCAGTCCGGCGCTTTGGCCTGGGCGGGCCTAGCCAATTGGTTGCCCTTCTTTTGGGCGTTCTGGGCTTGCCGACCTCACCTCGAGACGGTAAAACAACGTCGCCAGGCGGCTTGGATGCTCGTGGCGGGCACGGTGCCTGTATTGGTCACGGGGTTCGGACAGATGCTGTTGGGCTGGTCTGGTCCTTGGCAACTCGGGGGTGGAGCGATTGTGTGGTTTGTCGCTCCCGGAGGACAACCCAGCGGTCGTCTTTCTGGCTTGTTTGATTACGCCAACATCGCAGGAGCTTGGTTGGGGGTGGTGTGGCCTCTGATGCTGGCGTGTGTGCTCCGTCCGGATGGTTGGTGGCGTCGTAGTGGTGCATTCGCTTTAGCCCTGTCGACGGCTATCGCGGTGCTGTTCACCCAGTCCAGAAATGCCATGGGCGCTCTTGCGCTTGCGGTTCCACTGGTGATCGGGCCGTTGCAGTGGTTCTGGCTGTTGCCGCTTTTGGCGGTGTTGACCGTGCCCTTGGCTTTGGTGGTGTTGCCAGGCATTCCGATCGGTTTAAAAAGTTGGTCTGCTGGCCTCCTGCCTGACCGAATGGCAGAGCGCCTGTTGGAACCAGAAACGCCGATGGCTTGGAAGCACACCCGCCTAGGCCAGTGGGTTTATGGCATTGAACTGGTGGCTGCCCGACCTTGGTTGGGATGGGGAGCGGCTGCATTCAGCGTGCTTTATCCCATCTATGCGGCGAAACGGTGGCATGGCCATTCCCACAATTTGCCGCTGGAGTTAGCGATCAGTCATGGGCTGCCGGTCACCGTTCTCATTGTTGGCACGGTGTTTCTGCTGTTGGTCGTCGCGTTGAAACGAGGAATGTTGAGGCGAGACCCGCTCGAGCGGGCCTGGTGGGCGGCCGCGCTCGTGATGGTGGTGATGCATGCCACCGATCTTCCGTTGTTTGACAGCAGGATGAACATCCTTGGCTGGGTATTGCTCGCTGGGTTGGCGAACGTCAGTCAACCGTCAGTCAGTCAACCGTCAAAGCCTGATCGTGATGCTCTTTCAATTTCTGGGGAGCCAGCGGACCTCTGAGATGCGTCCAAGGCAAGGTGCGCTGGGTGTCCCATGGGTGATGCACCACGTCTGCCCATGGAGGTGGGAGCGGTTGTGTTGGTCCAGGCATTGGTTCCAGTTCACCATTCAACGCAGCGCGGTAGGTCTTTTTCCAGCCACCCATGCTTTCTCGACCGTCGCCCACGGCAGCGATCACGGGTGCTAGTCGGCGGTCACTTCTGGAGAGCAAGGCCTGAATCACGCTCCAGCCATAACTTTCCGGACGGAATTCAATGCCTTTGGGTTTCAGACGTTTCGCGAGGCGTTTCAGTCGTTTTTCCGCTTCCGGTCGGACGCCTTGCCATTGGAATGGTGTTTGTGCTTTCGGGACGAATGTGCTCACCCCAAGGGTGAGTCGCAGCCCTTTGGTCTCACGTTTCAGTGCCAAAAGGAGTTCTGCAGTGGCTTCGATGTCGTCATCGGTCTCCGTTGGGAGCCCGGCCATTCCGTACAACTTCAGCCCGGTCAGACCGCCTTGTTTGGCGTGCTGGGCAGCTGCATGGATGGCCTCGGTGGTGAGTTTTTTGTTCACCACCTCTCGCATGCGTTCGCTGCCGCTTTCGATCGCAATCGTGAGTGAGCGGCTGCCGCGTTTCGACAAGATCCTTGCGAGTTCGGGGGTCACGGTGGCGGCCCGAACGGAGCTCACACTGACGCGGGTGCCATCAAAGCGATCCTGATCCAGCCACTGGAGTAGGTCTGAGAACTGTGGATGTTGGGTGACGGATGCCCCCAGCAGCCCGAGGCGCTTTGTGGCGGTTAATCCTTTTTCAACGGCGGGAATGAGGCCGTCATCAAGGGATGGCGTGCGGAAGGGCAGGGTTAGATAACTGGCTAAGCAAAATCTGCAGAGCTCCGGACAACTGCGCACGACCTCCACCATGTGGATGTCAGGCCAAGCTGCTTCTGGCGTGACAACTGTGGAGTGGCTGAGCGTGTTTCCTCGCCAGGTTTGTTTTTCAACCAGCGCTGGGATATCCGCTTCAATTGGTTCCACTGCGATCAGGTTCCCGTCCGTGTCGTAGCGGGGCGCATAGAGGGAAGGCACATACACCCCGGGCACTTGGGCAAGGTGCCGCAAGCGTTCGTTCCGCGGACTGTGGCGGCACTGTTGCAGTGCATCGATGAAGGCAGGTAGTAGCAACTCGCCGTCTCCAAGCAGCACGGCATCGAAAAAGGGAGCGAGAGGTTCCGGGTTGGCGGTCAGCACAGGCCCCCCTCCAAACACGAGGGGGTCATCGTCACTGCGCTCGCTGGCCCAGATCGGAATGCGTTGGTTGCGTAAGAGCTCAGGAAGCACCGGTCCATCCAATTCCCAACTCAGGGACAAACCGAAGAGGTCGCAGTGTCGCGGTAGTGGATCGCCTTGGTCGGTAAACAGGCGGCGTACGTCGACGTCGTGCCGTTGGGCGAGGGTGGCCCAGACGATTTGGTACCCCAGACTTGTGATGCCAACGGAGTACGTGCTTGGGAAGGCCAGTACAGCCCGCAGTGCATCTGGATCCGGCGGTGCTGGATCAAATAGGAGGGTTTCCTGATTCAGGAGATCAAGACTGGCTGTTCTCTCATCCTGCAGCTTTGCTGGTCAGCATGACGTTGACGATGCATGGTTTTGTTGGTTTGAGGTCAACCAACTTGATGACATCAAGGCGATGGTGATGAACGCAGAATTCGATGAATCAAGCCAAATAGTCGTTGGAAGTATCTAACAGTTTCTCGGTTAGTCTAAACTTTTTAAATGACTTAATGGTATTTATCTAATTGGGTTTGCTCGGATGTTTGCGACTTGTTTGTTTATTTGCTCTCTTTTCGTTTGCGGCTTCCATGCTCATTTGGCGTTCATAAATTGAATGATGATTGAAGAGCCTGGCGATCAGAAAACTCGTCAGGCAGGCCACCAGGATTGGTTTAAGGATGAGGAGGTCTTTGACCAATGCAAAGGCCAGGAACATTGCGGTGATGGGTGTGCGTGAGCATCCCGCCACGAAAGCGCCCATGCCCGCGAAAACGTAGGTATTGGGCAGATGGCCGGTGAGGGATTGGACCCAATCACCACAGGCCAACCCCATGGCTCCTCCAAGCGTGAGCATGGGCATAAACAGCCCGCCCGGCGCGCCGGAAGCCGCTGCAAGACCAGTGCTGAAAAACAGCACCACAAATCCTGCCAGTGCTTGCGCTATCCCTGTTTCGCTGGAGCCGATCACGTGGAACAGTTCATCGAGGTTGTGGAAGCTCGACGGCAAGGCGGCGTAGACGCTGCCGAGGACGAGTCCGCTCAAGCTCATGCGCAAAACCAGCCTATTGCCAAACCAATGCTGCCCTTGGCGTTGCATCATGAGCACATAGCGGGTGTAAAACTCCGCCAAAACACCAATTAAGGCTCCAAGGCTGATCAGATAAATCACATCGATGGGAAAAAATTCCACATCAATTGGAAACTTGCGTTCGAGTAAAAATCCCAGATTGGGTTGGAATCCCTTAGCACCAGACCCGAGTCCGAATACACCCAACACATCGGCCCATGTATCGGCAGAAAAGGTGGTGATCAAAACCAATAACAGCACCACTGGTCGGGCTGAGTGCAGCAATTCTTCGATTGCATAGATGAAGCCTCCGAGCGGTGCGCTGAACACTGCGGCGATGCCAGCACCGCCGCCGGCCGCAACGATCACGCGCCGAAATGCGATTGGTGCTTTCAGCCATCGCGACATTTGCCAGGCAACGGATCCCCCCATTTGTACGGCTGGACCCTCTGGGCCAAGGGGGAAGCCGCAGCCGATGGCAATGATTCCTGCCACCAACTTCACAAGACCCACGCGCAGCCCCATGGGAACCGACTTGTGATGGAGAAAACCCATGATGTGGGTGACCCCTGCCCCTCCGGCCGCTGGCGCAAGGTTGCTGATGAGCCACCCGGACACCAAGCCTCCAAAAGCGCCCAAAAAGGGCAGCACAATCCAGGCGGGAACGTCGTGAAGGAGATCACGGCGCCAATCACTTAAGAGGTGAATACCGCTTTGAAATAACAGGCCCGTGATCGTGGCTCCAAGCCCTGTTAAGGACAGGGCCAGAACCACAACAAACCAGCGGCGTTCGAGCAGGCGCCGAATACTGCGGCTTGAGATCAGGGGGTCACGGTTTTGGTTGTTGTCGCTGTTGTCTTGCAAAGTTGGTTTCAGGCTTGTGCCAGAACAGCTGCTTCGTCATCGGCGCTCATCACACGCCCTTGGTCTTCGAACCCAGCAATTTGGTCGAAGTTCAGATAGCGATACAGCTCATCCGAGAGTGGATTGATCTTTTCTGCGGCAATGCGTTGGTATTCCTCAGGGGTGGGAATACGACCTAAAAGTGCACAAACGGCTGCCAGCTCTGCGCTACCGAGATACACCTGGGCGCCTTTGCCCAAGCGATTGTTGAAGTTGCGTGTGCTGGTGGAGAACACGGTGGTGTCGTCGTCAACACGGGCCTGATTGCCCATGCAGAGGGAGCATCCAGGCATTTCCATCCGACTGCCAGCTGCTTCAAAGGTGGCGTAGTACCCCTCTTGCTTCAACATCTCTTCGTCCATCCTTGTGGGAGGACAAACCCACAGTCGGGCTTTGTTGCTACCGGAACCTTCCAGCACTTTTGCGGCGGCGCGGTAATGGCCGATGTTGGTCATGCACGAACCGATGAAGACCTCCTGAACGGCGTTGCCAGCCACTTCGCTCAGCAGCTTCACATTGTCGGGATCGTTGGGACAAGCCAGAACCGGTTCGGTGAGTTCATCGAGATTGATCTCAAGGATCTCGGCATATTCCGCGTCGGGATCCGCCTGAAGAAGCTGGGGATTCGCAAGCCAGTCCTCCATCGCTTTGACCCGTCGCGCAAGGGTTCGCGCATCGCTGTAGCCCCGGGCAATCATGTTTTTCAGTAAGGCCACATTGCTGCGCAAGTATTCACTCACCGTTGCTTCGGAGAGCTTGATGGTGCAGCCCGCGCAGGATCGCTCTGCTGTGGCGTCGGTGAGTTCAAAGGCCTGTTCGAGCTTCAAATCAGGAAGACCTTCGATTTCCATGATGCGGCCATTGAAAATATTTTTTTTGTTGGCTTTTTCCACCGTGAGTAGGCCACGTTGAATGGCCACCCATGGGATGGCATTCACCACATCTCGCAAGGTCACCCCCGGTTGCAGTGCGCCGCTGAATCGCACCAAAACAGATTCCGGCATATCCAAAGGCATGGCGCCGATGGCTGCGGCAAATGCCACCAAGCCTGAGCCTGCTGGGAACGAAATTCCGAGGGGGAATCGGGTGTGACTGTCCCCTCCTGTACCAACGGTGTCAGGCAGCAGCATGCGATTCAGCCAGCTGTGGATAATTCCGTCTCCAGGTCGCAGGGCGACTCCACCGCGCTGGGCAAAAAAGTCGGGTAGGTCTTGTTGGGTCTGGAGATCGACAGGCTTCGGATAGGCCGCTGTATGGCAGAAGCTCTGCATCACTAAGTCGGAGGAGAAGCCCAAACAAGCCAGTTCTTTCATCTCGTCACGGGTCATCGGTCCTGTGGTGTCTTGAGAGCCGACCGTGGCCATCAGCGGTTCGCAGCTCGTTCCGGGCTTGACGCCTGGGAGTCCACAGGCTTTGCCCACCATTTTTTGGGCCAAGGTGAATCCTTTGCCGTTGTCCTGAGGGGTACTCGGGCGAATAAAAACGTCCGATGGAGGAAGTCCCAGTTGGTTTCGAACTTTGTCGGTGAGGGCCCTGCCGATCATGAGAGGGATTCGGCCGCCCGCTTGCACCTCGTCGCTGATCGTGCTGGGTTTCAAATCGAAATGGCTGATGACAGCTCCATCGCGTTCGACCGTGCCGGTATGGGGATGGATGGTGATCACATCACCCGTGTTCAGCTGGCTGACATCACATTCGATTGGAAGAGCGCCGGAATCTTCCGCGGTGTTGAAAAAAATTGGTGCGATTTTGCCGCCGAGAATGACTCCCCCAGCACGTTTATTGGGCACGTGGGGAATGTCATTACCCGTATGCCAAAGAACGGAGTTGATGGCACTTTTTCGAGAGCTGCCTGTGCCCACCACATCGCCGACGTAGGCCACGGGATGGCCGTTTTCCTTTAGCTTTGCAATGGTGTCGAGCCCGTTCGGGTCCCGCGTTTCCAGCATCGCCAAAGCATGCAGGGGGATGTCAGGTCGTGTTGTGGCATGGGTGGCTGGGGAGAGGTCGTCGGTGTTGGTTTCTCCGTCCACCTTGAAAACGGTCACGGTGATCGATTCGGCTAGCTCAGCCCGTGTGGTGAACCACTCAGCGGCGGCCCAACTATCGACCACTTGCTTGGCGAAGCGATTGCTGGCGGCCAAGTCCATCACTTCATTGAAGGCGTCGTAAACCAGCAAGGTGCGGCTTAGGCCTTGTGCTGCACACTCGGCCAGTTGCTCATCGCTGTTTTTCAGCAATTCGATCAGGGCGGCCACGTTGTAGCCGCCAACCATCGTCCCCAGGAGCCTTACGGCTTCCAGGGGAGCAACGACAGGACTGGTCGCATTGCCCTGGGCCACAGCGCTAAGCCATGTGGCCTTTACGTAGGCCGCTTCATCCACCCCAGGTGGAATGCGATCACTGAGCAGCTGCAGCAGGATCTGCCTCTGATCTGCCGGCGGATTTTCGAGCAGTTCGGTTAGGTCTTTGGTTTGCTCAGCAGTGAGCGGCAACGCCGGAACGCCCTGGGCTTCTCGTTCTGCGGCCAGCTTGCTGTAGGCGTTCAGCATGGTGATCAAAGTGCGTGGCAGATCTCCATTCTTCATGGACACGGGTCGGTTGATCGAATGCCGATGCGTAACCTTGGATTCATCTGGCTTTTTGGTTATGGCCACCACTTCAGATCTGCATGTGGTGGAGACCCGTCCTTTGGTCGCACCCGCTCTGCTGCATCAAGACTTAGCGCCTGATGCGACCGCTTTGAACACCGTGACATCAGCGCGGAAGCGGATTCAAGCCATCTTGCGTGGGGATGACCAACGCTTGCTGGCGGTGGTGGGTCCCTGTTCC
>CAXDNN010000070.1:0-11257 GCA_963990675.1 uncultured Synechococcus sp.
CTCTTAGCCGGCCTTGGCTGCTTCGGATTTGGAGCCTTCCATCTCACCGGTGTTTTTGGGCCTGGCATGTGGATCTCTGATCCTTATGGAATCACCGGCCACCTCGAGGCGGTTCAACCGTCATGGGGACCAGAGGGATTTAATCCGTTCAATCCTGGTGGCATCGTTGCTCACCACATTGCAGCTGGAATTGTTGGCATCATTGCCGGCATCTTCCACATCACCACACGACCTCCGGAACGCCTCTACAAGGCTCTCCGAATGGGCAACATCGAAACAGTGTTGGCGAGTGCCATCGCAGCTGTGTTCTTTGCAGCCTTCATCGTTGCCGGAACGATGTGGTATGGCTCGGCTGCAACCCCAGTTGAGCTCTTCGGCCCCACTCGTTATCAGTGGGATCAGAGCTATTTCAAGACGGAAATTAACCGTCGCGTCCAAACCGCTATGGACGATGGGGCCACCCGTGAAGAAGCCTTTGCGGCGATCCCAGAGAAACTGGCGTTCTACGACTACGTGGGCAACAGCCCTGCCAAAGGTGGCCTGTTCCGTGTCGGCCCAATGGTGAATGGTGATGGTCTGGCCACCTCTTGGCTTGGTCATGTTGTGTTCACCGACAACAATGGTCGTGAACTTCAAGTTCGTCGTTTGCCGAACTTCTTCGAGAACTTCCCTGTGATCCTCGAAGATGAACAAGGCATCGTTCGCGCCGACATTCCCTTCCGTCGTGCGGAAGCGAAGTACTCCTTCGAACAACAGGGCGTTACTGCTCAGGTGTTTGGTGGAGCCTTGGATGGTCAGAAATTCACTGATCCGGCTGACGTCAAACGCCTGGCCCGCAAATCCCAATTGGGTGAAGCGTTTGATTTCGATCGCGAGACCTACAACTCGGATGGTGTCTTCCGCAGTTCACCTCGTGGTTGGTTCACATTCGGCCATGCCACCTTCGCGCTTCTCTTCTTCTTTGGGCACATTTGGCATGGGGCTCGCACCCTGTACCGCGATGTGTTTGCTGGTATCGATCCAGACCTTGGAGACCAGGTGGAATTCGGCCTGTTCGCCAAGCTGGGCGACAAGACCACACGTCGTCTGCCAGAGGGCTATGTGCCCCCAGCAGGAACGCCTCTCAACTGATCGCCTCCTAGGAAACCTCAGATGGAAAGCTTCGCTTACGTCCTCATCCTCACCTTTGCGATTGCAACGTTGTTCTTTGCTATCGCCTTCCGCGATCCACCAAAGATCGGCAAGTAATCCAATCCTCCAAACCCCGCTGAAGCGGGGTTTTTTTATGCCTTTTCCAGGGGTACATATGAGCCCAATTGGCCATCAGGTGAATGGAGTAAAACGTGAACAAATCGGCTCATTTCTTCCGACATGTCATGGCAAATAAATAGATAAAGCTGCATCACCCTTTTCAAGTCACTAATCAATGCTTAAAGTTGGTGCATATTTGACCGAATCCGGGCGTGCAGTGCCCTTCCTGCCAAAACACAGATAGTCGGGTTCTGGAATCCAGAGCTGCTGATGGAGGTCGCAGTGTGCGTCGTCGTCGTGAATGTCTGAACTGTGATTTTCGCTTCACCACCTACGAACGAGTCGAAACTGTTCCAATCACGGTGATCAAACGCGATGGTTGTCGCGAACTCTTCAACCGCACCAAAGTTCTGCATGGCTTAAGTCGAGCATGCGATAAGACCGGTCTCGATGCTGCACGGCTAGAAACAGTCGTCGAGAATCTGGAATTGCAACTGCAGCAACGCACGGCCAAAGAAGTTGCAAGCTCTGAAATTGGAGAATTGGTTTTAAAAGAGCTCAAGCAAATCAGCGAGGTGGCCTACATCCGTTTCGCATCGGTGTACCGACAATTCCGAGGAATTGATGATTTTGTGTCCACCCTCGAAACGATGAACACAGAGCAAGAACATCTTGCAGCTGTCGGCTAAAAACGAGAGTTAGGGCTAGTTCATCTGTAGAGTCACACATTCTCCGTGCAACGTCGGCGGGCGTTGGACGTGAATCCTTCGTACTACCCACCTGAGGTAGACCGCCACCCCCCCATGGCCGCGACGCCCACAGAAGAGCAAACCCCAGACATCAGCCCAGCAACACCAGCGGAAGAAGCATCTGCCACCGCAGAAGCTGGTGCCCTGACAGCTGAGCAAGCCTTTGAAGCAGAGGATCTCGGCATTCCCGAAGACGTTCCGACAGCTGACGATCCCAGCAGCAGAGCGAACCGCAACAACCTCGAAGAGGCCGGCTTCACCATTGATGAGTTTGCGGCCCTTCTCAGCAAGTACGACTACAACTTCAAGCCTGGCGATATCGTCAACGGAACTGTGTTCGCTCTTGAGTCGAAGGGCGCAATGATCGACATCGGCGCCAAGACCGCCGCCTTTATGCCCCTCCAAGAGGTGTCGATCAACCGGGTTGAGGGCCTGAGCGATGTGCTCCTGCCTGGCGAAATCCGTGAATTCTTCATCATGAGTGAAGAGAACGAAGACGGTCAGCTCGCGCTGTCCATCCGACGGATCGAATACCAACGTGCCTGGGAGCGTGTGCGTCAGCTTCAGAAGGAAGATGCCACGATTTACTCCGAGGTGTTCGCCACCAACCGTGGTGGTGCATTAGTTCGGGTTGAGGGATTGCGCGGATTCATCCCTGGATCCCACATCAGTACGCGCAAGCCGAAAGAAGAGTTGGTTGCCGACTTCCTTCCACTGAAATTCCTTGAAGTGGATGAAGAGCGCAACCGCTTGGTCTTGAGCCATCGCCGTGCTCTGGTTGAGCGCAAGATGAATCGCCTGGAAGTTGGCGAAGTGGTGGTTGGCACCGTCCGCGGCATCAAGCCCTATGGAGCCTTTATCGATATCGGCGGGGTCAGCGGATTGCTGCACATCTCTGAAATCAGCCATGAACACATTGAGACCCCTCACTCTGTGCTCAATGTGAACGATCAGATGAAGGTCATGATTATTGACCTGGATGCTGAACGAGGCCGTATTTCCCTCTCCACCAAAGCGCTGGAACCGGAACCCGGTGACATGCTCACCGATCCTCAGAAAGTGTTTGAAAAAGCTGAGGAAATGGCTGCTCGCTACAAGCAAATGCTTCAAGAGCAGGCTGAGGAAGGAGAAGAGCCCATTGCATCAATGATGATTTGAGCCATCCATGGCCAAATTGCTGCTGAGGGGACAACCCATCGGCTCCATTCACGGGGTGCTGTTCGACAAGGACGGCACCCTTTCCCATAGCGAGCCACACCTCCTCGATTTATTCGAGCGAAGGATGACTGTGATTAGCGATCTCTGGCGAGACGCCAAAGGTGCTGAGCATCTCCGTGAACTCGACATCACACTCCGGCAAGCCTTTGGGATTCGTGACAAGGCACTCCATCCAGGCGGAACCCTGGCAGTTGCGGCACGCCAAGACAACCTCACCTCAACAGCCACGGTGTTCTGCATTTTTGGTTGCAGCTGGCCCGAAGCCCTCGCCCTGGCCGAAATGTGTTTCGAGCGAATCGATCAACAATTCAGCGACGACGCAACATCCCGTCCACTCCTCGACGGTGCCAAGACGTTCCTGGAAGAACTGACGGCAGCATCGATTCCCAGCGCTGTGATCAGCAACGACACAACAAAAGGGATTCATGCATTTCTAGACCACCAAAACATCAGCTCTCTGGTGGTCGATTGTTGGAGTGCTGACGATCAACCCAGGAAGCCAAACCCGGAGGCGGTGCATCAGTTGTGCAAGCGGATGCAACTTGCACCGCAACAATGTGCCTTGATCGGAGATGCGGAAACCGACCTTCAAATGGCGCAGGATGCGGGTGTCGGCTGCGTGCTCGGTTATCTGGGCGGATGGCAAATACGTCCAAAGTTACCGACCACCGTGCATCAGTTTGAACATTGGAAAGAGCTCGCACTTGAAGCCGACCCGTAAAGTCTCCCCAAGGCATTTATCTGCATGAGTCGTTACGTCTTCACCTCGGAATCCGTTACCGAAGGACATCCAGACAAAATCTGCGATCAAGTGAGTGACGCAGTTCTCGATGCTTTGCTGGCACAGGATCCGGCAAGCCGTGTGGCCTGCGAGACCGTTGTCAACACTGGTCTGTGCATGATTACAGGCGAGGTGACCTCCAAGGCCAAGGTGGACTTCATTCACCTCGTGCGTGACGTCATCAAAGAGATTGGCTACAGCGGCGCTCGGGCGGGTGGATTTGATTCCAACAGCTGCGCTGTTTTAGTCGCCCTCGATCAGCAGTCACCTGATATTGCCCAGGGTGTCAATGAAGCTGATGATCATGCTGGCGACCCGCTGGACTTGGTCGGCGCGGGAGACCAGGGCATCATGTTTGGCTACGCCTGCAACGAAACCCCGGAGCTGATGCCGCTCCCCATCAGCCTGGCCCACCGTTTGGCACGTCAACTTGCTGAAGTTCGTCACAACGGAACGCTCGACTATCTCTTGCCCGACGGCAAGACCCAAGTGAGCGTGGTTTACGAAAACGACCAACCCGTTGCGATCGACACAATTCTGATCTCAACCCAACACACGGCAGAAGTGGGTGGAATGAGTGATGAGCAGGGCATCCGCGAGCGCATCACTGAAGATCTCTGGACCCACGTCGTCGAGCCCGCCACTGCAGATCTCAGCCTCAAACCCAGCCGGGAGAGCACCAAATACTTGGTGAACCCGACCGGCAAATTCGTCGTCGGTGGGCCCCAGGGAGATGCGGGTTTAACCGGACGCAAGATCATCGTTGACACCTATGGCGGCTACGCACGCCACGGCGGTGGTGCCTTCTCGGGCAAAGATCCCACCAAGGTGGACCGCTCGGCTGCCTATGCCGCCCGCTTTGTCGCGAAAGCCCTTGTGGCATCAGGCTTAGCCGGCCGTGCCGAAGTGCAGTTGAGTTACGCCATCGGTGTGGCCAAGCCCGTTTCAATTTTGGTGGAATCGTTCGGCACAGGAACGGTGTCGAATGAACACCTCACGGCCCTCGTTCAAAAGCATTTCGACTTACGCCCTGGCGCGATCATCGAAAACTTTGGACTCCGCAACCTTCCTCAAGAACGGGGTGGTCGGTTCTACCAAAACACTGCGGCCTACGGTCATTTCGGCCGGAACGACCTCAATCTTCCTTGGGAAGATGTCGCTGCCAAGGCAGAGGAACTGCGCAACGCCTAATAAAGTCATGACGTCCCTAGTGCTCGGAATCGATCTGGGCACGAGTGGCGTTCGCATCGCGGTACTGGACCGGTCGAATGCCATCCAGTACTCAGCATCGATCCACTACGGCTTCGGCCTGAGCAAGCCCGACAACTGGACTGAGGCTTGCATCCATCTGATCGCTGGAATCCCTGCAGAACAGCGAGACTTGATTCGGGCATTGGCCGTTGATGGCACATCAGGAACGTTGCTTGCCTGCGATGTAAAGGGACGCGCTCAAGGTGAGGCACTGCTGTATTCAGAGGTTTGCCACGGCTTTGAGCCGCAGCTTCAAAAACTTGTTCCCGAAGGTGGTCCAGCCTCCAGCAGTAGCGGAAGCCTGGCGCGGGCGCTGCAACTCACCAAGCTGTACGGCCCGGCAACCCTCCTTCGACATCAGGCGGACTGGATCAATGGTTGGTTTTTGGATGATTGGACCTGGGGCGAAGAAGGGAACAATCTGCGTCTGGGGTGGAATTTGGACCATCACTCATGGCCAGAGGCCCTGACCGAACAGCCATGGCTGACTCGGCTTCCGATCATCCGGCCAAGTGGAAGCAAGTTGGGGACCATCGCAACCACCCGAGCCCGTGAGCTCGGACTTCCGAACGATGTTCAAATCGTGGCTGGAACAACGGATTCCAATGCGGCGGTGCTTGCGACTTATCCGGGTGATGACGACGGGATCACCGTGTTGGGAACAACGCTGGTGATGAAACGCTTCACGGCACACCCGATCCACGGACCCGGAATCACGAGTCATCGCGTCGGCGGACGCTGGCTGTGCGGCGGCGCATCCAATGCTGGCGCAGGAGTTCTGCGTCAGTTCTTCAGCGATGACCTACTGCATGAACTAAGCCGGCAAATCAACCCAGAAACCAACAGTGGCCTTGCCTTTCGCCCATTGCCGCGGCCCGGGGAACGCTTTCCCGTGGATGATCCGTCTTTGATGCCCATCCTTGAACCCCGGCCTGTGAGCGATGCCTTATTCCTCCAAGGATTACTGGAAGGCCTTGCAGAGATCGAAGCGCAGGGGTGGAACACTTTGACGTCACTAGGAGCAAAGCCCCCCAAACGCCTGATCAGCATCGGAGGTGGCGCTCGAAACCCTCAGTGGCGACGAATCCGAGAACGGCGTCTTGGCATCCCGGTCGTCACCTCTCAGCAGCAGCCCGCAGCAGGAGTAGGACGGCTCGCTCTCGCCGCAATAGAGGACGCCAGACCATCAACTGAACATGATTGAAAACAAGCATCTGCCAAAGGGCGTCAACCACCCAAAATCAGCAGAAAAATTTAAGTGGCAAACATTTTGTTGCAAGCCTGGGGTATCAAGGCCCTAAATAAATTGATCGCTTTATTGTCACGCCACAAATCCTTGTAAGGCTCATTAATGGTCGTCATCAAGCCGACACGCGATTTCACCAGTCTCAACCGCGTTTCTTACACCGCAAGCAACTCCTCGAAACAGAAGCAGAACACTGCGATCAATCTTTATCGCGAAGAGCAGAAACTTGGGAGTTTGATTCCCAGAAAAGGCCTTGCTGGCAAGACATCACTTGAATACAAGGAAAATCAATGTAGAGCAACCGGTATCGGTATCGGCCCTCGCATTCATAGTGAATGTCCGTTTAGTGCCGTTGCGGATGAATACGCCTCAACTGGAAGTGATGCTTTAACAGCCACGATCAAAGCGGCTTACCGCCAAGTCTTTGGCAATCTTGGGCCTACCGAGAACCAGCGCTTCACAGAGCTGGAGTCTCAGCTGATGAATGGCGATATCTCAGTCCGTGATTTTGTGGCAGGCCTAGCCAAATCCGATCTGTACAAACAGAACTATTTTTTCCGGGTATCACCCATCCGTGGCATCGAGCTGAACTACAAGCATCTGCTTGGTCGTCCGCCAATCAATCAGGCTGAAGTGAGTGCAGCGATCACCGTGATTGCTGAGCATGGGTTCGATGGCCTTGTCGAGAAGCTCACACGATCGGGTGAATACTTAGAAGTGTTCGGAACGGATACCGTTCCTTATCTGCGCGCCTGGACCTCCGCAGCAGGTGCTTACTGCTCAACCTTCGTCAACCTCGGACGGGTCACGCCTGGCAATGCCGCTTCAGACACCACGATTGAAGGGCGCAGCCAATTGGTGATGGAATTCACCAATGCCAGACGCCTGAGCACGGCAGAGGGTGGCTACGAGGTTTCAAGCTTCTCCTACTCACGTGCGATGAACGATCCAACATCCGGCGCTTTTGCCAGAATGTTTGGATCCAAAAATGCCAAATCCTGGACCTGACTAGGGAGTCATTAAGGCCTCACTGAGAGGCTTCAATTCAACCAATTATCTCCAAAGCATCGTGACCGAAAGGTTTCGATGCTTTTTGAATTTGATCCTTATGGCCATGCCAACAAAACCCCAAGAGGTGCTCTCCCTGCTGTTGTTTGTAGCACTATCGTGTTATGTCGCATTCAGCGGAATCCGACTTGGAGCGCTGCTATGGCAACGTTTTAGCTAAGACAAAAATTTTTCTCTGAGCAATTATCTATGCCCGCCGACCCCTTAACTGCCGCTGTCAGTGCTCGCATTTGCACGCACATGAATGATGACCACGCGGAAGCTGTCTTGGATTACGCCCGCCATTACGGCGGCATCGAAACACCCAAATCAGCACGCATGGTGGCGGTGATGCCGAATTCCATGGAACTGGACGTAGATGGCAGCAAGCTGCAAATCCCCTTTGATCACACCCTCACCGACAGCGAGGATGCCCACCGCACATTGGTCGCCATGTTGCGTGCCATGCCCAAAACCTGACCATCTGTCGGGACTGGGGGAACACTGATGGAACCCATCAGGCCCAGTGTGCAAAATGCACCTTGCTGATTGCACTGAATCAAGGTGCTCAGTTCTTCAAACACTCCTCAAGGCTGCTCGGTCTTTCCTGATTCAACCGTCCTGCCCAATCTGTCGAGCGAGTCTGGAAGACAACCATCAGCCCATAAACGATGCCGAGCATCAACCATGCGGCCTTTGCATGGAGAAATACGGCCTTGGCCTATCCAACACCAGCGGGAGTGAACCACTTTCATGGAAAGCACTCGGCACCTATGAGGGTCGGTTCCGACAACTCTTGCTGAAGATCAAACAGCAGCCTGAAAGCCGCACTGGTCGAGCAGTGATTCAGCTGCTTGCCAAGGTTCACCCTCTTCCGAAAGGAGTTCTCTTGGTCCCAATACCAAGTTGGAAGAGAAAGCGCAGCAATCCTCTCCCGTATCTGATTGCAGCAGGCTTTGGGCAGCCCAAAACAATGCTGCTGCACCGCACTCGGGCTGGGCTTAGTCAGCATCACCTCAATCGATCCATGCGAATGCACAACTTGGAAGGCGCCTTTCACGCAGCTCCCGCCCCACAAACATCCCTGCAGTCGACAACAACGGTTTGGCTTGTGGACGACATTCTCACGACTGGTGCAACCGCCTTGGCTGCTCAAAAAGCCCTGAACAAAGCCGGACATCCGGTCGGAGGAATCATCTGTTTAGGACGTACACCAGCGAAACGCCTCGGGCGGTGATTTAAGATTGCGTCGTCGCGAAAGCGGCTAGCCGGGATAGCTCAGTTGGTAGAGCAGGCGACTGAAAATCGCCGTGTCCCCAGTTCAAATCTGGGTCCTGGCATTTCCCGAAACGCCATAAAAAGCACGTAATCGCAACGGATGAGTTGCAATTACGTTGCATTTTGTGCAATTTGACATCCTCGCAAGTGCCCGCAGATTGGTATGGGAGCGGTAGGGGAATTTTCAAGAACTTTTTAAGTGCGGGGCAAACCCAGAATTCCCCTACCCACCAAACAAAAGAAGGTCTCAACAGACCTCCACAGCGACTACTGCCCAACGGTCTTGCAACCTCCTAACGGGATGCCAAATACCGAATTACACCCAGGGTCACCATCAAGACGATGCCTGCATTCCAAATGCTTGAGGAAGAAGGCATCCGCATGATCTGACTCCAAATAAGAAGGGGGGCGTTGCGCCCCCCTAAAGGTCGTTGAGACCTAGTTTTTTGACTGGTGAGTCTCTGACCTCATCTCCTGTCTAGGAAGCAAAAGATCACCTGGGAATGAGAGCAAATACCTCTCAGTTACCGCCGTTGCAGAAGCGGACTGCCTGGGAGTTGGTCTTGCCTTCAGCGATGACCTCTTCCACGCAACCGTTGAACGCTTTGCTCTCTTGCTTCACAGCAACGAAACCAAAGGCAATTGCTGCAAGGGAGATGGCAGAAACAACAGTGGCAGAGATCTGGATGACGCCGTAGGCGAGCATCGCTTTCTTCTTGCCACCACAGTTCTGCTTGCTGGAGTTCTCCTCGGTCATGACTGGAAAGTGTCTGCTGTGAACGTTATGGATCAGGAATGTTCCACCGAGACACATTTCAGATGGGATAACCGCCCATAAGTTCAGACCCTGGGAACGATGTGAGACACCAGGTCAGCATTTATCCAACTGACAGTTCCGCTATCAACATCTGCCACCTGAAACAGGGTTGGGACCTTGGGGTTTCTTGCACCTCCATCGACATGAATGACATCTGCCATCCACCAGGAGTCCTCTTCTTGCTCGCGCCCCACTTCGGGCAGGTGCCGAACGATGACGGTCATTCCTGCCTTTACCGAGAGAAAGACGGGGTCTCCTGCTTTGACGGGGATTGGTTTTGAGTGGTCTTCACTCATCAGGCAACCTCCGGACACCAACCAACCTCAACCTCCCTTCTGACCATCCAATTCCGACATTTCTTACTCAGGTGCTCCCCGTGAGGCACAAGGCGCTTCTGAAGACCACAACTGAGAAGGGTTCGGCAGTCCTCGTCAGTCAGATAAGTGAAGTGCTGGCAGGTCATACACACCCTTGCGGTCTTGGTTCGCTTCAGTCCCTCAACAAAGTCCCACTCCTCTTCCGCCATTGAATCCTCTTTTTAGTACAGACGTACTAGCAAAGAATGCCTCCGAGGATCAAGGGGAATAGTGAAAGGAGGGGTATTCGTTGCGATGCAGAAGCGCCCTGAACACAATGCATTCGATTCCTTTTGAGTACTGGAGTGGGATGAGGGCACTGCTACTCCTATTGGTCTTTGCATCACCTGCCTCCGCAGTCCCCCTGCCGCTTGTTTGCGAACTAACCAGCGAAGAGAACCCTGACTTTGTGATCCGCTTAGAAACAAGAACCCGCACGGCACTCCGAGGGGCATTGACCCATGAGGGGAAAACCCTGGGAACCATGGCAACGAGCAGACCTAACAGTTTCCGTCAGAGCATTTGGTCCTTTCAATCAGGTGATGTCGCCCATTCGGGAACTGCTGTTTTGTTTGCAGACGAGAAGGTTTGGAACCCCTACAGACGCCTGCCCAAACCTCAGGAGACGAACCGCGTCCTTTTCGTTGGTCTAGACAGCGCGCTCCGTTTCTGGAGAACCCAAGAGTTTTCTTCCAGCAGGCAACTCCTCAGGGCAGCAGGAGGTTTTTGGGAGATTTCCAGCACCTGCCTAGGCGGTCGCATCATGCGGACATAGGCAAGGCACAAGAATCAATGTCACCCAAAACCTCCATAGGTTCTAGATATCAACGAGTCCGGCAGAAACCATTCCCTTTGTATTGGGATCCACTGGGGCAAGCAGTGCCACTGCTACCACCAGCGCGGAAGAACTGATATCCAGGTTGAGTCGCCTTGCAGAATCCACTGCCCTTGTACTGAGACCCAGAAGGACAAGCAGTCCCACTTCTTCCGCCAGCAGGGAACATCTGATTCGCGTTGGTGGACATCCCAATAACGGAGATTGCGCCTCCCAGAAACAGGGCAACATCAAGACGCATCAAGTCATACCAACCGGGAGCGAAGGTTAGGCGCTCTGATTACGCCCAAAAAAAAGGAAGGTCTCCCCAGACCTCCCCCATGACGACGCATCCCGTTCTCAGGGACATAAGCATTTTTACTCATCACGTGGAATCTGTTTGTAAGGACGGGCACTAATCAAGGTTCTGCATCAACTCCCCAGACAGC
>CAXDNN010000071.1:0-11137 GCA_963990675.1 uncultured Synechococcus sp.
AGCATCACTGAACAGTGGGTAGCGACATGAACAAACGAGCGAGATAGGCCGTCTCTTCCATCCGGGAGGGGCGGCCTCCTTCGTTAGTGGGAGGCAGTGGCAGCTTCTGCCAGCACTTGCAAGGCTTCAAGGGTTGCAAGCTTGTGCTGCGCTTGGGTGAGCATGGCCCGGCCGTGGGGAGCGCATTCCGCTACGAGGGCCGCACCTTCTGAGGCTTCCGCCTGCACCCGTTCAATACAGCGACTCAGCCGGTGATTGGGATCGTCCTGCAGCGTTGAGGTTGCAGCAGCATGGTTTGGGTCAACGACGGCTTCTAGCAGCCGATTCAAAGCTTGCCTGATTAGATCATCGTTGGGGGTTGTCATGGGGCCATGGACGCTGCCGAGGTTTCTCTACCTTGGCCCCATCGATTTCCTAAATCGCGAATCAGCGCAGACTTTTTTTCTGGATCTTGATGGCGGAAGGCTTTAAAGCACAGGCGAGGGCATGGAACGGCTGGTGGACCCCCTCAAGAATGAGGCTGCCCATGGGTTGCGCGTGAGCTAAATCGAGTTTCATGGCTGGAAATTAAGGCAGGCGCCATCGCTTTGCTACGAATCAATTTCATCCAGCTTCGAATGATGTGACACCCCTTTTTGGGGACAAGTCAAAGCAGCTATGGGCTTTTGCTAACCGGATGACGATGGGTCTCAGCTTCTGAGGTGTTTTTTGGCTGGGACGTCTGTGGTTGACCATGCCGTTCCCGTGGGTCATGGCCACTTCTCCACGGGGTAAACAGAAAAAAATTGCCGGCGACTAGGCCGGCAGTGACAACGACAGCAGCGATCTGCTCCAGCCTCTCGATCAACATTCAGCGAGGATCAAGAGGTATGGCTGCTTTAGAAGCAGAACGGCAAATATTGGGTGCGGCATGCGGCGTAGCCATCAACCAACGCTCCGAGACCAATTTGGTGAGCAATTCCAGCACCGGTGAGACCTTCGGTCACGATGCCGATCACGATGCCGAGCATGGCAGCTCTGCCGTTGAAGAGTTCAACACGCTTGAGTTGTTCCATGTGGATGTCGCGGGCTGCAGCGTTTTGGAACCACGCATCGCTGGCTTGGTTTGGCTTCATGGCGCATTTTGCTTGATGTAACGAATTGTAAACCAAGTTCTGGTGATTCCCCCTCTCGCGATCTTTAGCCCTTAATCACAAGCCGCTCTCCTGGCGTGGGATCGATCCATTGGCTGCTGTCTGGCAGCGTTGCTCCGGTACTGGCCACCGACCCTTCCATCTGTAGAAGTCCGGTGAGGGCACCGCTGAAGCGCACATCTCCGCCGGACGTGCTGGCTAGCACCGTGGAAGGTTGGAAGCGCTCCACGAGTTGTGGAACAACACTGCAGCCTTTCACGAAGGCGCCAAGGGCTGGTAGTCCTAAATCCACCATGGGTGTGATCACGGCATCGAGCGGTTGGGGAGGCAGTGCAGGATCCAAAAAGCCGTGCGGTTCCAGGTAGAGGCGTCCCGATGCATGCTCGAGCAGATATCCGTTTTCCACTGTTGGAACAGGAGCGCCGGCGGTCGCGCGAACCGCTAGTCCCTGGTGGGTTGTGCATTCACCGGGTTTCAGGGCTTGAACGGTTTCAAAGCCCATCTTTTTAACCACCTGCGTTGCTGCGACCGATCCAATCACCGGCAGGGTGCGCGGCAAGAGATCCAGGCTTTCGGGATGGGCGTGATCGGCGAGCCCTTGGGTGAGGAGCAGGAGGTCGAGATGGTCGGGGGCTGGCCGTTGCTCAGGCAGTTCGCCCTTCAGCATCCAACCGCCTGGGGGGAAACTGAGGCTTCCCTGCAGCCATGGATCCACAAGCACCCGTAGGTCATCGAATTCCAGGAGCCAGCCGTTTGCGCCGAAATAGGTCGTAGCCAGGGTCATTGCGAGGAATGCTGCCGGGTGCGGCAAGCGCTACAGAGTCCAAAGAATTCAAGCGTGTGAAACAGAAGATCGAAGTCTCCTCGGCTGTCTTCGGGCACTTCAATGTCGTGGATTGGGCAGTGATCCAGCGCTTTGGTGACGCCGCAATCAACGCAAGTGAGATGGTGCCGGTCCCGTTCGACTGGGGCATAGAGAGCTTCACCGGTTGGCAGGTGTCGGCAGCGCACCAAACCCCGTTGGTGCAATTGGCGGAGATTGCGATACACCGTCGCGAGCCCCATGGTTTGTTTTTCGTTCAAGCTCCGGTGCAACTGTTGACCACTCATTTCATCGTGGTTCGCCTGAAGTGCCTGTAACAGCACCTGCTGGCGTGCATTGGTGGATGGGGAGGGAGCAGTCATGGAGTTACGCGGCTACCAACCAACGGGTGGCGGTTGGGTGCCAACAAGTGCCAGGACAGAATCATCGCGCTGATCTAACCGATTCATACGGTGATGGTTTGGCAAACGCCGATCACGTTGGGGTCGGCCGACCCATGCCAAAGGCTGCAAGCCGCTGCAGGTTGCCAACGGAATCAGGCACGGATGAGCTGCTCGCTCAGCGCCCATAACCGTTGTCGTGAACTTGGATCCAAGGCTGTTGGTGCGATCCGGCATTGGCTCGGTGAACCGCGCAGGCCGCCAAATTGGGAGGGTCCGTAATGCTCACCGCTTTGAGCGCTCGGTGCTGTGGCGGCATGGAGTTGGGGTAATGCCCCCATCACGGCAGTTTGAAAGAGCGGGTCCATCAACCGATAGGCCAGTGCTTCCCAACGATTGCCACCACTGGCGAGGGCTGCCGGTTGCAGATTGGTGCGTGCAATACCGGGGTGCGCCGCCAGGGATTTCACCGAGCTGTTGTCGTCCTGAAGACGGTTGTGTAGCTCAAGAGCAAACATCACATTGGCCAATTTGCTTTGGCCATAAGCGCCGTAGCGGTCGTAGCCCTGGCTCCAGTTCAGGTCGTCCCAGCGGATGGCCCCGAAGTACTGGGCACCAGAGGTCACGGTGACGATACGGGCGTCTGTTTGAGATGCCATCAGGGGGAACAGGCCCTGCGTCAGCGCCATGTGGCCCAAATGGTTGACGGCAAATTGCAGCTCATGGCCTTGGGGGCTGAGTTGGCGTGGTGGTGCCATCACGCCGGCGTTGTTGAGCAGCAGATCGAGGTGGCCGTATTGATCGTTCAGAACGTCAATTGCCCGATCAACGGAGCGAAGGTCGGCCAGATCCAGCTCCAAGAGATCAAGACCAGTCAGGCCTTCTTCAAGCAATTGACGACGGGCCGCTTCACCTCGGCTTCTGTTTCGACAAGCCATGACGACCGTCGCGCCTTTTTGGGCGAGGGCGCGGCTGGTCTCGAATCCGAGGCCAATGTTGGCTCCGGTCACTACGGCAATGCGGCCCTCCTGGGAGGGAATGTCGTCAACCGTCCATCCCATGGGGGGTCAGTCTTCCGGGAAGAGCAGTTCGGCTAGCTCATCGGGATCAACGTCGTAGACCCGTGCGAGAGAGGTTTCGATGGCACTGGTGACTTCGCCAGGTAAGAAACGCATGGAATTGAGCGCATCCTCCGTGATGTCGTCGGTGAGCAGCTTGTCTTCACCTTCGAGCTTTTCGTCATTGATGACGGCCATTACCCAACTCTGGTAGGCGTACACCAGATCCGAGAACTCGAGTTCGGGATCGTTGAGGTCCAGGGCCATGGTCTGAGCCGATCATTCGCATCCCCAGTTTGACCTTCAAGAGGGAAGATGTCCCCAGCAGATGTTCGGCATGAGCCTTCCGGATTCTGATCAGCTGCAAGGAACCCTTGTGGATTTCGCATTGGTTGAACTGATTCGTCAGCATCGACTCAGCTTTCAACCGCTATGGAGTGTCGACAGCTGGGCCAAATTAATGATTTGGCTGGCCTTGAATTGCGGGCTATCCAGCGACAAAGAGAACTTTGAGCACTTCGCTCAGTCGCTGGGTGAACGGATCACCACGCGTTTACGCCGTGCTTTTTTTGAACGCGAGTTGGCCGATCTGGAGCTTCATGTCTTGGCAGATCCAGCGGATGCTCAGGTGTTATTGCTGTCCCAGGCTCCGCAGGACCCCTCGGTTCTTGCGCCCGACCGGCTCACCCGTGCCCTGGAGCGCATTGATTTGCTGGAGTTGGTCAGTGCCGATCGCAGTCGGTGGCAAGCCCTCGATGGAGTGGTTGCGATCCCGTGGAAACGCTTTGAATCCTCTTAGCTATGGACCTCATTGCTCGTTATCAAAACGCTGGCTTTGAAGCGGTGGCAGATGGTGTGATGGCCTTCTTTGATCGCCGTACGGACCTGCAACGGCCTGGGGTGGCCTTTGGCCCAGGGGTGGGAGAGAAACCGGACAAGGTCTCGACCGATATCAGTTTGGTCGCCATTGATCGCAGCGATCCCGATGCGTTTGCCTTGTCCGAGGTGATCTTGCGTGGGGTCGCGGCGGGACTCGAGCGCTACCTCCAAGACAGGCCTCTGTTCCGTTCCGTTTGTCCGGATCAAGAGTTGTTTGTGATGCCGATCTTTAATTTGCAGCGCTACGCCCCTGGAGAGGGGTTTAAGCGGTGGCATTGCGATTGGACGATTAGCGATGAAGCAACTGAGCCTGTTCATCGCGTTTTGGCTTGGATTTTGTATTGCGACTCAGTTGAGGAAGCGGGTACGGAATTTCATTGGCAGAAGCATCACGAACCGGCGGCGAGAGGGAAGTTAGTGATTTTTCCTGCAGGTCCATCCCACATTCATCGTGGACGGGTCAATCAAACGTTGAGCAAGACAATTGCGACTGGTTGGATTAATGCGGGGAGGCGGCAGGGTTACATCCAGCGATTAGCGGAGGGTGCAGACGTCGACTCTGCTTCGCGTCCGGAAGAGTTTGATTCTTGAACGTGTAAATGCTCTATTGACACTCAGATTGATAGACCGATCTTAGTTGCGTTGGTTAGGGCGGAACAGAGCTTTGCGAGCATGGATAAAGCAATGCATTGCTTCCGTGCCCGAACTGGCCAAGACGTATGACCCGTTGGGTACAGAAGCCCGTTGGCAAAAGGCCTGGGATGAGCAGGGGGCATTCCATCCGGACCCTGCCGCGGAGGGTGAACCATTTGCGGTGGTGATACCACCCCCAAATGTCACCGGAAGCCTTCATATGGGCCATGCTTTTAATACGGCCCTGATCGACACAATCGTCCGCTACCAGCGGTTGGCTGGCAAAAACGTTCTGTGCCTTCCGGGAACAGACCACGCTTCGATTGCGGTTCAGAGCATCCTTGAGAAGCAACTCAAAGAGGAAGGCAAGACTCGCCACGACTTGGGCCGTGAGGCTTTTCTTGAGCGGGCCTGGCAGTGGAAAGCAGAGAGTGGTGGCCGCATCGTTGGTCAATTGCGCCGTCTGGGCTACTCCGTAGATTGGAAGCGTCAGCGTTTCACCCTTGATGAGGGTTTAAGTGAGGCGGTGAAGGAGGCTTTTGTGCGCCTGCACGAGCAGGGCCTGATCTACAGGGGTGAATACCTGGTGAATTGGTGCCCGGCTTCCGGCTCGGCGGTGAGTGATCTGGAAGTGGAGATGAAAGAGGTGGATGGCCATCTTTGGCATTTCCGCTATCCGCTCAGCAGTGGGGATGGCTTTTTAGAAGTGGCCACCACGCGCCCCGAAACGATGCTGGGTGACACGGCGGTGGCCGTGAATCCCACCGACGAGCGTTATTCCCACCTAGTGGGACAAACCCTGGATCTTCCGTTTGTCGGTCGTCAGATTCCAATCGTCGCTGACGACCACGTTGAGAAGGACTTTGGAACGGGCTGCGTCAAGGTTACGCCGGCCCACGACCCTAATGACTTCGCAATCGGCCAGCGGAATGATCTTCCGCAGATCACCGTGATGCGGAAGAACGGCACGATGAATGCCGCTGCCGGTCGGTTTGAAGGTTTAGATCGTTTTGAAGCGCGGAAAGCCGTCGTCGCTGCACTCGAAGCAGAAGGATTATTGGTGAAAGTGGAGGAGTACCGCCACAGTGTTCCCCATTCGGAGCGCGGCAAGGTGCCGGTGGAGCCGTTGCTCTCCACCCAGTGGTTCGTGAAAACGGAGCCCTTGGCGGCCCGTTGTCGGGAGGCGCTCGCCCAGCAGGATCCGCGCTTCCTGCCAGCCCGCTGGGAGAAGGTCTACCGCGACTGGCTCACCGATATTCGCGACTGGTGCATTAGCCGCCAACTCTGGTGGGGCCACCGCATTCCGGCCTGGTTTGTGATCAGTGAGACCGACGGCAAATACACGGACACCACGCCCTATGTGGTGGCTCGGGATGAGGCTGATGCCCTGGCCCAAGCGAAGTTGCAGTTCGGTCCGGAGGCATGCATTGAGCAGGATGAGGATGTTCTCGACACCTGGTTTTCCAGTGGGCTGTGGCCGTTTTCAACGCTGGGCTGGCCGGATGCCGATAGCGCTGATCTGCAGCGCTGGTACCCCACCAGCACCCTGGTGACGGGCTTCGACATCATCTTTTTCTGGGTGGCCCGGATGACGATGATGGCCGGCGCTTTCACCGGTGAAATGCCGTTTAAAGATGTTTATATCCATGGTTTGGTGCGGGATGAGCAGAACCGCAAGATGAGCAAAAGCGCCGGTAATGGCATCGATCCGTTGTTGCTGATTGAGCGCTATGGCACCGATGCCCTGCGCTTTGCTTTGGTGCGGGAAGTGGCTGGGGCTGGTCAGGACATCCGCCTCGATTACGACCGAAAAAAGGACACGTCCGCGACGGTGGAGGCCTCCCGCAACTTCGCCAACAAGTTGTGGAATGCCACCCGATTCGCGCTGATGAACCTGGGTGGCGAAACCCCCGCCCAGCTTGGGGATCCCGACCCCGCTGCCCTGCAGCTAGCGGATCGCTGGATCCTTTCGCGCTTGGCTCGGGTGAACCGGGAAACGGCAGGGCGATACGGCAGTTATGCCCTTGGCGAAGCGGCAAAAGGGCTGTATGAGTTCGCTTGGAACGATGTCTGCGACTGGTATCTGGAGCTCAGCAAGCGCCGGCTCAATCCCGGTGAGAACCCCTCTGCTGAGGTTCTTGCGGACCAACTGGTCGCCAAGCAGGTGTTGGCCAAGGTGATCAGCCAGATGCACCTGATGCTTCATCCGCTGATGCCCCACCTCACTGAGGAGCTCTGGCACAGCGTCACAGGCGTGCCGGAGACCACCTTCCTGGCCCTGCAACCCTGGCCGGTGCTTGATGAAAGCGCTCTGGATGACGCGTTGGAAGCCTCCTTTGCCGAGCTGATCGGTGCCATTCGTGTGGTGCGCAATCTGCGCGCCCTGGCTGGCCTCAAGCCCTCCCAATCGGTACCGGTGCGTTTCGTCACCGGCCGCGGCGAGCTGGCGGCTGTGCTCACTCAGGGCATGGCCGACATCACAGCGCTGACCAGGGCCGAGTCGGTGGCAGTGATGGCGCCGGCGGAAGCCGATGCCGCTCCGGTGGCCAAGGCCCTGGCGGGGGTGAGCGGTGAATTGCAGGTGTTGCTACCGATCGAAGGCCTGGTCGATCTCGATGCGCTCAAGGGCCGTCTGGAGAAAGACATCGCCAAGGCGGAGAAGGAGATCAAGGGCCTCGCAGGCAGGCTGGGGAATTCCAACTTCGCTGACAAGGCGCCGCCGGAGGTGGTGGCGGAATGTCAGGCCAACTTGGCGGAGAAACAGGCCCAGGCGAATCTGGCGCGGAAGCGTCTGGCTGACCTCAGCTGATTCGATGATTCACGTTGAGGGGCTGAGCAAGACCTATCGGGTTGCCGAGAAGCAGCCCGGTTTGGCCGGTACCCTCCGACATTTTGTCCGGCGTCGCACTCGCGATGTGGTGGCGGTGCAGGACGTGTCGTTTTCGATTGAGCCCGGCGAGATGGTGGGCTTTCTTGGGGCCAATGGCGCCGGCAAAACCACCACCTTGAAAATGGTTTGTGGCTTGATCCACCCGAGTGCGGGGCGGGTCGTGGTGGCTGGGCATCAGCCAAAGCGGCGGCACCGTGATTTTCTGCAGCGCATCACCTTGGTGATGGGCCAAAAACAGCAACTGATTTGGGATCTGCCGCCTCTCGATTCCTTGCGGGTGAATGCCGCGGTATATGGCATCAGTGATCAGCTCGCTCAGCGCCGGATCAATGTGTTGGCTGATTTGCTCGAACTCGGCGAGGAGCTCACCCGACCGGTGCGGAAGTTGTCGTTGGGCCAACGGATGAAGGCAGAGCTTTTGGCTGCCTTGTTGCACGAGCCCGAGGTGTTGTTCCTCGATGAGCCCACCTTGGGATTGGATGTGAATGCCCAGGCGCGTGTGCGGCAGTTTCTGGCGGATTACAACCGCCGCACTGGTGCAACCGTGTTGCTCACAAGCCACTACATGGCTGATATCACGGCGCTTTGCCCCAGGGTGCTGCTGATTCACCAGGGCTCCCTGTTTCACGATGGCCCTTTGGATCAGCTCACCCTTGCCCTTGCACCGGAACGGGAGGTGCGGCTTGAACTGGAGCACCCCGTTACGGCTGATGCGTTTGTTGGCTTAGGGCGTCTGGAGAGTTTGCAGGGATCATCCGTTCATCTCCGGGTTCCCCGGGACGAGCTCACCAGCGTGGTTGCCGCTCTCCTGGATCGCTTCTTAGTTGTTGATCTGGAGGTCAATGACCCGCCGATTGATGCCTTGATCGGCGATTTGTTTCGTCAGGGGCGCGTCTGATGCGGTTGTTTGGCCTCAATCGCCGCATCGTGACGGCTCTGCTGGGATCCCAGTACGCCCACATGCTCGAGTACCGCGCGGAGATTGCTCTTTGGGCTCTCTCAGGGGTTTTGCCATTCATCATGCTCAGCCTTTGGAGTGCCAGTGATGCCCGTAGTGGGCTAGGGATGGATGGTGTGGCGCTGGATCGTTATTTCCTCAGTGCCTTTTTGGTGCGCCAGTTCTCGGTGGTGTGGGTGGTCTACGCCTTCGAGGAGGACGCTCTGCTTGGCCGGCTATCGCCTTATCTGCTGCAGCCGCTGCATCCGCTCTGGCGTTATGTGGCGGCCCACCTCGGTGAGCAGCTCACCCGGTTGCCCTTTGCGGCTGCGATTGCTGCTTTGTTTTTTCTGATCCAGCCGAAGGCCTTTTGGTTGCCTGGACCCGGGACGCTTCTTCTCGCGTGGTTGGCGATTTGGCTGGCGTTTGCCATTGCTTTTCTCTTGCAAAGCCTCATCGCGGCCCTGTGTTTTTGGAGTGAGAAAGCCAGTGCATTGGAACGGCTGTTGTTCATTCCGTTTGTCTTTCTGTCGGGGTTATTAGCGCCGCTAACGGCCTTTCCGCCGTCGATACGGGCTGTAGCGCAGTGGACACCGTTTCCCTATTTGATTGATTTTCCAGCGCGGGTGTTGGCCCAGCAGCCTGTGGATTGGGGCGCGGGCTTTGGCGCCCAGTTGGCTTGGATTGCCCTGCTTTTGCCGCTGGTATTGGGGGTGTGGCAAGCGGGTGTGCGGCGTTACAGCGCGATGGGGGCTTGATCAGATGCAGCGTTATGGGCGAGCGCTGGTGCGGTTTTGGGGAACAGCCCTTGCGATGCAGATGGAATATCAAGTCAATCTGTTGATTGAGCTCTTAGCGGTTGCCCTCAGCCTGGCGGGCAGTTTGTTCATGCTCTCGTTGTTTTTTGGGCCAGGGCTCTCCCTTGGGGGATGGAGTTGGTCGGAAGCCTTGATGGTGCAGGGTTTTTATACGGTCTTTGATGGCATGGCCAGCACCTGGTTGCGTCCCAACCTCGGATCGATCGTCACCCACGTGCGGGAAGGCACGCTTGATTTTGTGTTGCTGAAGCCGATCGATAGCCAGTTTTGGTTGTCTCTCCGCCTGTTGTCGCCCATGGGCTTACCGGAGATCGCGTTGGGTTTGGTGTTGGTGGGTTGGGGTGGAGTGCTGTCCGGGGCGTCCTTCTCGGTTCAGATGCTGGGTCTGTTGGCCTTGGTGCTTGCCGTTGGTGCCGTGATTCTGTATTCGCTCTGGTTTGCGATCGCCGCCACCAGCATTTGGTTCGTTAAAACCTGGAATGCCACCGAGGTGCTGCGGGCCGTGTTGGCGTCGGGGCGATATCCGCTCAGTGCGTATCCAGCCACGCTGCGGTTGCTGTTCACGTTTGTGCTGCCAGTGGCTTTTCTCACCACGGTTCCGGCGGAGCTGTTGCTGGGTCGGGTTGCAGCACCGATGCTGTTGTTGGGTTTAGCTCTCGCCGGGGGCTTCTTCGTTTCGGCGCGGGCGTTCTGGTTGTTTGCTTTGCGTCACTACACCTCTGCTTCGAGTTGAGATGCCTGATTGGTCCCATTGGCTGGATGTGGTTCTGCCGTTCCTGCGCTCTCCCTTGGGCGCGGTGGTGTTTATCCCGGTTTATGCCCTTTGGGTGACGTTGCTGCTCCCTGGGATTTGGGCTTCGATGCTTGCGGGGGTGCTGTATGGCACTTGGTGGGGAAGCCTGATTGTGTTTATCGGTGCCTGCCTGGGAGCCGAAGCTGCTTTCCTTCTGGGGCGCCATTGGTTACGAGATTGGACGAGCGCTCGTCTGGAGCGCTTTCCCAAGCTTCAGGCGATTGAAAAGGCGGTGAGTCGAGAAGGGCTCAAATTGGTGATGTTGACGCGGTTATCGCCGGCGTTTCCCTTCTCCCTGCTGAACCTTGCCTATGGGCTCAGTGATGTGAGCTGGCGGGATTACAGCCTGGGATTAATTGCGATTCTGCCGGGCACCGTGCTGTTTTGCGCGCTTGGCGCTTTGGCGGGCGATGCAGCCCGATTCGGTGAGGTGCTGGCGGGAGAAACATCTCCCGGAGCTTGGGTTCTGCGGATTGTTGGTGTGCTCGCCACCGTGGCCGTGGTGTGGCTTGCTGGCCGTGCAGCCCGGAAGGCCTTAGCTGACCAGGGGACTGATCTTTAATCCTTTTGATCGTGGGAGGCATCAGGATTGGGAAGAGACCAATCCCGCAGCGACGCAATTAAGACAAACCAACCCAAGCGGAGCTTGGCTGCCAGCCCACGACGGGTTGAGAGATCGGCATATTTGGCCCGACCACAGTCGGTTTTGATCCATAGGTGGGCATTGAATTCATTCATGGTTGTTCGACTTCTATGAGGATCATTTCGTGGAACTTGTGTTTCTAGGTTGACT
>CAXDNN010000072.1:0-10914 GCA_963990675.1 uncultured Synechococcus sp.
GCAGCGTCAGATGTGTATAAGAGACAGGGCAACAACCGTCTCTTCAGATGCAGGATCAAGTTGACGCCGAACCGTGTCAAAGAAGCCGAGCAAGGATCTCGGCAAAGCCTCCGGACTACGACTAATTGCAGGGGATCCACCGCTTGGTAGTTGATATCCGTAGCGACTCACCACAGCCTCAATCAGCTGCAGCTGCCTAAGCTCCTGAGTATCAAGTTGACCACGATTGCGTTCCACCGACTCCAGGGTGGTTCGGCAGATCAATAAGGCAGCACGGAACCTCCGCAAGATGCTGGCCTGAACAGACTTTGGAACGGCTAAATCAACGTCGGGCCTAACCAAACGATCGCCATAAAATTCCAATTCGAAATTCTGGATCAACAGCGCAGATTCATAGCCACGCTCAAGGTCGTTGCTGAGATCGAATCCCTGCCCACGCGAAAAAATGTTGATCCAGTTTCGGCGACTCATGTCAGCGTTGTCCTAGCGGGAAAAGACCCACCAGGTGGCCATCGGAATGATTGTGCCCAGAACGAGTAAAACGATGATCCATGTCGTTGCATCGCTTTCTTCCGTTTCCGCCTTCGTGGGGATGTTTGTTGGAAGCGCAACCCGTTCCACCACCTCCGGAGGTCCTGGATCTTCTCCGCCCGCAAGAACGATTGACAAACGTGTGATTCCATCGATCGATGACTGTCGATAGCGATCACCATCACGAAGCGGAAGGGTCATCGTTGTGCGCGCCGTACTCGTGAGTAACGACTCAGGCAATTGACTTTGCAACGAAGAGTCCGCGAGAAGCGCAGCCCGCTTGTTTTGTGTTTCGATCAGAATCAAGAGAAGGGGCACCTCGTGTGTGCCAGACCAGGACGCCATCAGTTCTTCACCGAAGCTCTTGAGGCTGTAGCCGTAATCAAGGCGCCGCAATGTGATCAAACGTGCCTCAACGCGTTGATCTTCCAAGCCCTTCAGCTTCGATTCCAATTCATTGCGACTGGCGCGACTGAAAACGTTGGCGTCGTCAAGAATGAGTGCCTCAGGAGGAGACGCACCCAGTTCGGATGGGGAGATTGCAAGCCCTACGGGCACACACACAAACAAAGAAAGGCTGATTGCCAGAAGCGCGGCAACAAAACGACGGAGGAACAGCGGCATCACCTCAAGCGGAACTCCCTTCAGTCTGCCCCTAGCTGTCGAGCATGTCTCGATTTAAGGCCTCAATAGCCACAACAATCATGTTCGCTTCGTTTTCTGGAAGCTCCACCTTGGATGCCAATTTCTGGAGAAAATCTTTCTCTTCAGGGTTCACCTTCCTATCGGCATGGACAAGATGGGCGGCAACGGCAAGCGCGGACTGTTGTTGACGGGGGCTAAGGACAGGCAAGGCTTCGTCGACGAGGCCGGTGACCCCACGCTCTCTCAGCACCGCTAAGAGCTGGTCGAAGAGCTCACCCATCGCAGCTTCGCTGTTGCTGCTGTACAAGGATCGATACTCCAACTGAAGTCGAAGAGCATGGGCTTCATCTCTCCCCAACACACCATCACAAGACACCGCAGCGAGAGCTACCGCGGCGAAAGCCTCTGCAGAGTTCATGGGCTCAACACGATTGTCCACATTTGAGCAAGATGTGGCCGTTCCTGCAGCAGTCCGCATCGATGCCAACACCAGCCCGTGTTGTTTTGTTCAGTGGACTGCTGGTCCTGGTATTGGCTGTTACGAATGCATCCACAGCTGACGTCATTACTCCAGACCTGCAACGGGCCGAGGTTTTGGCCGGTTTAGCTGCGGTGGGTCTGATGTTGGTAGCCGTGCTGTGGACAAGGGCCAATCCTCGATCAGCGGATCAGGTTGATCTCCAAGGGGAACAGGGTCTCGTGATGGATGAAACAAGATCCGCTGCGCTGCGGGAAGAATTGGGCTGGGGGAGTCACATGCTGCTGACCGCAACACCAGCGGCAACAGTGCTGGTGTATTGGAGAGGGCAGGTTGTGCTGCGTCGGGGTTTGATTCGTGCTGTCACGTTTAAGCCCGCAGAGATTTGTAATCGAGTTATGGAACGGGAAACGACAATCTCCCTCGTGAACACAGAGCTATTTCCGGGACGGTCGGAGTTTGATTCAGTTCTGCAAAATCTTCCAGCGGTGGTGATATCCCCCCTAGGCCAAGATGGAGTGGTAGTTGTTGGTGGTTGGTCGAAACGTTGTTTCAGCCAATCCGATGAACGATGGTTAGAAGGATGGTCGCAGAGACTTAAAACTTCACTTGAGAGGGACTTCTCTGCTTAGAACGAGTCATGTCTCCCGACTCAAATTTAATCTGAGTTTTCACCCGATCTTCTGACGGTAAAAAGCGTATTGACCCATCAGGATTAAAAGCACCTTCCATTCGTTCACCACGTTGTACTTGGCCAGAATTCGATTCTTTAAGATTCACATTTCCAGCAGCAGTGAGAAGATCACTACTCCAGTTCCAAGAACAGCTTTTGGCTCGCAAATTCTTATCTGGCTGTTCAATATGACACGAGTTTGAAATGGTTAAGGTGTTCTTTGGAAGATTAATGATGAATCCAATACCACGAATATCGCCCTTGGGGAGCGATGCCGATACTGGGGCTTTTGATAAGAGTTGATTTCGCTCAAAGTTCCAGCGAGTTTCACCTGCATCAACAACAGCATCCTCCTCTTCAAGCTGAAATTGAACTGGGGCCTTTAAATCAATAAAGTTTTTTGTTGTATTGCCTCGGATCGACGCAGCCGTCAGCTGTCGACCATTTGTTTGGTTGGCAATAACGGGTCCCACGGCAGCAATGATTCCACTGTTTAAATTCCATCGACCGTTTCCAGCCGTGATCACTATTTGTGGATCTAGTGTTGAGCTATAGTTTTTTTCCCAACGGGACAGTTTTGTTGGCCCGTTGAACAAAAGCTGACCACTTTCTTGCTGGAAAATCAGAGAACTAGAAATTATTTTTGAATTTTTGTTGAGCGCTGATGGCCGTTGATTGATCACCATTGTTGACAGGCCTGGTCTCCATATCAAACGGTCTCCTTGAATGAGAAGAGGTTCTACTCCTAAGCGCTTCAGGCGGACTGTTCCTTCAAGAACAACGAGTTCGCCGTCATTAAGCACGGTTGCATGTTCCGCACTAATCATGAAAGAAGGCTTATCTTCAAAATAAAGAATCCCTTTAGGAATCTTTGCCCTCACTGTTCGCGCTGCTGTGTTGTAACGAGCCTCAGGACTTGTCAGTTCCCAGTCTCGGGAGCCATCGGGGCGCCGTTGCTTCAGATCTAACGAGCGAAATATAAACGGGGTTGAGGCTTGATTCTTATTTTGATTGGGTGACTTAGAAGCGCAAGACGAGATCAAACAAGAAGAACCAATAGCAACAGCAATCCATCTTATCCTTGAGGACTTTAGTTGCTTCATATCAAAGATCTTCATCCAATTCGAGGCGCTGCATCACCGGCACAGGTTTTGGCAACTCAGTTCCAGATGTCAAGCCACCCCATTGAAGCTGATCCAACCAATGTTCAGAATCCAATGAACAAACCAGCTGTTCCAGGATGCGAGCACTTAAATCGGGAAGTAAAGGTGCCAGAAGTAAACCAACGATCCGAGTTGCCTCAAGTACAACATAGAGATCATTAGCCACTACATTCTCTTCCCCAGGCTGCTTCATTCGACTCCAAGGAGCCGTGTCGTTGAGATGTCCATTAGCGGCGATCGCCAATTGCAAGATCGATTCAGATGCAGACTTAAAACCAAGTTCAGGAATACTGCGCATCACTGTTTCAACAGTTGCTTCCGCTTTGAGTGCAAGGGGATGCGTGGTCTGTTGATCGATGCTATGAGGTGGCACTGAATTATTGAACCATTTTCGCGCCATTGAAGAGGTGCGATTCAAAAGATTGCCAATAGTGTTTGCTAAATCATTATTGACCAAGTCAGAGAAACGTTGCTGTTGAAAATCACCATCATCACCAAATTGAATATCCCGTAGCAAGTACCATCGAACAGCATCAGCGCCACACTGTTCTAATAACAATTCAGGGTCTAGAACATTTCCCAACGATTTTCCCATTTTTTGTCCCTCACGGGTTAGGAAACCATGCCCAAAAACACGCTTGGGAACAGGAAGACCGGCCGACATCAACATTGCTGGCCAGAAGACCGCATGAAATCTCAGGATATCTTTGCCAATCACGTGGACTGAAGCTGGCCATCCGCAGTCGTCCAATCGATCAAGATCAACGGAACCACCATCATCCAAGAGTGCAGTGAGATATCCAAGAAGTGCATCAAACCACACATAAAAAGTATGTCCTGGATGTCCTGGAACTGGTAAACCCCAAGACACATTCACCCGTGAGATTGAAAAATCTCGAAGACCGCGTGCCACAAAATTGCGGACTTCCTGTCTTCGACTTGCGGGTGCAATGAAGTCGTCATTCGCGATTAACTGTTCAATTTCACTTTGATAACGGGATAAGCGGAAAAAGAGGTTCTCTTCGTCTCGCCACTCAAGGCTTTTTTGATGAATCGGGCAATGGGGATCGACTGCATCATCAGGATCATCTTTGTATTCCTCACATCCAACGCAATACCAACCCGTTTGCCGACCAGTAACGATGTCGCCAGAAGCTTTAACCCGCTCGTAAAACTGTTCCACGAGCTGAAGGTGTCGAGGATTTGTCGTACGGACAAAACGATCCTGACTGATGTTCCAGCGTGACCAAAGATCCTGATAACGCTCGCTGATCTTGTCGCAATGGGCAATGGGGCTGATGTTGTTTTGTTCAGCCGTGCGTTGAATTTTCTGACCATGTTCATCCACACCCGTGATGAACACCACGTCGCCTTCGGTCAGTCGCTTAAAGCGTGCCAGGGCATCACAAGCCAAAGTCGTATACGTGCTGCCGAGATGCGGCTTGTCGTTGACGTAGTAGAGCGGAGTCGTAAGGGTGTAAGACATCGTCGGGGGGAAAACTCCGCTGCACCGCAGCGACGCCAGAGTTTAACGACCACGTCTCTCCACAACGACGAACCTTGGGTCTGTTTCTTGAAAGGTGATCCATGACCCCATTCACTCCGACCCCATGATTCGCAAAGACGTGCTGGTTTGGGGCGGTGGAACCGGAGGCGTTGCCGCGGCTCTACAAGCGGCCCGCAGTGGTGCCACAACCCTATTGCTAACGCCGGGGTCATGGATTGGGGGAATGGTTAGCGCTGCAGGGGTGTGCGCACCGGATGGTCATGAGCTGAGTTGCTGGCAAACGGGGCTTTGGGGTGCGTTGTTGCGGGAGCTTCAGCGGAGTGAACCTTCAGGACTCGATCAAAACTGGGTGAGTTGTTTTGGATATCGGCCCCAATCTGCCGAGGAGATCCTTCAGCGATGGGTCGCTCAAGAGCCGTTGTTGCAGTGGTACGGAGATTGCGAACTACGAAACCTTTCTCACCGAGACGGGCTGATTCACCGACTCGACGTTCAGCAGGGGCCATCAACCCAAGATCACATCCTCTCTGTTGAGGCAGAGATTTTTATTGATGGCAGTGATCTCGGAGACCTACTTGCCCTGACGGACGTGCCCTACCGCTGGGGATGGGAAGCGAAGGAACAGTGGAATGAGCCAAGTGCCCCAAGCCAACATCGACTCAGCAACGAAATTTTCTTTCAGGACCAACCGGTTCAATCCCCCACATGGGTCGTGATGGGACAGCTCAAACCATCAGCCCCTCCATCCACCCCCTGTTCGCCTGAACAACCTTTTGAATTCAGCACGGCTGCGTTTGGTTTGGAGCGAACGATCACCTACGGACGCTTACCCGGCGGTTTGGTCATGCTCAATTGGCCACTGCATGGCAACGATTGGCATCACGGACTGCAAAGGGCAGTAAGCGCTGATCCTCAGGACAGAACGGTGCTGGCCAATGAGATGAAAGCGCACAGCGCATCATTTTTATCGGCCCTTCAACAATGTTCGGACGGTTGGATCACACCAGGGAACGCTTTCCCAGGATCCACCCCCAGTGTTGCCCTAATGCCTTACTGGCGAGAAAGCCGTCGATTGATTGGGCGGACGACTGTCACAGAGAACGATTTGCTACCCATCTCCACCGACGCCCGTCGTGGTTCGTTTCCCTTGGATGACGACGGTCGATGTACCAGCATTGCCGTCGGCACCTATGCCAACGACCATCACTACCCAGGGGAGGACTGGCCCCTAGCCCCGAAAAGTTGTCGTTGGGGGGGACGTTGGACTGGCACCCCCTTTTGTATTCCCTACGGCGCCTTAGTCAGCGAAATGGTGCCCAATCTCCTTATGGCTGATAAGGGATTCAGCGTGAGTCATATGGCGAATGGAGCAACGAGGTTGCAACCCCTCATTCTCAATATTGGTCAAGCAGCTGGTTTAGCGGCGGCGTTATCGGTGCATCGCTCCTGCCTGCCCACTGACCTACCGGTGAACGTGCTTCAAACCCATCTCCTTCACGATCCAACAGCCCCAGCAGCAGTGTTGCCGCTCTGGCAATGGCCGGCATGGCATCCCCAATGGGTAACGGCTCAAGAACAGGGTTTGGCAGCACCCGATCAGATTGACGCCATGGGGTTCTTGGCCCCATTGCAATCGATGTCTCTCGATCTGCCAGGCCTGAATGAAGCGCCGATAGATCCTCATGAGGAACTCTTGACGGGCAGGGTGATTTCCACGGCAGAGGGTGGCTTTCAATTCATCACTGATCAAGAGCATTGGCCCCTGATCACGCTTGAGCCAGCGATCAACCAATGGCTCCATCAACAAGATCGTTCCAGGGGCAGAATTCGTTGCCGCGTTGTCCGAAATCCTTGGGGCCCCTGGCTTCGATTAATTGGGGTGATTGATCAACCCAGCTGAAGCTGCAGTTCACCCCGTTCAGGATCCGCCAGCTTCACCGTCATCGTCATCCGATCGCCTGGATTCGGATTTCCTTGATCCACGCGGCCGACCACATCCATTGCTAAATCGGCGAGATGCACAAGTGCTAACCCGTCTTGGGGCCGCAGCCAACGGAGAAACTCGGCATCCCATCGTTCATCGCGATGCTGTGCAAACCACACCTGTTGCCAATGACGCTGGTCTTCGCGACTGATTTGAATCGACTGACGCAGTGGATCGTCTAAATCGTCGATTAATTCACCTAATTCTGATTTGCTCAACGGGGTAGAACCCTCGAGCTGAGCAATGATTTGACGGTGGGAGGCCAGATCGGCATAGCGACGGATCGGAGACGTGGCTTGCACATAGGCAGCAAGTCCAAGGCTGAAGTGCGCCATGGGCTGGGTTCCCTGTACTCCACGACTGAGGCATCGCTTAATCGCAGCATCGCGGGCTGGGCCCTCGGGCAATTGATCGAGTTCAGCCTGAGACGGAAGCTCAGCGGGCGGCTGACTTCGAAAAGGCAGAACAAGGTCATTCTCACAACCAAAATCCGCAACGACTGCACCCATCAACAGCATCGCTTCACTCACCATCAAACGAGCCGGGCTGGGTTCAACCAATTGAAGGGACAACTCACCTTCCCGTCGCCGAAAGCGGCCTTCCAATTGATCAAACGAGAGGGCTCCTTGTTGACGACGCCATCGACTGCGCAGCTGCATTAATTGAGATAAATCCGCCAATGTTTCGTCACCAGGAGGGGCTAATTCGATCAGCTCGTCGCCATCTGCATAGGTGAGGGAATAGCGAGGCATCACCCAAGTCCTCGTAATCCGACGATCAACAATCGCGCCAGCACTGTCCAACCTCACAGCCACACTCACCGCTGCTGTGCGCTGTCCGGCACGAAGACTTAAGGGACCTGCGGCAAGGCCGAGGGGAAGCATCGGAAGCACGCCATCGGCCAGGTAAAGGCTGGTCGCTCGTCGACGGGCCTCTTGATCCAACGGACTACCAGCGGGAATCAACCGTGCTGGATCAGCGATGTGAACCCAAATCCATGCTTCATCGTCTTGAAGCTCGAGGGAAAGACCGTCATCAATCTCACGGGTCCCTGCATCGTCAAGGGTGTAGGTCGCCAAATGACATAGGTCAAGGCGGTTGTCGTCACCGGGTTGTGGTTGCTCCGCAGACGAGATCAGTCGTTGCGCCTCCTGCTCCAGCTCAATTGGAAACGTTTCGGACCACACACTGCTGTGCAGGGCACGGGGCTGATGTGGATCTAGGAGCCCACGTTGAATGCACCACTGCCGCAGGGTGCCCTGATCGGGACTTTGCGAAAACACTTGCGCCCAAAGGGCCACATCGGGATCGTCCTTCAAAGTCGAAGCATCATCCCGAGCACGATCGAGCAAGCGGTCCAATCGCTCGCTCCATTCAGAATCAAGGCTCTCCAACTGCTCTGGGGTCAGTGGAGACGATGGAGCAAGGACAGCAATCTGCCGCTGACTGTGCTGGTCCGCTAAGCACTGTTGTTTTTGAAGTTTCCTTTTGCGTTGAATCTCCTCCAAGGGCAGCGCAGAAATGGTCTGATCCCGTCGCCAGCGGAACCAAGGTTGATCTCCATGCAACCAAGACCAGGTGGCTGCAATCGTCGGAGTCTCAACATTGGCCGTGAGGAGATCCGTTAGCTCGATAAGAGTTTGGTTCTGCTGCAAGGCATCAGCATCAGCAGCCAAAATCCACCATGCTTCCGCAGCTGTTTTGCGATCGGGCATCAACTCCGAGACCTCCTCAGGTGTCGGCAGCGGATGGTCCGTGACATAGCCGACCGCAACAAGCTCTCGAAGGGGGAGATCCTGATCACGTCGTTGCCCTCCAAAAGAAACAACCGCCTTACTGCCCTTAAGAGACAGAAGACGGCCGATCAGGGGGACACCCTTTAAAACAACAGCAACGATGTCGTTGGCCTTAACTGAGGCTTTCACCACGTTGCTGAATTTCTAAACGAGGGCTTAACCCTCGGGGTTAACGAAGGGCAACAGGGCAACAATCCGTGCGCGCTTAACTGCATTCGTGAGGTCCCGCTGCTGCTTGGCAGTCAAGCCAGTGAGACGACGGGGAAGAATTTTTCCCCTCTCTGTAATGAATTTCTTGAGGAGGTCCACATCTTTGTAATCGATGGGATCGCCAGGCTTAATCGGAGAAAGACGCTTCTTGAAAAAGGAGCTCGACATGAATCAAAAACGGTGGAAAGGTTGGAAGGTCTGAAGACTCACTTGATCTCTTTGTGGAGAGTCATTTTGTTGAGTTGTGGGCAGAACTTCATGATCTCCAACCGCTCGGTGGTGTTCCGTCGGTTCTTCTCGGTCGTGTAGCGCGAAACGCCTGGTGAACGTTTTTCGCTGGCGGAAGCGGACCGGCATTCTGTGCACTCGAGAGTGACCACAATCCGGACGCCCTTGTTCTTAGCCATAAAGGACGTTGCACCGCAGGTGCGAAGTGAATGACAAACAAAGATCTTACCTTGTTGCCCCCTCGTTTTCTCGATGAGGCGGTTCCTAAGATCGCCAGCTATTCGGTCGACTTCCGATGCTGGTCTCCTTGTCCTGGCTGAAAGAACTGGTTCAGCTGGATGACTCGGTCGAGGACCTAGCCGAACGTCTGTCTATGGCAGGGTTTGAGGTGGACGATGTCGACGATCTCAGTGCCCGAGCCAAGGGGGTCGTGGTCGGCCACGTTCTGACCCGGGATAAACATCCCAATGCCGACAAACTCAGTGTTTGTACCGTCGATATCGGGACGGACGAGCCTGTTCAAATTGTCTGTGGGGCCGCCAATGTGCGGGCAGGCATCCATGTTCCCGTCGCCACGGTGGGTGCTGTGTTGCCGGCGGTGAATCTCACGATCAAGGCCGGTGAACTTCGGGGCGTCGCCAGTAACGGAATGATTTGCTCCCTTTCGGAATTGGGGTTGACCGCCGAATCGTCGGGGATCGCCGTTCTTGAAGACACCACGACAGAGGTGCCCGCGGTTGGCACACCCGTGGCAGCTCTCTTCGGATTAGATGACACGGTGTTGGAGTTAGCCATTACTGCCAATCGTCCCGATGGATTGTCGATGGTGGGAATTGCGAGGGAAGTGGCAGCCCTCACCAACGCTGCACTGTCATTGCCTTCGCTGGATCACACGCCGGATCAAAGACCGCTCCAAGCAGAACTGGATGGCACTTACTACGGCATCGCTTGCGTTGAGGGGGTGCGAGGAGATCAAGATTCACCGCAGTGGATTCAGCAGCGACTCAACCGGGCTGGAATCAATGCCGTGAATGCTGTGGTGGACATCACCAATTTGGTGATGCTCGAACAGGGACAGCCCTTGCACGCCTTTGATGCGGAAGCCCTCGAAACCCTCACAGGGCAGACCGTGGATGCTGGCAGTTTTGGTGTTCGGCCGGCAAGGGATCGAGAACCCTTCATCGGTCTCGATGATCAGTCTCTGTGCCTCGATCCCCGAGTTCAGGTCGTTACTTGCCACGACCATGTCGTTGCGATTGCCGGTGTGATGGGAAGCCGAGACAGTGCCGTACGCGACTCCACGACCAAAATCTGGTTGGAATCAGCCATGTTTTCACCCATCCGTGTTCGCCAGTCGTCTAGAGCTGTAGGGATACGAACAGATGCCAGCAGCCGCTTTGAGAAGGGATTGCCACCGGAAGTCACCTTGGCCTGTTCTCAACGAGCGATTGACTTACTCAGTGATCAATTTGGCTGCCGAGTGAATGGACGCTGGGTGGGTGGAGATGGTCCTAAAGCCCCAACTCCCCTTCCGCTACGTCGGGAAGCACTGCATCAATTGCTAGGGCCGATTAAAACCGATTCAGGTCCAGTGGATTTGGACGATGGTGCCATCGAACAGTGCTTAACCTGTCTCTTATACACATCTCCGAGCCCACGAGACTAAGGCGAATCTCGTATGCCGTCTTCTGCTTGAAAA
>CAXDNN010000073.1:0-10782 GCA_963990675.1 uncultured Synechococcus sp.
TCGAAGGTGACCGCAAAACCCTGCGCCAAATTACGGGCTGCATCCACTGCGTCCCGGGTGTAGTCACCAACCTGTTTGAGGAATCCGAACATCGACAGGAACCAGGGGAAGGGTGATAACAGTCCTCAACTCCATGATGGCGGAGTCGGGGCGGGGAAGGCGGATTCAGCCGCCAAATGCCACGGGGAATGCCAACTTGAGAGCTGCCGTAACCAGCAGATTGACAAGCGCTAGGGGAAGCAGAAACTTCCAGCCCAGATCCAGCAGCTGGTCGATCCGAACCCGAGGCGTGGTCCACCGCAGCAGGATCGCAACGAAAACCAGAAGGTAAGCCTTCAGGATGGTCATCATGATGCCGACAGATCCTGTGATCACCTGAACAACAGGGGCATCAATGGGTTGATGGAGCCAGTCCGCCAGCCACTCAACAGGAATGGGGAAGCCCCAACCCCCCAGATAAAGCACCGACACCAAGACGGCCGAGAGCACCAAGTTGATGTAACCCGCCAAGTAAAACAGGGCAAACTTCATCCCGGCGTATTCGGTTTGGTAGCCGGCCACAAGTTCTTCCTCAGCCTCCGGTAGATCGAAGGGAAGACGTTCGCATTCGGCTAAAGCGCAAATCCAAAAAATCAGAAACCCAACCGGTTGACGCCAAATGTTCCAGCTCAGGATGCCGGCGCCGGTTTGCTGGTTGACGATGTCGACGGTGCTAAGCGAGTTACTCATCATCACGATGGCCAATACGGCCAAAGCCAGAGGAATTTCGTAGCTGATCGACTGCGCTGCAGCGCGAAGCCCCCCTAGGAGCGAATACTTGTTGTTGGAGGCATATCCACTCATCAACAAACCAATCGGCTGCACGCTGCTAAAGGCGATCCAAAGAAAGATCCCAACACCAACGTTGCTGATTAAAAGGTTCTGACCGAAGGGAATAATCAGCCAAGACACGATCACCGGCACGACCACCAGGATCGGACCAAGGGTGAACAAAATGCTGTCAGCTCGCGCAGGAATGATGTCTTCCTTGACGAGCAACTTCAGGCCATCGGCCAAAGGCTGAAGAACGCCTAAGGCGCCGGCGTATTCGGGACCAACACGCTGCTGTACGGCAGCAGAAATTTTTCGTTCCAGCCACACCGACACCAACACACCAACAACCGCCGCCACAAGGACAAGCAGCATCGGCAGCGGCAACCAGAGCAACCGAGCGACCTCTGGGGAGAGGCCAAAACCCTGCATCGCTTGGCTAAAACTCAGTTCCAGGTCCAGTCCTGGGCTCACCATGGTGTCGACTGAAGTTTCATCAACTTAATCGGCCGGAGACGCAGCTCGCATCTCCATCGGGGTCCAATGACGCGGTTGAGCTCCCGAATAGATCTGAGACGGGCGAAAAATACGGTTCGCACCCAGCTGTTCTCGCCAATGGGCAAGCCAACCAGCCACGCGAGCAATCGCAAAAACGGGGGTGAAGAGGTCGCGCGGGATGCCGAGTTTTCGGTACACCAAACCTGAATAGAAATCCACATTCGGATAGATGCCCTTCGGCCCCAAACGAGCCATAGCCTCCTCTTCAATGGCTCGCGCAACGTCATAGAGATTGTCGTGGCCGAAGTCGTTGAACATTTCCTCAACGAGCGCTTGAAGGATCACTGCTCGAGGGTCTTTCACCTTGTATTCACGGTGTCCGAAACCCATGATCTTGCGCTTGGCAGCAATCGCCTCATCAAGGAAAGCGCCCGCATTGGCTGGGGAGCCCACCTCCTCGAGCATGGCCAACACATCCTCGTTCGCTCCTCCGTGCAGCGGGCCCGCCAAGGTGCCCACGGCAGATGCAATCACCGCGTAAGGATCGGTCAGGGTACTGGCCGTTACCCGGGCACTAAACGTGCTGGCATTCAAGCTGTGCTCCGCATGCAGCATTAAGCAGCGATCAAAAATCCTTGCCGCTCGGGGATCAGGCTCACGCTCGGTGAGCATGTAAAGGAAATTGGCCGAGTAAGCCAGATCATCTCGAGGCTGGATCGGATCTTGACCCTTCCGAATCAACTGAAAAGCCGCCACCATCGTGGGGATTTTGGCGATCAACCGAACCACTGCTCGATAGATGTAGCCAGGGTCATCGATGGCCCGCCTGGAATAAAACAACCCCAGAGATGCAGCACTGGACTGCAAAGCATCCATGGGATGGCCACTGGCCGGGAAGCACTTCATCATGTCTCTCACCCGGAAGCTCACCCTGCGATGCATTTGAACTTCATGTTCAAAAGCCTGAAGCTGGTCATCGGTGGGCAACTCGCCCCAAATCAGCAAGTACGCCGTCTCTAAAAAACTGCTGTTAACGGCGAGATCCTCCATGGGATAGCCGCGGTACGTGAGCAGCCCCTGCTCACCGTCAATATCGCAAATGGCAGACATGGTTGCTGGAACACCATCCAAACCAGGTCTCAATTCGATACCAGTCCGCGCATGGCGTAGGTCGCCACCCTGCTGCTGAGCCAACGCCTCGATGCCACTACAGGCAACTTAAGCGGCCGGATCGAACACTTTGAAACTGTCGAGCCCATCCCAAAACTCAACGCAAGCGCATGCGTCGGAGCAGCATCGTTCCGATCTCCCGCACCTCCGCAACGCCGAACGCCGAACCCAACAGGCCAAAGAAGGCCAAACCCAACAGGCTTGATATCCCCACGCGAGCCATCAAACCAAACCAGCCCAAGGGCCAGTCCACACCAATCGAAAGCCCCCAAACCATGCAGCCGGTTAGCCCACCCGCGAAGAACAACCGTGTCGTATCCATCCCCCATGGGATCAGCGTCATGGCAGGCATCCGGCGCTTAAGGACAAGCAACAACGCCAAGCAGGTGAGAACGTTGATGGCAACGGTGGCCAACACCAGGCCGGGGGCGCCGAAATTAAAGGGCGACTGATTCCCCCATGGGGTGGGACCTCCCACCAACAGCCAATCAAACATCACGTTGAGGCCGATTCCCGCCAGTGACATGCGGAATGGTGTTGTGCCATCCCCAAGGGCATAGAACACCCGAACCAAGACATCGCGCCCGAGATAAGCGGGCATTCCAAGGCCGTAGGCCATGAGCAATGCGGCCACCAACTGTGCGGCAGAGGAATCAAACGCGCCGCGTTCATACACCAGGGCCACGATTGGCGTACCCAAAGCGATAAACAAGGCTCCAATCGGAACCATCGAAGCGGTCGAGAGCATCAACCCCTGTCGAATTCGGGCCAGCAACTGGGGCTGATCGTCGACAGCGGTCAAGCGCGCAAATGTGGGCAGCAAGGGAACCAACAAGGCGTTGGAGATCAAGCCAAGAGGTGTCTGCACCAAGAGATTGGCGTACCCAAGACCAGCCGCCGCACCAACGATGCCTGAAGCAAAGAACAAATCGGTGAACACATTGATTTGCAACATCCCCGACGACAACGTTGCAGGCCCCATCACCCGCCAAACCTCACGAACTCCTGGGTGCGTCCAGTCCCACACCAACTTGAAACGAGCTAAGCCTTGCCGTATCAACGCCGGAAGCTGGATGAGCCACTGCGCGAAGGCACCCACCAGCGTTGCAGCCGCCAGCACAAGGCCCCCCACCATTGCAAAGGACGGTGCACCAATCTGTCCTCCTAGCTGCCACCAAAGGAGGCCAACGCCAACCATCAGCGCAAGGCTCGACATCAGCGGTGAAATCGCTGGAATCCAAAACTCATCGGCGGCATTGAGCGAACCAAAACCCAGGCCAATCAGTCCGGCCAAGAGCGCCATCGGTGCCATGACTTGCAGTTGAACAACCGCAATCGCATGCAATTGCGGACTCAGACCGGGGCCGACCAACGTGATCAACGGATCTGCCGCGAGCACCAACAGCACAGTGACCGCCAAAAGGAGAGCACTGACGGTGGTGTTCAGCGCAGCCAGGATGTGTGCCCCCTCGTCCCGTGGTCGTCGACTGAGAACACTCACCATCGCGCTATGAAACGGCCCGTTGATGCCCCCGAGCAGGATTAATAAAAAGCCCGGTAAGACGTAGGCGTAGTTGTAAGCGTCGTAAGCAGCACCCACACCAAAAGCGGCTGCAATGACAAGCTGTCGAACTAACCCGCCCACCTTGCTGAGCAAGGTGCCAAGGGTGACAACCACTGCAATGCCCTTCAGTGAACGTGTCATTGGGGCTCTAGCGATGGCCGCATTGTGGGGGCGCATCGGGGCAGCATGGGGAGCCATCGGCTAGCGCCATGACCGGCCTTCTCCCCCTGGACATGCCCTTGCTGGAGTTTGAAGCGCTGCACGAGGGAGTCCTCATCAAGCGCTACAAACGATTTCTGGCAGATATTGAGCTCAGCAATGGAGAGCTCGTGACAGCTCACTGTGCCAACACTGGCCCGATGACGGGCGTCCTGATTCCAGGCCAACGGGTACGCCTGCGGCATGCCCCTTCACCCAAACGCAAGCTGGCCTGGACCTGGGAACAGGCAGAAGTTCCTGGTGCCGATGGGCAGCTGTGCTGGGCTGGCATCAATACTGCTCTCCCGAATCGATTAATTCGAGCCACCGTTGAAGCTGGCTGCCTGTCTGAACAGTTGGGAGCCATCGGCAGCATTCGTGCCGAGGTGGCCTATGGAACGAACCGACGCAGCCGAATTGATTTGTTGCTGACGCCCGCGCAGAGCAATCCCGATCAGCGCTTGATTTACCTCGAAGTGAAAAACACAACCTGGACAAACGGAACCACCGCCCTCTTTCCAGACACCGTGACGGAGCGAGGTCAGAAACATTTAGTGGAGCTGATGGGCGTGCTTCCAGAAGCACGCGCCGTTTTGGTTCCTTGCCTGAGTCGTCCTGATGTGAAGGATTTCGCTCCGGGCGACGAAGCAGACCCTCGCTATGGCGCTCTATTTCGTGACGCCTTCAAAGCCGGCGTTGAGGTTCTCCCCTGCTGTTTTCGTTATGAATGCAACAAGATCAGCTGGCAAGGCTTGCGACCACTGAAAGAAATCTCAATTCTGTAGCTATAGGAACAATTATTGGCAGTGCTTAGGAACAACTTGTACAAGTTCGTGGGGATACACCCCGCGTGTTTTTGCAGTTCTGCTCTCTCTTTCATGACAACTGCCTATCAATCGCCACCGTTGCGAAGGCGTAAATCGCTTCAAGAAGCGAGTCTTATGAACGGTCCCATGATGCTGCTGAAAAGCATCAGGGGATTCAGCTCCAACCGCGCCGTCATCTGGCTCGCATGCGCACCTCTGGCATTGCTTGGTCTCGGCATCTTTACGCTGTCGGCCAAGGCTGAAGAACTGCCCGAGTTGTCTGCAGCTTTCCTTGCCAACAACCTCTGGTTATTGGTCGCCACGATCCTTGTGATCTTCATGAATGCAGGCTTCGCGATGGTCGAAGCAGGCATGTGCCGTCAGAAAAATGCAGTCAATATTCTTGCCAAAAACCTGTTCGTCTTTGCCCTCGCGGTCAGTGCTTACTGGTTCATCGGTTATTCGTTGATGTACGGGTCAAGCTTCGGACCTTATTCCATCAATCTTCTGGGGCTTTTTTCGATTCAAATACCTGAACTCTTGCCTGGGGTATTGAGTTTTAACGGCCTGTTTTTTGATCCCGCCGTTAGCGCTGAAACCATCAGTGAAGCTGGCCTTGTGCCAACGGTTGATTTCCTCTTCCAAGCCGCGTTTGCTGGCACAGCTGCCACCATCGTTTCCGGCCTGGTAGCTGAGCGAATCAAGTTTGGCGAGTTTGTGATCTTCGCCCTCGTACTGACCGCCTTCATCTATCCAGTTGCCGGCAGCTGGGAATGGAATGGTGGTTGGCTCAACAGCGTTGGCAATAAAGAGTTCATCGATTTCGCTGGATCTTCCATCGTTCACTCCGTGGGTGCGTGGGCTGGTCTTGTTGGCGCCATGCTGCTTGGCCCCCGCATCGGTAAATACGTTGGCGGCAAGGCTCAGGCCATCCCTGGCCACAACATGTCGATTGCGACCCTTGGTTGCCTAATCCTTTGGATTGGCTGGTATGGCTTCAACCCAGGCTCCCAACTCGCGATGGACCAGTGGGTGCCCTACGTCGCTGTCACCACCACTCTTGGTGCAGCTGGTGGCGCCATTGGCGCGACGGTGATCTCCACGATCACCTCCAAAAAGCCTGATCTCACCATGATCATCAACGGCATTTTGGCCGGACTAGTGAGCGTGACCGCCGGTTGCGGCAACCTCACCCTTCCAGGCTCTTGGGTGGCTGGATTGGTGGGCGGCATCATCGTGGTGTTCGCCGTTTCGGCCCTCGACAACGCTGGAATTGACGATCCTGTCGGCGCCTTCTCCGTCCACGGCGTGTGTGGCGTGTGGGGCACTGTGGTGATCGGCCTTTGGGGCTTTGATGTTCAGGGCGACGGTTCCCCTCTCGGCCTTCTCGTTGGTGGTGGCATTGAGCAGCTCGGCATCCAGGCCTTGGGCGCTGGTGCTTACGCCATCTGGACCGTGGTGACCTGCTTCATTGCTTGGAAGATCATCGGCGCCCTCTTCGGCGGCATTCGTGTCACCGAACAGGAAGAAACCGAAGGTCTCGACATCGGCGAACACGGAATGGAGGCCTACGCCGGTTTCTCCACCACGAATTAAGTCCTCAAGAAGGATTTCCTTCAGCCCGGCCCACCGGCCGGGCTTTTTTATGCCCTGAATCCCCCGCAGGCCCCATAGAGTTAGTTCATCACAGCGCCCGCCATGGACACCCACGCCTTCAAGCGCTCCCTCCACCACTCAGAGCGATACAACCGGCGCGGGTTCGGGCGAGCCGAAGAAGTGGCCGAAAACCTTGAGCAGGCCTATCAAAGCGGGCTCATCGGCACGATTCGCGATAACGGCTACAAGCTCACCCATGGACGCCTCAATGTTCACTTGGCCGAAGCGTTTGGCTTCTGCTGGGGCGTCGAACGGGCCGTCGCGATGGCCTACGAGACGCGACGCCATTACCCAAGCGAGCGGTTGTGGATCACCAACGAAATCATCCACAACCCCTCCGTCAACGATCATCTGCGCGAGATGGACGTTTTGTTTATTCCGGTTGAGAAGGGGGTGAAGGATTTTTCAGGAGTCACGTCCGGCGACGTTGTGATTCTTCCCGCCTTCGGGGCCACCGTTCAGGAAATGCAACTGCTCAATGAGCGGGGTTGCCACATCGTGGACACCACTTGTCCATGGGTCTCCAAGGTGTGGAACACCGTGGAGAAGCACAAGAAGCACACCTTCACCTCCGTGATCCACGGCAAGGTGAAGCACGAAGAAACCCTGGCGACGAGCTCATTTGCGGGAACCTACCTCGTGGTTCTGGATCTCGAAGAAGCCCAGATCGTTGTCGATTACATCCTCGGCAAAGGCGATCGCAAAGCATTCATGCAGCGTTTCGCGAAAGCATGTTCTGAAGGATTTGATCCAGACCGTGACCTGGAGCGACTCGGTGTCGCAAACCAAACCACCATGTTGAAGAGCGAAACCGAAGAGATCGGCCGCATGTTCGAGCGCACCATGCTCAGCAAGTACGGCCCCGCTGATCTCAATGAGCATTTCCTGGCGTACAACACCATTTGTGATGCGACACAGGAACGTCAAGACGCCATGTTCTCGCTCGTTGACGAGCCCCTAGACCTGTTGGTGGTAATCGGAGGCTTCAATTCCTCCAATACAACCCATCTCCAGGAAATCGCCGTTAGTCGTGGCATCCGTTCGTTCCACATTGATACGCCCGACCGGATCGACGAAACGACCAACTCCGTCGAACACAAACCTCTGTCCGAGGAGTTGAAACGCGATCAAGTCTTTCTGCCAGCTGGACCTGTCACCGTTGGAATTACCTCTGGAGCATCCACTCCAGACCGAGCAGTGGAAGCCGTCATCGAAAAGTTGATGCGACTCAGCGAAAACTGACGCAGATCAGCTTTACATTGGTTCATCTTTCCCTGGTCTTGCACCAGCCAACCTCCGATTTTGTTGCTCTTGTCGCGCACCGACACCGTTAATTTGCGTCATGAAAATGACTCCCAGGTGCGCTGCTACCGGAGCCAATTCTCAGATCAGATGGAGATGATGTCGGCAAGCGACCAAGTGGAGGAGTATTTAGATCGCCACCAGGGCTGGTTCGAGCGCTGTGCCGCTCCGATGCGCGTGCATCCGATCGACGCCCAGTCCTATGACCTCACCCTCGGAAAATTTGGGAACTTCGGGTTTGAAGTTGAGCCCACCATTGCCTTACGACTCCTACCTCAACACAAAGGCATTTATCGAATCGAAACCATCCCATCAACCCCCAAAGCGCAAGATCTGAGGGAGCACTACGACGTCGACTTCCAAGCCAGCATGCACCTCATCCCCATGCAGGAGAGTGGCGATCAACCCAATGAGCAACTGGGCACGTCAGTTCAATGGGATCTTGATTTATCCGTTTGGATTCGCCTGCCCAAAGTGATCACCATGCTTCCGGATCATCTTGTGCAGTCCAGCGGAGACCACCTGCTGAAGCAGATCGTGCGTCAGATCTCGCGGCGGCTCACCTGGAAAGTGCAAGAAGACTTCCACGCATCCCATCAATTGAGCTGCCCGCCTCGACGACGAGCAGCCTTCTGACGACAAACGGGTCTCAACGAACGCAAAGGCTTTTAGCGGCTCGTCCAGATCTTGTTAACGATCTCCATGCCGCTGAAGGCCTGCCAAAGAAACAGGGTGAGCATTCCCATGTTGAGGCCGACGTGGATTTTGCGAGCAATCACATTTCCCCGCTGCATCAATGGAGAAAGCGAAGCGGCGACCGCCAACATTCCTGTCATCGCCAAGCCGACCAGGAGATGAGGGCCAACAAACAACTTGTCGTTGTTGAGGTAAGTCACCGCCATGCCACCCAGGGTTCCGAGCGTCATCAACGCCAACAAAATGCTGCCCCAGAGGTAATGGCGCTGAGCAAACTTCTTGGGCACGAGCAGCTTGCGCTGCTCGGGAGTTCCCGTCCGAGTTCTCTTGACCTTGATGCCGAGATAAAGCGCCCACCCACCGGTTGCTAACAAACTCCACTCCATCAACGGGTGGGCGAAATTCAGCGTGAAAGGAAGGGTGGCCAGCATTGAAGGTGTAACGGCTCTGCCGCGAGGCTAGGGGTCCATGGGACCCCCCACCTCAATGAAGGAAGTGTCGACGGCCTGTTAAAAGCATTGCGAGCCCGAGTTCGTCACAGGCCTTGATCGAATCTGCATCGCGCAAGCTGCCACCTGGATGAATCACAGCTGTGATTCCATGGCTCGCCGCTAATCGCACAGTGTCGTCAAACGGAAAGAATCCATCACTGGCCAGCACAGCCCCTGTGGCTTGATCCCCAGCCGCATCAAGAGCGAGACGAGCTGAACCAACCCTATTCATTTGACCGGCCCCAATACCCAAGCTCTGCCCCTTAGACGCGACGACGATGGCGTTGGAACGCACGTGCCGCACCAGTCGCCAAGCAAACTCCAAATCCTGCTGTTCCTGGGATGAGGGGGGCCGCTGACTCGCCACAGTCCACTCGCTCGGTGAAATCGCTTGGTCGTCTAGATCTTGGACCAGCAATCCACCGAGAATGCTGCGGACGTGGTCGGGGCCCGCCGCATCGATCGCTGCAGGCTGGAGCTCCAATAAACGCAGATTGGCTTTAGCCGAGAGGATCGCTCGAGCTTCTGGAGAAAAGCTTGGTGCCACGACGCATTCCAAAAACAAGCTTTTCAGTTCCTCTGCCGCTGGGGCGCTCACCCCACCATTGATGGCGACGATTCCCCCAAAGGCACTGACTCGATCAGCATCCAAGGCCCTTGTGAGTGCGGTCGACACATCCGACCCGATGGCAACACCGCAGGGGTTGGTGTGTTTCACCACCACCGCGGCGGGCTGAACAGCCGGTGCAGTTCCATCAGAGCCGTAGCCAAACTCCCGCACCATGGCGAGAGCGGCTTCGAGATCCAAAAGATTGTTGGTGCTCAGTTCCTTGCCTTGCAGCTGAATCGCACCGCCCCAACCCTGCTGGGCATGGCTAAACCAACGGGCTTTCTGATGAGGGTTCTCGCCATAACGCAAGGTTTGACGTAAAGGGACTGCCTCAAGCCAAGGTGATGATTCCGCGGCCACAGCCTGATCCATCCAACGGCTGATGGCGGTGTCGTAAGCCGCGGTGTGTTGGAAGGCTTCAAGGGCAAGCTGACGGCGTAATGCAGCCGGCACCTCACCACCGGCCTGGGCCATCGCTGCAAGCAAACGGTCGTACTGATCCGGGCTTGTTAGAACGGCAACGTCTGCATGGTTCTTTGCAGCCGAACGGACCATGGTGGGCCCTCCAATATCAATGTTCTCAATCGCTTGATCCCATGTGACATCCGGCTTAGCCACTGTTTCCCGAAAGGGATACAGATTCACGACCACCACATCAATCAAGTTGATGTTCTGTTGTTCAAGATCGTTTTGATGGGCCTGATCTCCACGCTTGGCCAAAATTCCACCGTGAACACGCGGATGCAGCGTTTTGACGCGGCCACCCAAAATCTCAGGGGCTCCGGTGTACTCCGAGACACGCGTTACCTGAAGACCAGCCTGCTCAAGCACCGTGGCGGTGCCACCACTGGAGAGCAATTGATAGCCATGGATTCGATGGAGAGCCTCGGCCAACGGCACCAGGCCAGATTTGTCGGACACACTCAGCAGAGCGACAGGAGCCATCAGGCGACATGACTAAGTCTTGAGCCAACCTACGCA
>CAXDNN010000074.1:0-10641 GCA_963990675.1 uncultured Synechococcus sp.
TCACTGGAGCCGATGGCGTGATGGTGGGTCGCGGAACCATGGGAGCCCCCTGGCTTGTGGGACAAATTGAAGCCGCATTCATGAATCGGCCCATTCCTTCGACACCAAACAGTGGCGCCAGACTTCACTTAGCCAAAGAACAGTTGCACGCTTTAGTGTCATCCAGAGGATCCCACGGCCTCCTCATTGCACGGAAACACATGAGCTGGACCTGCACTGGCTTTCCAGGAGCATCACAACTCCGCCATGCCTTAATGCGCGCACCAACGCCAGATGAGGCGTATCAACTCCTCAACAACGCAATCGACGCCTTGAGTGAAGTCAGAGCACCACAAGCAACAACATCAATAAAACCCACGACCATATCGAGTTCTAACAACCCAAACCAATCAGCATCACCTTGAACTCACAACACCAATCTGCAGATCAGCCCAACCTAGAACAACAACTGACAGATGCCAAGCAGGAAATCAACAGATTAAAAGACAATTTGGTCAAACAAGACGAGAAGATCAAATCACTCCTAAAGAAACTCAAGACCTCACAGGATGAGCTTATAAAAACGCAAGACGAACTTGAATACCACTATCAGAAATCCCATAAAAAAGGTCTTCTGATCGACCGTTATCAGCACCAACAACATCGCGCCAAAGCATTAATCTCTTCTCTGATTTGTCAGATCAATCCACCAAGCCATAGCCAAACCCAGGAACCGCAGCAGGACTCCCAGACATCTCCGTAATTCGCCAACCTGAACGCTGCACCTCCAGCGACACGAAGCGTTCTAAGGCGTGGGCAAATGTTCCATCAAACTGGCCATATTCCAGCTCAAAGTCTTCCAAAGAAATGCCATAGTTGAGCAATGAACTAAAAGCATCAACGCGGCCAGCAAACATACTGCCAGCCACAAACTTTTGAGCCAGAGCCCAGCGACCATGAATTTCAGAGCGACTCAACAAAACACGTAGATGTGCATGATTCTTAAATAAAGCAATGGCAACGGGCAATAGGGTTCCAGACGGGCATAAACATCCCAAGTCTTTTGCAGACGAGAACTGTTGTTGAATTTCTCCCAGTCCATCTTCACTTAACATCGACTCAATCAAATGTCGCGACCACTTATCGAGTCCATCGATACCAAACTGAATCGACTTTTTTGTATGCAGCTTCACAAAAAAATGATGACCAGCTGCTACAACTGCCGGTAACAAGTTTAGTAAAAATGGTGCCACATCTCGCCCACGATTCTCCACTCCAAACAGGCGAACACACGCGCAATCAAGATCTCGAAGCCTCTTCTCAACCTGAGAGATCTGTTCCGTTGGCGTACTGATATAAAGATCCAGCGGAGTGCCAATCGTTCCGGCACAAAAGCTCGGCAATTGCAACAGGATATCGTCCAAAACATCGGGATAAAAACCATGAATCATCAGGGCTAGATGATCTGGAGACGATTCTCCCCAACCACGCACAACAGGGGGCTGAGGCTGCATCACATGGCATTGCTTAGCTTCAGTCTTTTCCTCCTTTAAAGGCGAGGACATCATCAGGCGACAATGTCCGGTCCAATCCTGAACACAAACAGGCGCATCATTGGCTCCATCATTTGCTAATTCACTCCAAGCCGATGCTTGGTTAAGCCATTCAAGATAAAGCTCTTTTGGTGAATCACTCGACACGTTTTCGAGGTCTTGATCCATTGCCCAAACCACAGGCACGTCCAAGCCTGAGCCAGCTAAACGATGATGAGCCAGCTTTAAATTCCGGATATAAATCATTTGATAAGTCGGTGAGTCTAACCACCCGTCAACATCCAGTTCATGCTCTAACACCCTATTCATGGGGCGAAGATCACTACTGAGAATCAACAATTGATCATGCAATTTTCGGAATCGTTGAAGAGCAAATTTTAAGGAGCTTAAATGTTGCAAACCACGCAATACGATGACGGGACGGCCCAATAAATACAGAACCTGGTCTGAGCGCCAAGCCTCTTGAAGGGATGCCACCAAATTTCGCTCCGCTTGAGGAGACAGCGGATCACAACAATTCAATTCCCATGCCCAGGGGAGATCGGGAACAGAAGGAGGGTTCGGGAACTGAACCAGATTGCCTTGGCCGTCCACAGTGATCGAGAGAAGCCAACCCTGAATAGAAAGAGATCTCGCCTGTGCATCGAGATCACCCCGCTGCCAAGCGGGGTGATCATCCGGATCCAAACGACAAAACCAACGCGCCATCAAAGCTCCCTAGTCATTGACTTGAGATGGACACAGCGGTTCGTATCCTCTCGGCTTCCCCTAAAAACAATTCAAAGGCCTGAAGCTCAGGGTTTTTCTCCCCCCGTTCAACCAAGAGCTCCTGCAACGCCTCTTCGTACACCACACACGAATGATTCTGCAGCAATGCCTGCACTAATAAGTTCTGAGCAGCATCCAGATCTCCCTTTGCCTTCAATGCGCCCAGAGTCCGGAGCAGAAGCTCCACTTCAACATCGCCAGACAAAGTGTCCAGCATTTGTTCCATGGCGACAAGTGCATGTTGATCCTGAACAGATTCCTTGAAATGATTTAAAAGATCCTGGGCATCAACAAATTTTTTAATCTCAATAAGGGCATTGGATTTTGCAAGGATAAACCAGGGAGATTCAAACCCACTCTCCAATGCTTTATCAACAAGTTTGATCAGTAGCTGGGCATAACCGCGTCCACGAAGCAGCTCACATTCCTTCAAAACTCCTCGCTCTAATGCATCCAACGTTTCAAGATCTTGAGCAAAGCATTGCGCAGTCCATCCTTGCGATCGGCAAATCGACTGTAAAGCGCCAACCAATTGAGTAATTAAAATCGCATTGTATTTTTTGGGATCAGATTGAGATAAGCCTCTCCAAACAGATATCGCCTCAATATGACGATTTAACTGTACGAATATACGGGCACGATTATCCAGCAGCATGTCATTTTCGATCCCTTCAGCCTGGGCACGATCCAGTACAGCGAGCGCCTCACGTGCATCTCCCAGCCGCGACAAATGCATGACACGTTGAACTACAGAGCGACACTTTTGCTGAAAAATAAATCGCTTAGACTTCTCCTGCAGCTCCAAATCACTACATTTCGACAAAACCTCCCAAATCTGAATGGCTTCGTTCTCACGCTTTAATTGTGCAAGTGCTCTTGCCCGGTTATCCAACAAATAATGACTAGACATTCCATCGGCAAGGGAACGATCGATCAGTGCTAATGATCCCTGTACATCTCCTGCCTGACGCAGGGCAATCACTCGCTTTAATACACCAATTAGTCGAGAATCATCATTGGACGTTGGGTTTTGACTCACAACATCTGATGCTCTTTGATTCTCAGGACCCGACCCTTCAGCACTCGATCGGGGACGCATCCAAGGGAACCTCCTCAGCAACCAATGGCGATTTCTTCCCATCTCGCGCGCTGATCCCTGTTTTGACTTTATGCGGGAAATCAACCGACAGGCCCTACCGCCTTAACGGTCGGTTTGACTAGGGGCTGCCCAAAGCGAATGGTGCCCATCGCACAACCTTCCGACCGAACCCTCACGCAGGCTCTACGGCAGGTCGTTGAGCAAGGCTTCGGCTTGGAAGGCTTACAAGCCATTTTGGCGGAGCGAAATCCAGGCTTACCGGAGGCCTGTCTCGATCCTCGCCTAATCCCGATTCCTTTACTGGTGAGTCCCCAGAGCTGGACGCCACGGGACAGCGGAATCAATGAAAAAGCCCTGCGACAAGCCCATGGAGATCACTTGGGCGCAACAACACTTCTGAGCTCTGGGCGACTCGCCCAGATCATCCGTGGAGAGGCATGCCTGTATGCGGATCTACCTCCCATTCATATGCAGGCCTACCTCGATGGCCTCCGTCCAACCGCCAAAAAAGAACTGCAACGCCAGCACGCGTCCGCCCTTGAACATCTGGCCACATTTGGCTGGAAACGCTTCCGCCAAAGACGGGCTCTTGGGAAAGATCTCGACCGCTATCAACCGGAGCCTCACACAGCTATTCCATCCGCTAGTGCCCCCCACCATCCACTCCCACTGGTGTTGGTGGTTTTAGAAACGGAGTCTCGTCCAGCCAACAAGGCAGCAAGCGGCCTTATCGGCTGGGACCAGGTCATTCATGCACAACTCGACAATCTCAGTTCCGTGTGGTCGGCACTGCCTTCCTCCAACGAGACCCTCGTGAGCTTTTGCCATGGCGATGACCGCCTGGCCCCCCAAGCGCCACAGCTGCTGAGGCGAGCCGCCGAAGATTCACCCAACGCTGAGCTATTCAGCTCTGATGAAACGGTGCAGTGGAGCTCCGATCCTGCACAGCCCCCAGGCAACCGTCAAAACCGTGTATCAGCACTGCCTTGGCGTTTGCTCACCCGAGGATGCATCGGTGGGCTGGTAACAATCCGACTCAGCCGATTGCGCCAATTAGATCTTCCTAAGGAGCGGCAATGTCTTCACAATCTGATCCTTGATCTAAGCCTACAAGTCAGTGCACAACGCCAAAAGTGTGAGCATCTAATGCAGGCTTTACTAAGCCGAAACATCACCACGAATCCTGCCGTTCTAGATGTGGCATCCCCAAGAGATCGTCTGGTTTTCAGTGCAGACCAATCCCATGAATCCCTCAGGATCTGTCGAGAACGCGGGGCTCATTTTCTGACGACTGGAGGTGCGATTACGGCCCATCCCAGATGGGCTGGATGCCATCAAGTGCATTGGACTCCCCCAAAGAACACACTTGTTTCCATCCTGATTCCCTTTCGCGATAGCGCATCACTTACCAACGTGTGCGTGGAATCGATTCGCCGTTGTGCTGGAGATATTCCCTTTGAACTGATCTTGATCGATAACGGCAGCACCAGTCCAGACACCTTGGCTTGGCTCAATCAACAGCGCCTTCAGAGCGACGTCACGGTGCTGCGTCTGGATTGCGACTTCAATTACGCACAGATTCATAATTTTGCACGTCCTTATTGCCAGGGCACACATCTCTTACTTCTTAATAACGATATCGAAGTCTGCTCTCAAAATATTCTTCAAAAGCTCCTCGACCCCTTTGCAATGCGCCATACGGTGGCCGTTGGCGCCCGCCTGCGGTACCCCAACAACAGCATCCAACATCACGGGGTCGTGCTCATCAACGGAGAACGACGCTGTGTCTTGGAACCGGGCAAACACCTGTCTGAACCAAACATCATTGATATATTCACTCCCTTGGGAGTGCAAGAAGAGTGGATTGCAGCCACTGCCGCCTGTTTGATGCTTCGAACCGCTGATTTTGATCAAATTGGTGGATTCGACGAACAACTCGCAGTGGTCTTCAACGATGTAGACCTCTGCCTTCGATTGCGTCAACTGGAAGGCTCAGTTGTTGTCACACCATTTGTGGACATCATTCACCATGAATCGGTGAGTCGTGGCAAGGATCAATCAGGAGAAGCACTGGCTCGACATCAACGCGAGTCGGGTTATTTACGGCACAAACACGCCGGACTCTTTGAAACTGGAGATCCACTATTTAGCCAACATCTACATCCCCATAGCAACCGTTTCCAATCCAAAGATCCTGCACCCCGTTCGTCTGGCCCCGTGAAGCCTCGGCAGATCAGCCAATGGAAACAACCAGGCTGGCAAGCAAACACCATCAAGCCCTTGATTGTGATGGCCCATTTTGATCCATCCAGTCGCTTACGCCCAGATCTTCTCAATCTTTTGGAGAGTTACGCACAATTTGGAGACGTTGTTTTGGTCTCAGCTTCACCAGGCCTCCGATGGCACTGGAACACCATGCGAAAGCTCAAAAAGTGTTGCCGCGCCATTTTAATTCGCCGCAATGAAGGGTATGACTTTGGCAGCTGGATGGCAGCCCTGCATTGGCTGAAACAGGATTTAGAACAGATCCATCAACTCATTCTCACAAACGACAGTTTCTGGGGGCCAATCACACCCCTCAACGATTTATTTCAACGGATCCAATCAAGCGACGCAGATGTCATCGGACTGACCGACGACCAAATGTATACACCACATCTTCAATCGGCTTTTCTCGCATTTCAGAAACCAGTGATTGAAAGTGATGCATTTCAAAGTTTTTGGAATCAACTGGAATCATGGCCCCGCAAACGTGATCTGATCAAAAAATACGAAGTTGGACTACCAGTTCTTCTACGCAAAGCCGGGTTCAAAACAAAAAGTCTCTATACACAACATGCCAATGGAAATATTCTGCATACGTCCTGGAAAGAATTAATTGAAGCAAAAAACTTTCCTTTTCTAAAAGTTTCACTGCTTCGGGATAATCCATTGAATCAAGATATTGATGCCTGGGAGCAAGTGATCTCGGAGCGGAATCCCGTCTTGGCGGCTCAAATCCGATCACAACTTCAACATCCAAAAGCCTGACCCTTCACAGGGGCAAAACCCAAGCTTCAAAGGCCATTTTCGAGGGAACAAACGATCTCTCATGCTGTAATAAGCCAAGGTTGGGACTGGCAACAGCGGGATGGGAACGGCACCGAAACGGAAGGGAATCATCCTGGCCGGTGGCAGCGGCACGCGCTTACATCCCATCACCCAAGCAGTCAGCAAACAGCTCCTGCCCGTCTACGACAAACCGATGATTTATTACCCCCTCAGCACTTTGATGCTGGCGGGGATCAGAGACGTTCTGATCATCACGACCCCCCATGATCGCGATGCGTTCGAACGGTTGCTTGGCGATGGCTCTGCCTGGGGTATGGGCATCCAATACGCCACGCAAGCCAGTCCGGACGGCCTCGCCCAGGCCTTTCTGATCGGGGCCGACTTCCTCGATGGCGCCCCAGCCGCCCTCGTTTTAGGAGACAACCTCTTCCACGGGCACGACCTCATTCCCCAGCTCATCAACAGCAATGATCAACATCAGGGAGCCACGGTCTTTGCTTACCCCGTTAGCGATCCCGAGCGCTATGGAGTGGCTGAATTTGATGCCCAAGGAAAGGTCTTAAGCCTGGAGGAAAAGCCCAAACATCCAAAAAGTCGTTACGCCGTTACGGGGCTCTATTTCTACGACCAAACCGTGGTGGAGCGTGCTCGACAAGTTGAGCCCTCACCCCGCGGAGAGCTGGAGATCACCGATCTCAATGCGATGTATCTGAAAGAAGGACAACTTCGGGTTGAACTGATGGGACGAGGAATGGCCTGGCTCGACACAGGTACATGCGACTCGCTGAATGATGCGGCCAGCTACATCCGCACCCTCGAGCATCGACAGGGGCTGAAAGTGGGCTGCCCAGAAGAGGTGGCATGGAGGCAGGGATGGATTGACAACGATCAGCTCAATCGGCTCGCACAACCGCTGCAAAAAAGTGGCTACGGAACCTATCTCCTGCAAATGCTCGAGGAAAGTGTGAGCGACCATGCTGCTCTGCAAACCAGCCTGGAGCTGAGCGCATGAATGTTGAAACCCTTCAAACAGCGCAAGGCACCACCATGGCGGGCCCGCTGCTCATCACACCCCGGGCCTTTGGCGACGACCGTGGCTGGTTTTTTGAAAGCTGGAACCAAACACGTTTCAACGAAGCCGTCGGACAGACCGTGGAGTTTTCCCAAGACAACCATTCGAGATCAATCCAAGGTGTTCTGAGAGGTTTGCACTATCAATTAGCCCCAGAACCACAAGCCAAGCTTGTTCGTTGCACTGTGGGATCGATATTTGACGTAGCGATCGATATCCGACAAACATCACCCACTTGTGGTCAATGGGTGGGGGCTGTTTTAAGCGCTGAAAACAAAGCACAGCTCTGGATTCCAGAGGGATTTGCCCATGGTTTCCTCACCTTGAGTGCGGTCGCCGAAGTGCAATACAAAGCGCGTGGTTTTTGGAATAAGGATTGTGAGCGGGCTATTCGCTGGGACGATCCAACCTTGGCCATTGATTGGCCACAAGGCGAATTAAATGGCAACTCCATCAGCCTTTCTGCAAAAGACGCAGAAGCTCCTGACTTCCTTTCGGCCAAGACATCAGGTGATCTGTTCCCATGAAAATTTTGCTCACCGGAACTGGAGGGCAACTGGGCCAGGCCTTACGGGAGTCAAAGCCTGACGCGGTTGAACTCATCGCCACAACCCGTCAGGAGTTAGACCTCTCCGATACGGAGGCCTGCCGATTGGCGGTCCAAAAGTATCAGCCCGATTGGGTTCTCAACGCCGGGGCTTACACCGCTGTCGATCGAGCGGAGTCGGAACCCGCGTTAGCCCATGCCATCAATGCCGGAGCACCTGAAGCCTTCGCAGAGGAACTCGATCGCCAGGGGGGCCGGCTTCTACAGGTGAGCACCGATTTTGTCTTTGATGGGCAACAGGGTTCTCCATACCAAGTTGATCAACCCACGACGCCTCTGGCTGTGTATGGACAAAGTAAGGCCGCCGGCGAACAAGCCATCCAACGGATCTTCGGTCGCAATAACCCGCAAGGGGTCATCCTTCGAACGAGCTGGGTTGTGGGTCCAGTCGGTCGCAATTTCGCCCTCACGATGCTGCGTCTTCACAACGAACGAGAGCAACTGGGTGTCGTTGCCGACCAAGTGGGATGCCCCAGCAGCACCTTGAATTTGGCGGCTGCTTGCTGGAAAACAATTCTGATTGGGTCTGAATTACCCTTGCCGCCGATCCTGCATTGGAGTGATGCGGGAGCCGCGAGTTGGTACGACGTGGCGGTGGCCATTGGTGAACTCGGCCACAGTCTTGGCTTAGTGGACGCCCCTGCCAAGGTGAATCCGATCACCACGGCCGATTATCCAACCCCAGCTTCTCGACCGAACTATTCCTTACTGGATTGCACGACCACCCGCGCGGCCTTGCAACTTGATGGACAACATTGGCAAGAAGCCTTGAAACAGCTTCTGCTTCGGGTCCAAGCTGACTAAGGCCTCATGGGCACCACCAGTCTGAACTCCGCCAGTCTGAACTCCACCTGCCTGAGCTCGGTCAGATTTTTCAACCGCTGATTTAACCCTGATTCAATGGCCAAGTCCATGCCGACCACTGCAGAACTGCTCGGAACGCGTCAACGCATCTTGGTCACCGGCGGTGCAGGGTTCATCGGCGGTGCCGTCGTCCGACGGCTGTTACGTGAAAGCGACGCCGTCGTGTTCAATCTCGACAAGATGGGCTACGCGAGTGACCTCACATCCATCGAAGAGGTCATCAACCAATTGGGCGACAAGCATCAAGATCGTCATCAATTACAGCCGATTGATCTCTGCGATGCGGAAGCCGTTCAAAAAGCTGTCAAGGAGGCCAATCCAGACCTTGTGATGCACTTGGCTGCAGAAAGCCATGTGGACCGCTCCATTTCTGGACCTGGTGTGTTTATCCAAAGCAATGTGACCGGCACATACAACCTTCTCCAAGCCGTGCGATCACATTTTGAACAGCTCACCTCAGAGCGGCGTGAGCAATTCAGGTTGCATCACATCAGCACAGACGAGGTGTTTGGCTCCCTTGGACGTGAGGGTCGTTTTTCAGAGACAACGCCTTACGACCCGCGCAGTCCCTATTCGGCCAGCAAAGCGGCAAGCGACCATCTAGTGCAAGCGTGGCACCACACGTTTGGACTTCCCGTCGTGCTCACCAACTGCTCCAACAACTATGGGCCTTGGCAATTCCCTGAAAAGCTCATTCCAGTGGTCGCACTGAAGGCAGCCGCTGGAGATCCCATCCCCCTTTATGGAGATGGATTAAACATCCGAGACTGGCTCTATGTGGAAGACCATGTGGATGCGTTGCTCCTAGCCGCCTGCCAAGGAACACCTGGACGCAGTTATTGCGTTGGTGGCCATGGAGAAAAAACCAATCAAGAGGTGGTCAGTGCGATCTGCCATCAACTGGATCAAGAACGACCGGAATCGGCACCACACACCAAGCTGATTCAACGCGTCACCGATCGCCCAGGGCACGATCGGCGCTATGCCATTGACCCTTCAAGAATCAGCACCGAGCTGGGATGGCATCCACGCCATAACGTCGAGGAAGGCTTGGCAGAAACGGTCGCCTGGTACTTATCTCATCAAAATTGGTGCCAAACAGTCCGAGCAAAGGCTGGTTATGACGGCGAACGACTCGGCATTCATCAAGCAACAACGAATTGATTTGATTTAAAGACTATGGCCAAGGCATCAAAAAAAAATCAATTCGAATTATCGATCTCTTCAGGCCGTCAATTCCTTGGCTCGACGGCAAGAAGACTCAGCAGACAAAAGATCATTCCGGGTTTTATTCGACAACGATTACAACATACGATCAGTAAAGACTCCAAAATTCCAGATAATCGACGCAAAAGAATCACCCCTGAACTTCAAGCCTATATTCAAGACATCGATAACAGCCAGATCAACAAGGCACAACGTCGCGACATCCGAGAGCTAGCCCATTATGCATACATTTTTGACATAAATTTCTACAAAACGCAATTGCCAGCGAAAGAATTAAACGAGGTCAATAATCTAGGCAATTGCATACAACATTACTGCACAAAGGGATGGAAAGCAGGGATCGATCCAAGCCATCTATTCGACACTAATAACTACTTCAGCAAATACCCAGACATCAAAGAGAGTGAGATCAATCCAATGG
>CAXDNN010000075.1:0-10518 GCA_963990675.1 uncultured Synechococcus sp.
TCTGCAAGATCGCGTTCATAGCTGCCACCGCGTCCCGCCAAAGCCGCTGCGATTTGACGCGGCACTTCAATGCGTTGCCTGAGTTGATCAAGAAAGCCGTCCACGACGGCAATCACATCCACGTCCCAAGGATCCAGATCGCCCCGCTCAGCAGCATCTTGCAGAAGACGGATCGCGAGACGAGCACCGGCATCAGCACCGTCGTTGGGGACCGCCTGATGCAATGGAACCCCCTCACTAGGCGAAAGGTATCGATCCCGTCGCTGCTCGGCTAGCCCTGCATCACGATCTTCTTCAGGTGTCGCCTGTTGGTGTGTCAGCTTCGCTGCTGCTCACGGTGGTGGCGGGGAGCAGACCGAGCTGCGTTTCCACCGTGGAACGATATCGATTGAGATCGGTTTCCAACTCTTGAATGCGGACCTGTTGGGCCTCAAATTCAGTCGCTTTGCTCAGTTGATCCACGTTGTTCAGCATTCCTGTCCATGTGGCGAAAAACCAAGCGGATATTGCACCGATTCCGGCGACCATCAGCAAAAGACCGGCCAAGGGGAGGGTGTATTGCATCCCTGGTAAGACATGAACTGTGGTGGGAGCCGTGTTTTCAAGGGTAAAAAACACGGTGATCAGCCCGAAACCGAAGATCAGTCCAAAATTGATCTGGCGCATAGATGTGGCGTCTCAGCGGCAAGAACTTAAGGAGTTCCAGCGCTAAGAGCACCGCATCGATACGTCACTTAGGAGTTGGCGTGCCGAGGCTCGGAGCGCGGAGGACTGCTGGCACTGTTCCTTGGCCTCGAATTAACGGTGCCGTGGGTTTGGTGAGTTGTTCCATGGCCGTGACATCACGGCCCACCAACGCCTCGATTGAGCTGCTGAAGCTATCGGTCATCAGGCGGGGATATAAACCGATGCCGATGATTGGCACGAGCAAACAGCCGATGATGTAAACCTCGCGAGGTTCGGCATCCACCAGGTTGGTGTGGGATGCCAACTCAGCTTTCTCTTTGCCAAAGAAGATCTCTCTCAGCATTGAGAGCAGGTAAACGGGTGTGAGCACAACGCCCACAGCGGCTAAGCCGCAAATCACAACGCGGAAGGGAAGGGTATAGGCCTCGTCGGTGGCGAACCCTGCAAAAATCATCAGCTCGCTGACGAAACCGCTCATCCCTGGTAAGGCAAGGGAGGCAAGGGCGCAAACGGTCCAAAGGGCGAACATAATTCGCATTTTTTGGCCAACGCCGCCCATCTCATCCAGCAGCAACGTGTGGGTGCGGTCGTAGGTCGCTCCGACCAGGAAGAACAGGCTGGCGCCGATCAACCCATGGCTGATCATTTGCAACATCGCGCCGCTGGTGCCAAGAACACTGAAGCTGCCGATGCCAATCAGCACAAAGCCCATATGGCTGATGGAGCTATAAGCAATTTTCCGTTTGAGATTGCGTTGGGCGAAGGATGTGAGAGCGGCGTAAATGATGTTCACAACCCCCAAAACGATCAGCAGAGGCGCGAATTGGGCGTGGGCAGCCGGCAATAACTCACAGTTGAATCGCAGCAGTGCATAGCCACCCATCTTCAGGAGAATCCCAGCCAGCAGCATGTGTACGGGCGCTGTGGCTTCTCCGTGGGCATCCGGTAGCCAGGTATGCAATGGCACGATCGGCAACTTCACTCCGAAGGCAATTAGCAGTCCCGCGTAACAAAGCACCTGGAAGCCACTTCCAAAGTCCTTCGCAGCCAGAGCTGTGTATTCGAAGCTTGGCGTTCCTCCTCCAAAAAAGCCCATGGCTAGAGCAGCCAAAAGGATGAATAAGGAGCTACCTGCGGTGTAAAGGATGAATTTGGTGGCCGCGTATTGGCGTTTTTTGCCGCCCCAGATCGCGAGTAGCAGGTAAACGGGGAGAAGTTCCAGTTCCCATGCCAGGAAGAACAGCAACATGTCTTGCACGGCAAAAACGGCGATTTGGCCGCCATCCATCGCCAAAAGCAGGAAGTAGAACAAACGCGGTTTGAATGTCACCGGCCATGCCGCTAAGCAGGCAAGGCTGGTGATGAAGCTCGTGAGCAGGATGAGGGGCATCGAAAGCCCATCGGCTCCAACGGTCCAGGTCAGGCCGATATCCGGTAGCCAACTGACGCGTTCAAAGAGCTGCAGCCCGCTCAGGCTGGGGTCATAGCCCTTCAGATAACCCGCCACCGTAATCAGAAAGGTGATCAGGGTGACGATCAGGGCATACCAGCGCACCTGCTTGCCTTCTCCCTGGTCGGGGATGAAAGGGATCAGCAGGGCCCCAACAATGGGCACCAAAATCGACAGGCTCAGCCAAGGAACTGTCGCTTGCACGGGGTCGCTCAGTCCGGCGACTGCAAACTCGATCACGGACTACCCAGATCTCCACTGGACGGATCGTAGAAATCACTGGGCCTGTGTCATCACCTCGATAGGCGATGACACACATGCCGCTCTTGATCAGCTGATCGGTCCGCCGATCACACCGAACAAAACAACCATCGCAATCACGCCGGCAAACACGATCAAGGCATAGAACTGTGCACGGCCAGTTTCCAGGTATTTCAAGCCTTCTCCGCTACCGAGGGTGAGCAAACCGGTGAGGTTCACCACCCCATCCACCACCTTGGCGTCGACCTCAAGCACCTCTCTGGCGAGCTTCCGGCTACCGCGAACAAATAATTTTTCATTGATCGAATCGAGATACCACTTGTTCGCAAGGAAGGCGTTGATCGTTGGGAAGCGACCAGCAACCAGCTGACCCAAATCAATCCGGCGCAGGGCGTAAGCAAGAACGGCCAGGGTGATTCCGACCAATGAAATGGCAACTGAAGCCCCTGCGAGAGGTAGGAACTCAGCCCAACTGAAGTGCTCGGCCATTTCCGCTGCTTCTTCGGGGTTCAACAAACCTGCAAAGCGGCTATTCCAGGGCGTGCCTAGTAATCCAATGAGGACCGATGGAACAGCCAAAACAGCAAGGGGGGCTGTCATGGGCCAGGCCGACTCGTGAACGCTGCTGGCGTGGTCGCCATGCTCTTTGTTGTCTTTTCCGACGGCGGCAAGCAGCGAGGTTTGCATCGCTTTGTCGTTGCCGCGGAACTCTCCTTCAAAGGTGAGGAAATAAAGCCGGAACATGTAAAACGCCGTCATGCCGGCGGTGAGGAAGCCCACAAGCCACAGCACTGGGAAGGCATTGAAGGCTTGGCCAAGGATTTCATCTTTGCTCCAAAAGCCTGCCAAGGGAGGGATTCCGCTGATCGCAATGCAGCCGATAAAAAAGGTGATGGCGGTAATCGGCATCTTTTGGCGCAAACCGCCCATTAGGCGCATGTCCTGAGCCAAAACGGGTTCGTGGCCCACCACCTCTTCCATGGCATGGATGACGGAACCCGAGCCCAAAAAGAGCATGGCTTTGAAAAATGCGTGCGTCACTAGATGGAACATCCCGGCAACCGGAGCCCCGCACCCCATGGCCAGCATCATGTAACCGAGTTGGGACACGGTGCTGTAGGCCAGACCTTTTTTCAGGTCCATTTGGGTGAGGGCGATGGAGGCACCTAGGAAGCAGGTGATTGTTCCAACCACTGCAATGACGGTTTGAACAACTGGAAATTGGGTGTACAGCGGATCCAATCGCGCCACCAGGAATACCCCTGCTGCCACCATCGTTGCGGCATGAATGAGAGCCGAGATGGGCGTTGGCCCCTCCATCGCGTCGGGTAGCCAAACGTGGAGGGGAAATTGGGCCGATTTCGCCATCGGACCCATAAACACCAAAAGGCAAAGCAGCAGTGCGGCCCATGGAGCGACGCTGCCATTGGCTAATCCTTGCTGCAAACCATCGGCAATACCTTGGAAATCAAAGCTTCCTGTGGCCCAAAACAAGCCCAGAATTCCGAGGAGAAGTCCAAAGTCGCCAACGCGGTTCACCACAAATGCTTTTTGGGCCGCGTGGGCAGCACCTTCTCTGTCGTACCAGAAACCAACGAGCAGATATGAACACATCCCCACCAGCTCCCAGAACACATAAATCTCGAGCAAATTGGGACTGATGATCAGTCCAAGCATCGAGCTGCTGAAGAGGGCGAGATAGGTGAAAAACCGGACGTAGCCCTTGTCGTGGGCCATGTATCCATGGGAGTACACCATCACCAACAGGGCAATGGTGGTGACCAGCGACAACATCACTGCGCCCAGTGGGTCAACGACATATCCCATGGGCAATGTGAAGTCGCCTGCACTCGCCCAAACAAATAGATGCTCAACCGGCGGAGAACCGGCTAGTTGACTCGCCAGGATGGCGTAACTCAACACAGCAGCTGCGCCAACGCAGGTGATCAACAGCAGCGCAACGGGTTTGCGCAACCGATTCACCGTCCTGTTGAAGCTGATCAGCCCAAGCCCTGTAATGACGGCCCCAAACAGGGGAAGAACAGGGATTAGCCAGGCGAGTTCCGCTGCCGAGGGCATCCACTTCAAGCCAATTGGATTGAGTGTAGGCAGCTCAGCTGAACAGGGACTCGAGTGCGGAGTTGCGCACCAATGCGCCGGCTTGAGGGATAAAGCGATGGGCCCACCAAAACACGCCTACAGCGATGGCAATTCCCAGTTGTGCCGGACGGACAAACTCGCGCCAATCCAGTTGTTGGCGACCATCGAGCACGGCAACAAAGGGCACCGCTGAGGTGGAGTTTTTGAGTTCATCAAAGGCATCTCCAAAGCGCAACTTCAAGCGGCGATCCCCATGCCAGACGGCGAAAAGGTGGTGGGCAATCAGTCCTAAACAGGTCACGAGCATGAAGCTGCTGCCAATCCAAAGCGCATGGGTGAAGCACCACAGGATTTGTCCCACCGCCTGGGGATGGCGACTGATCCTGATGATTCCTGTGGCATAGAGGCGCACCTGAGGCTTCAACACCGCGGGAATCTCCAGCAGGTTGTAGGTGGCTGGATAAAGGAAGAGAAAACTGATGGCGGTGCCAATCCACACCAATGGCACCATCCCAGGGACGCCCTGCAAGTTCCAAAGCCTGAGACCGTCGTAGCGGTGGGCCAGGAACCAGCCAATTACCACCACCGCTGACGGGATGCTGACGGCTGCAAAAATCAAACGCCACGCGCGTGCGCCGATCACGGCTTCTGCTCGGATGCGTAGGGCGGCGCCTCCGCTGTGGATCACCGCGAAGAGCACCAGCAACACCAGCATGACCAAGCTGCTGTGGTGGGTGGTTGCCATGGAGGGGCCTCGTTAGGCCGTGATTCTGGCGGTCTGTCATCTCGGGCTTAGATTTCAGTTTTTCCGACGGGTGCATCGCGGTGGCTGATCTGCCGTTCACCCTTGATCAGCTCCGCATCCTGCGCGCGATCGTGAGTGAGGGAAGCTTTAAGAAGGCTGCTGACAGCCTCTATGTCACGCAGCCTGCCGTCAGTCTTCAGATTCAAAATCTCGAGAAACAGCTCGAGGTGTCCCTCTTCGATCGCGGAGGGCGGAAAGCGCAACTCACGGAAGCGGGTCATCTCCTCTTGAGTTATTGCGATCGCATCCTTAGCCAGTGCGCCGAAGCCTGTCGTGCGTTGGATGACCTTCACAACCTCAAAGGCGGTTCGTTGATTGTTGGAGCGAGTCAAACAACCGGCACCTATTTGATGCCGCGGATGATCGGCTTATTCCGGCAAAAATATCCAGACGTGGCCGTTCAACTTCAAGTGCACAGCACCCGTCGCACCGGTTGGAGTGTTGCGAATGGCCAGATTGATCTGGCCATCATTGGCGGTGAATTGCCGCCGGAGTTGAACGAGCTTCTGCAGGTGGTGCCGTATGCCAGCGATGAGCTCGCCCTGGTGCTTCCGGTCAAGCACCCGCTGGCCCGTCTGACCGAGCTCACAAAGGAAGATCTTTATCGACTTGGCTTTGTTTGCTTGGATGCCCAATCCACCACGAGAAAAATGGTGGACCAATTGCTCGCCCGCTCCGGGCTTGATGTGCAGCGTTTGCGCATCGAGATGGAGCTCAACTCCCTCGAGGCAATTAAAAACGCCGTGCAGGCCGGACTGGGAGCAGCTTTTGTGCCTGTGGTGTCGATTGATCGTGAGCTCGCTGCAGGGACGATCCATCGCCCCCAGGTGGCTGACTTGCAGGTGAAGCGACAGTTGAAATTGATCACCCATCCAGCGCGCTATCGCTCGAGGGCATCCGCGGCGTTCCGCCAAGACGTTCTGCCGGTCTTCGCCAGTCCCGATAGTCCTATTCGACAAAAAGGAGCGACACCATTGGTGCCGCTTCCATCAGACGATCAGCTGTCTCAGAATTGATCCGCTTCCGGTGTGATGCCCACGGTGTCGTCGGCAATTCCTTTCGTGAGGAAGCGATTTTGAGAGATGTCTGTTTGATAAACACAGCGCACCACTGGTTTGTCTCGGACTGATCCGATGTAGGCAAAGGTGTTCATACGTTGCTTGCATTCCCGTTCCTGATCGCCTGTGATGGCGCCCTCTTTGCGCAGCACAGACCAGTTTTCTCGACGAATGACGCAGCCTGGCTGAAGGGTTGGTTGGGTAACGAAGCTGCTGGAGGGATTCAGTGTTGTGTACATCTCGATATCCATCACAAAAGCGCTTGCACCCCATTGCCGACAGAACTCGGGGTCGGGCACGGCCATATCGAGTTGTTGGGAACTCGCGATGTTGCCTTGGTCTCCTTGAGTGGTGCTCGTGACGGCACTCCCAATACCAATACCCACTACAAGAACGCCCGCGAGCACCGCCACGGTGCGTGAGCTGAAATTGAAATCAGGTCCGCCGCCTTCTGGTGGGGGGCCTGGGGGGCGATTTCCGCGACCACCGCTACGCCGATCGTCGTAGCCACCGCGCTCATACCTTCCTCCCCCTGGGGGGCGGTCATAGCTGTCGTAACGGGAACGATTCACAGCAGTTCAGGCGTGCGCGGGAGACCCATCGAAAAGTTTTGAACGCGAGCATCGGGGTTGTAGCTGAGCTCTCCGCGTTGCAGGAGTTGCCGGATCAACCCCTCCAGGTCCGTTCCAATGCGACGCAACGTGTAGTCGCTGAGTTCGCCGCCGGCGGCAGCGTCCACGAGCTGTTTAAAGCGTTGCTGCACCTGTGAAATGCTCCCTTCACTCCAGATGAACTCATTGTCTGGATCGAGGTCCAAGGTGAGCTCATTTGCGCTTGGAATGAGGTCATCGTTGTCCACCCGGGCGGTGAACAGGCGTACATGCCGTGTCGTGCACTTCAGCAGGGTGTCGGCCATGTCGCACCGGAGACGTCCGCTGAGTTTAAGAAGCGGTTGGGGCAGTAGCTCTCTTAAGGTTGGTTTCACTATTCAGCTATCCGCATGCGCGTCGCTATCGCCGGAGCAGGACTTGCGGGTTTGTCTTGCGCCAAATATTTGGCGGACGCTGGCCATACTCCGATTTTGGTTGAATCCCGTGACGTCCTTGGCGGGAAGGTGGCTGCCTGGAAGGATGAAGATGGCGACTGGTATGAGACCGGGCTGCACATCTTTTTTGGGGCATACCCAAACATGTTGCAGCTGTTCAAGGAGTTGAACATCGAGGACCGGCTGCAGTGGAAAAGCCACTCGATGATCTTCAACCAGCCTGAAGAGCCTGGTACCTACAGCCGCTTCGATTTTCCAGACCTGCCCGCGCCAGTGAATGGTGTCGCGGCGATTTTGGGCAACAACGACATGCTCACGTGGCCGGAAAAGATCAGCTTTGGTCTGGGGTTGGTCCCAGCGATGTTGCGGGGTCAGGGATATGTCGAGCAGTGCGATCAATATTCATGGACGGAGTGGCTTCGTTTGCACAACATTCCTGAGCGGGTGAATGACGAGGTTTTCATTGCAATGAGTAAGGCATTGAATTTCATCGATCCAGGTGAAATTTCTGCCACGGTTCTTCTCACAGCATTGAATCGTTTTTTGCAAGAGAAAAATGGCTCTCGCATGGCCTTTCTTGATGGAGCTCCACCAGAGCGCCTTTGCCAACCAGTGGTTGAGCACATTGAATCTCTCGGAGGAGAAGTTCATTTGGATTGTCCCCTGCGTGAAATCAAACTGAATGAGGATGGAAGCGTTGCAGCCTTCCAAATCGGCGGTGTGAAAGGGAAGGAAGGTTTTGACCTTGTGGCTGATGCTTACGTCAGTGCTTTGCCCGTTGATCCTTTCAAGCTGTTATTACCTGAGCCTTGGAAGCAGATGGAAGTTTTTCGCAAGCTTGATGGATTGCGCGGTGTGCCTGTGATCAACATTCATATGTGGTTTGACCGCAAACTTACTGATATCGATCATTTGCTCTTTAGCCGTTCCCCGCTGCTCAGCGTCTATGCGGATATGAGCATTGCTTGTAAGGAATATGAGGACCCCGATCGATCGATGTTGGAACTTGTTTTTGCCCCTGCTAAGGACTGGATTAGTCGTAGCGATGAAGACATCATCGAGGCCACAATGGGAGAGCTGCTGAAACTGTTCCCAATGCATTTTAGCGGTAATAATCCAGCAAAATTGCGTAAATATAAGGTTGTAAAAACTCCTTTATCGGTTTACAAAACTACCCCTGGTTGTCAGCAGCTCCGACCGGACCAAACCACACCCATTAAAAACTTCTTTTTGGCTGGCGATTACACGATGCAGCGTTACCTCGCCTCGATGGAAGGCGCTGTGCTGAGTGGCAAGCTCTGTGCCGGAGCGGTTGATGCAAAGACAGATCAACTGTCCAAGCCATCTTCCGTTAGTGAGCCTGTGACAGCCTGAAGAGATGCCAATCGCATCTATGGCCAATAATCTCGACACTGCCTTCGAAGCGTGTCGTCGCGAGACGGCTGAGTGGGCCAAAACGTTTTATCTCGGAACGCTGCTTTTGCCGCTTGAAAAACGTCGGGCGATCTGGGCGATCTACGTCTGGTGTCGCCGCACCGATGAGTTGATGGATAGCGCCGAAGCGCAATCACGTTCTGTGGAGGAACTGGCTGAGCGATTGGATCGTTGGGAGCAGCAAACCCGTGATCTTTTTAATGGCCATGTGTCGAATGATCTCGACGCCGTGATGGCGGACACATTGGAGCGCTTCCCTCAAGACATTCAGCCCTACCTCGACATGATTGAGGGGCAACGCATGGATCTGACGTGGACTCGATACCCCACGTTTGAAGATTTGAAGTTGTACTGCTATCGCGTCGCAGGCACGGTGGGTTTGATGACCCAAGGGGTCATGGGTGTGGATCAGGCCTATACCTCTGCCCCTTGGAGTGACAGCCCAGACACCTCGGATGCAGCGGTTGCTCTTGGGATTGCAAACCAGCTTACGAACATTCTTCGTGATGTAGGTGAAGATCGTGGTCGGGGTCGTATTTATCTTCCCCAGGAAGATTTGGATCGATTTGGTTACTCAGAATCTGATTTGATGGCTGGTCGTTTGAACGAGGCCTGGCGTGAATTAATGGCTTTTCAGTTGGAGCGGGCAAGAGAATGGTTTACTCGTTCAGAATCCGGTGTGCGTTGGCTTTCCGGCGATGCTCGCTGGCCTGTGTGGACATCTCTGAGGTTGTATCGAGGCATTTTGGATGCCATTGAACGCATCGATTACGACGTCTTCAATCGACGTGCTTATGTCGGCAAGGTGAACAAATTGCTTGATTTACCTCGTTCCTATGCCTTGGCGCAATTCCGGTAAATCGACCAATTAAAGAGCTCACAAAAAATCCTGTCAGGTAAGCCCTGACAGGACCAAAAAATTTCTTTTTGAATGATCTAAACGGCGGTTTTTTGGTTGCCAAGCAGATCTTTCAGTTTTGAGAGCTCTCCAGCCCAGCGTGGGTCGGGTGCGCCTTCTCCAGGGGCATCGCTGTGCACCACCTTGTTTACGGTTTTCCGTGCCACTTGAGGTTGGCCTGCGCCCATGGGTGCGGGGGCTCCGCCACGACGGTTGTTGCCGCCAGATTCACGGCGTTCGGAACGCTCAACACGAAGGGTGCTGCCGCCGAAATCTTTGCCATTGAGTTGCTCGATGACCGCATCGGCAACCTTTGGGTCGTCAACGTTGGCGAAGCCAAAGCCGCGGCAGCTTCCGGTATCTCGATCAAGCACCGACTTAAACCGGATCCCTTCTCCGATCCCTTTCAAAAGAGCCGCAAGCTCCTGTTCTTCAAAGGTTTGCGGCAAGTTGCCGATGTACAGGCGGATGCTCATGAAGGGGGAGAGGCGATCTGTCGGTGTCTGATAGTCATCATTGACACATGCAAAGTTAATCACAGACCGCTTCGATTTCGGCGCTTAGGCGATGGGCTGTTTTGAGTGCTTCATCGCGAGTCTGGATCCGTCCAAAGGCTTGCTCAAGGCGAAGTTGGGCGAGCACTTTCCCCATGGTTGGTCCAGCTGAAAGCCCCAGTTCTTTTTGAAGGCTGCCTCCATCGAGGGGCATGGTGGGGTGAAACAACGGATCGTTTGGATCCCGCCAGCGTTTCAGCCACTGCTGTTGAAGCCCGTTCGGTAG
>CAXDNN010000076.1:0-10389 GCA_963990675.1 uncultured Synechococcus sp.
TTTCAAGCAGAAGACGGCATACGAGATTCGCCTTAGTCTCGTGGGCTCGGAGATGTGTATAAGAGACAGGTTGAACACTGGCTACTGATACGAGGAGTAAGCCAAGCCCAATAATGCCGGCGATGATTCGAACAATTCGGCCTTGGCCTTCCACCAACGACCACTGAGGTGCGAGAGAGGCCAATGACTGGCTCGGATCAGGCAGATTCGTTCGAATATTTTGCAACACACTGGTGCCCGGGAAGGAAGGGCCCGTCAAAGGAGCGGATCCAACACCTTCTTCTCGCTGAGATGCGGTTGCAGCTGCAGGGGACACTTGACCCTGCTGACGATCTCGCAACCGTGCCATTAGAACAGCGTCGTACGCAGCTTCAACACGGGCCCGTGCTTGGTCGTCGCCGTCGACGTCTGCGATACAACGAGCTTTTGCCGCTTGAACCTGTTCAAAGGTGGCGTCTTGACTCAAGCCGAGCCGAATGTACGGATCGTCAGAACCGGACTCTGCTCCTGATTCGCCCACCGCGACCATGGCCTAGATCAACTCACTTTCAAAAGAGTATCGAGGATTGCTCAAAACAGAGGAGCTCCATGTCGATATCCCTCGCTGCGCTCGAGGCGCCGTTGACACGATTTCGCATCGGCACGGTTCAACCACTTACGGCGTTTAATGAAAGGCATCTGTGGAGGCAGGTGATATCCCTCCAGCATTTCCACCGGTTCATCACCACCTCGGAAAAGCACGTAATCGGTCCCACCGTCAGTGCTGCGACGCAGTAGCCAGAGGGTATCCACATCCTGAAGCTGAACTCCAGCCAGTCTGGCGATCACAGAGCCTGGCCGTGGACGGTTTTGGAAGATCCGCCGGTGACTTTTAGCGCTGCATTTTTAGCAATGCAAATTACTAGAGGCTGATGGGTTCTACACCACTCACGACAGGAGCAACGTTGCTCAATTCGAACTCGGGATGATCTTGATTCAGTTGATTGAGGTTCCACTCATTTTTGAATAGAAGAACTGGCCGATTCCAAGCATCGCGAACTGTTTTGCAGTTGAAGATGCGCCCTAACCGATCGAGTTCGGGCCAGCCTCCAGTGACCCAGCGAGCCACTTGATATCCGAGTGGTTCTAAACGAGTTTCCACGCCATACTCATTCTCAAGACGATGCTGAACAACTTCGAGTTGGAGTTGTCCTACAGCAGCAAGGATTGGATCCCGCTTACTTTCATCGGTGTCGTACAAAATTTGTACGGCGCCCTCTTCACGCAGTTCATTCACCCCCTTTCGAAAATTCTTAAACGCTGAGGGATTTGGATTGCGAAGCCAGCTGAAGATCTCCGGACTGAAACAGGGGATGCCTTCAAATTCCACCTTGGATCCCACATACAAAGTGTCGCCGATCGCGAACATGCCCGGGTTGTTCAAGCCGATCACATCCCCGGGATAGGCATCTTCAACAACCTCACGATCCTGTCCAAACAGTTTTTGAGGACGCGATAAACGAATTGCTTTACCGCTGCGGGCGTGTTTCACAGTCATATCGCGGGCGAAACGACCACTGCAAACACGAACGAAGGCCACACGATCGCGGTGGCGCGGATCCATGTTGGCCTGCAACTTGAACACAAATCCGCTGAAATCCTCGCGAAGGGGATCAATCAAGCCGTCACTACTCGAACGACCAATGGGTCGTTGAGCAAGCTCCAAAAACGCATCGAGAAAAGGACGGACGCCAAAGTTCGTCATGGCTGAACCAAAAAAGACGGGGGTCAGATCGCCCGAATGCACGGCCTCTAAATCCAGGTCTGCGCCTGCAGCTTCCAGCAGCTCGAGTTCTTCGACGGCAAGATCAAGTAGATCGTCTTCCACCAGTTCACGCAGAGCTGGATCGTCCAACGACAATTTGCGCTCCGTCGCCTGTTGGCCTCGACCAGCACGACTGAACAACATCACCTCGCGGGAGCGGCGATCGATAACGCCACGAAATTGTTCACCGCTGCCGATCGGCCAGTTCACAGCCCAAGGAGTTAGGCCGAGTTCGGATTCAATTTCATCGAGCAAACTCAGTGGATCGCGGCAGGGGCGATCCATCTTGTTGATGAACGTGAAGATCGGGATCTGTCGCATCCGACAAACCTCAAACAACTTGCGCGTTTGTGGTTCAAGCCCCTTTGCAGCGTCCTCCAACATCACAGCGTTGTCCGCAGCAGCCAAGGTTCGATAGGTGTCTTCGGAGAAGTCCTGGTGGCCAGGCGTATCGAGCAGATTGATTGTTGTTGTGCCGTAGTCGAATTGGAGAACGGTTGAGGTGATCGAGATTCCTCTCTGCTTTTCAAGTTCCATCCAGTCGGATGTCACCTTGCGTTGCTCCCCCCGTGCTTTCACGGCCCCGGCTTGCTGAATGGCACCCCCGTACAACAACAGCTTCTCGGTCAAGGTTGTTTTGCCAGCATCTGGGTGGGAGATGATCGCGAAATTGCGACGTCGATCCACGGCATCAGCCAGTTGCTTGGCTAAATCAATCTCTAAAGGTGCTTGGCTGCTGCTCATCAGATCTCTTTAACCCACTAAGCCTGACACCACCAGATATCGATCGTCCTCAGACCATGCCTTGACACGATTCATCTCAGCCCGATGCAGTTGCTGACTTACCTCATCTGCGGTGTAGGCGGCAACGAGAGAAGCGGTGAAGTCTTGAATTAAGACTGGCGGTGCTTTGGGCAAGTGCTGTTGCTGCAGGTGATGAACCTCAGCAAGGCTTGTTGGACGGCGCAAATCACGATGCAAAACGCGACAGCCAGGTTTGGCAATCGATCGCGTCACAGTCCAAAGCAAGTCCGGATCCTTCAGGTGGTGCAACAAGCTGTTGCTGACCACAAGATCTGCCGAACCCTTGAGATGAGCTGCGACCTCGTGCAATTGCTTGCAGATGAACTTCATGTTGTTTGAGGTTTGTGCAGCACGTCGCTGTGCCACAGCCAGCATGGGCTGGGACCCATCGACCCCAATCACCTGGGCCTTCGGCAGGAACTCCGCCAAACGGATCGTGATGTTCCCTGGACCACAGCCAAGGTCGACAATCACAGGATCGTCTGGCAGGGGACCGGTCTCCTCCAGCACTTGCGCAATCAAGGCCACCGTTCTGGAATCACCACTGCTGAAATCAGCAGCTGCGTAGGCAGCCACCTGTTCTTGGGTGGTCATGAGCTCCTGCTCAGGGATGCGCTGCATCACTGCTGCCAATTCTGAAACTAGTTTGAACTGGACACTGCAGATGGTGGTAAAGAGAACTTGCTCCCCCCATCTATGGCGTTAGGGTTCGAGCATTAGTTGTGCTCGTACCGCACGTGACCCTGACCCCCAATCGTGTGGAGCCCACCGCAGAACAGTGCCTCAGCTTCGGGGACTTTCCAGCAACGGCTCCAGCAGCAAATCCCGTTTTTTATCGGACCTACAGCCGACGCACCCCCAACGGACGGGAAAGCTGGAGCCAGGTTGGCTCCAGAAATCTCGATGGCTTGCAGAAGCTTGGCAACCTCACGGAGTCCGAGCTGACGTTGATGGCCCGCATGCAGGCCGAAAAGAAGGCTTTGCCCTCTGGTCGTTGGCTGTGGATTGGGGGAACACCGTGGATTGAACAACCTGAGAATTTCTCTGGCTCCTACAACTGCACCTCCACCAATCTTGTGGATTGGGAAGCCTTCGGTCTGATGATGGATCTGGCGATGATGGGTTGCGGCACAGGCGCGATCATTGAGCCACGGCTGATTGATCAACTTCCGATCGTCCAGAACACGCTGAAGGTTGTTTCAGTGAGCGATATCGGCATGACACCTGCCGGCTCTCGCCAAGATGACTGCACCCACAGAATTGACGGAAATAAGGTTCAGATCAAAGTCGGTGACACGCGTCGGGGCTGGGTCGATAGTTATCAGCTCTTACTTGAATTAAGCAGTGATCCTCAGTTCGATGGCGGCACTGTCGAGATTGAAGTTGACCTCAATGACGTCCGTCCCGTCGGCGAAACCCTGAAGGGCTTCGGTGGGATGGCCAATCCCGTCAAACTCAAAGATCTCTACGGGCGCGTCGCAAGGCTGCTGAATAAGGCGATTGGACGGCGTCTCACTTCAGTTGAATGTTGCCTGCTGATCGATGAAGCTGCCGTCACGATTGTGGCGGGCAACATCCGCCGCAGCGCAGGCATGCGGCAATTTGCAGCTGACGACCATGCCGCCGCATCAGCAAAGGACAACCTTTGGCAGCAGGATGCCGAAGGGAATTGGCGAATCGATCCCGAGCGGGATGCGCTCCGCATGGCAAATCACACCCGCGTCTATCACACCCGGCCTACTAAAGAGGTTGTTCACGCCGCTGTCACTAAGCAATTCATGTCTGGGGAAGGGGCGATTCAATTCGCCCCTGAGGCGATCGCACGCTCGAATGCCGATCTCCTCAACACGCCTGAGTTGCGTCAAGAATTTATCGAGATCTATTGCGATCAAGGTCGGGACGAAGCGGGCCGTTGGCTCTGCACGAACCACGGTGACATGAGTGATGCTGAGCTCGATCACCGTTTAAGCCGTTACGGACTCAATCCTTGTGGCGAAATTCTTGGTGCCGACTTCCACTGCAATCTGGCGGAAGTGCACCTCAATCAAATCGACCCCAGCGATGAAGAGGGCCTGGCCGATGCGTTCCGCGCAGGCGCCCTCTCCGTGGCGTGCTTACTGAACCACCGGTTTGAGGTGGAGCGCTACCGCCAGAGCCGCGAATGGGATCCCATTGTTGGAGTGAGCTTCACCGGCTTATTTGATTTCTTTGTCCACGCCTTTGGCACCGAATGGCTCACCTGGTGGGAAGCCGGTCGTCCGGATACAGATCAAGGTCGTGAATTCAAGTCGCAGGAAGCCGCTTATCTGGCCCGATGGAAAGCCATCGTTAACGAAACCGTTTGGGAATACTGCGATCGCGAAGGGCTGCGACGCCCTAACCGCTGCACAACCGTTCAACCAGCTGGAACAAAAAGCCTGCTCACCGGTGCTGCCCCTGGCTGGCATCCCCCCAAAGCCCAGCGCTTCATCCGTCGGATCACGTTCAGAAAGGATGATCCCGTCGCCATGGCTTGCATGGATTACGGCTACACCATCGTTCCGTCCCAATCCGACAAAGACGACGAGGGTCGTTTGCTCAACGATCCCTTTGACCCACGTTGTACGGAATGGTTAGTTGAAATCCCTACTGAAGTGAGCTGGGCCAACCTTCCCGGTGCTGATGCCGTTGATATCAATGGTTTTTCGGCAATGGCGCAATTCGACTTCTATATGCAAGTTCAACGTCATTACACCGCTCACAACACCTCAGCCACCATTGAATTCCGTGAGAACGAAATTGAGCCGGTCGCTGAGGCACTTTTCAAGGCCATGAACGAAGGGGAGGGATACATCTCCGCTGCTCTGCTGGCACGGTTTGACGCCAATGCCACGTTCCCTCGGCTTCCATTCGAACCGATCGACGCTGAAACCTACGAAAAGCTTCAGTCTGAGGTTGTTAAACGACGTGTGAGTACCAACTTCTTCGAAGCTCTTCAGCGCTACGACCAAGGTGAACTCACCGAAGCTGGACCGGCTGGCTGTGATTCAGACAAATGTCTCCTACCACTGGCAAAGCCCAACTAACTCCCAAAGGGTCTTTGAATACAATGGTCAAACAACACCTCATGTTGTTTGACCTCCCTTGGAGAGGTGGTCGAGTGGTTTATGGCTCTGGTCTTGAAAACCAGCGTGGGTGCAAGCCCACCGTCGGTTCGAATCCGACCCTCTCCGTTCATAAGCCCAGTCCACAACTGGGTTTTTTAATGTCAAGGCGTAGGCTTAGGCCCTCGGTGCGCTATCGCTGTGGCGACAGAAATCTGGCCAAACGATGGCATGACAGCTTGATTAGGTGATCGATCAAGCCGAAATGTCTGCCATTGCTCGCCAAGTCCAGACATCGAAGCAGCTCGCAAAAGTCGTTACTGGTGCCCACCATCAAGGACGAGAATGGTCTTCAACGCTGAGGCTTGATGGTGACCACTTCCGCTTTGTGCAAGGCCATGGATGCCGTGCTGGCTGTGATGGATACCCATTGCGAAGTGATCCGTCTTGCTGAGCAAGACGTGGATCAGCTGGTGGCGATCCGAAAGAATTTGGCAGAAGGATACGTACGCGGTCTCATTGTCATTGCCATCCATCAGAAAATGCTCGACTTGCAAATGAACGACTTCTTTATGGGAGCCCGCGATCAGTTGGTCGACAGCTGATGGATCTCCAAATGAATGGGAAGACAGTCGAGGTAAGCGTTAAAAGCGATGTGGCGGTGGCAAAAAGAGTCGCTGCTCACATCGAAAGACGCGTCTTAGAGGACGATTGGACTCCTTACGAAACCAAGCAGGACGCAGTGAACGCTTGGAAAAAGCTCGGTGGTATCCGCCTCAAAGTCCTCAAGGCATACGACTTGGCGTAATCAAACCCATGAATACTTTTTGTTGGGTAAGAACGAATTATTCTGGTAGAGGGGTGACGACCCTGTTACTGAACCGATAAGGATTCAGGCGTGATTTGTTGGCTCAAGCTGATCTGGCCACGCACATCGTCCGAGGCACTAAGAAGTCAGGTCACCAGGGCCAGGGTGATGTTGAGGATCGCCAGGCCGATCAGGAACACTGCCGCCATCAAAGATGCCTCAGGGAAGAACTTGGCAATGACATAACCAACCCCAAAAAACACCGATGAGATCAGAATGGCAGTGAGGTCCGTTCCCATAAGTGGATGCTAATTGGCTAAGACACGATGACAAAGCTTCCATTCGATTGCTGAGTAGGGAGACACATCCTGTGCCATCACTCCTGATCATGAGCTCGGAGTGTCACCAGCAGTTACTACAGCAGGGCAAAGGTCATTGTTGTGTCGGGTGTCATTGCAACAGTGCACGTTTAACACCACCCAATCAGCTGGACAAGGCGAGATTTCATCAACCAAATTCTGTTTTTGGTGCTACGGAGATGCGTCGAGCCTTGAAATAAGAAAGGGACCAATGAACCACCACCAGCCCTTCTTCAACAGTGCACTTTGGAAGTGGCTTAAAGCAAGGGGGATACCCCCTTTATGGTGCAATCAACTTCCTATCAGTCGGAAGACTCTGCTTGGATCCCGATAAAAAAGGAGGAGATGCACTCCACTGCAGCTCCCCCAACGGCTACTCCCTTCGAGGGGAGCCGTCTTTCTCCGGGGTTGAAGCAGTGCAACTGTTCATGCAATCTCATGCCACCTCTCCCCCGAATTGAGAACACCTGTAATTCGGCGGCAATCCGTCTTAAAGACGCAGCTCTACTGGATTGGATTGTCTGGACGGGTAAGAAAAGCTCTCGAAAGATCTGCCGAATAGATGATGTGGGGCATCTTCAAAGTCTTGCGACGAAGTGAAGCCTCTGCGTGAGGAGTTGTCGGAACATCGATGGCGCAAGAAGGCGGATGCATGACTGCGACAAACCAGCAATCATCCAAGAACAAAAGACTTTATTTTTTACGATTATTCCAATTCTAATGGACTGGCATCCGAATGAATTTAATCATCCCTTTCTCGACTTGTAACACACTCCGACCGACCCCATCGATCACCTTATATAGTGAGACTTGTACGTGATCTAAATGATGGAATTTTCAGTGGTGATTCTCAGCAAATATATTTCCACATATAAAAATATTGACTGGACTGACTGGAAAGACAGAAACAGAAAGAAAATGAAAAGCGAAGGAGACAATTGGTCTCAGGCAGTGCTGAGTGGTGAAGACATTTGGGACTGCCTGGATCGCAACAAGATCGACCGCCTTCATCTAGTGCAATGGAAGCCAGTTGATGATGCACTCCACCGTGTCAGCTTGCCTGATCACCCACATGCAAGAACCAAAACAAACTGATAGGTATTTGGCAACATATTGTTGGATAGACGGCCTATTTAGACATTAAGAGATGGTCGATTATTGATGAACACTTGATTGCATCATGATTACTAATCACCCACCCACGCCAACGATCGCCGATAAGGCCTTGCATCTGAGTAGTGAGAGATGACAACGCCCAGCGGAATATTCGCAGGTGTCCTGACTCACGCATACCGAACGTCAGGGCTGGTAGATCTCAGTATTTCCTTTGCACTCGGCAAACCAAGGTTTCTTCAAGTAGAGAACCCTGGCAACGATGACAACAGGACCAATGTGGTTAGAGGAATTTCACCCGCGTTCAAAGACCTTTGAGGATCAAAGCCAGGCCCGAACCGGAGCTGAATCGTTCTGAACCATGAAGTGTGTAACCGGCTGAACATCAGCAGAGTTGACTGATGCGCTATCTAGATTCTGTAGCAACTGCTACCAACGTTCACCTTGCATCCGCAAGGCGCAGTTAAGCCAGGCCACGGAACGGGGACCTGGATTTCTTCGAGGAACTCGTCATGACAGCTCTTCTTTACAGAGGCCACACCTACGGTGCCACTCAAAACGCTTCACCCAAGAAGTGCGTTGAGCTCACCTACCGACACGAGCACTACAACACATGCCGCGAAACAGTCGCTCGGGATATCCATCCAACACTTCAATATCGGGGTGTTACTTACACCAAGTAAGCCGTCTCTAATCAGCCTTGAAGCCCCACCCTGGTGGGGCTTTTTTATGCATGAAATCTATGCATGAAATCATCGAGGCGACCAAGGAAACCAGCGGAAAGGAAGCCTCAGCAGCAGCCAAGCACGTGGCGGATCAATGCTTCAAAGCTGATTCCACAAACGCTACAAACCAATGAGGTAATTTTGCGCAATTAGGACGATCGAGACGAGCTTGGTTGAGCAAACGAGACACCTTCAACTGAGATCCGATTATTGGGTCAACATCAAATAGAGGTTGGGGTATTTTGTTTTATTTTTCTTCGCATATTGTTTAAATTCATAGAAGCATGTTTGACCGGTATATCCAATTGAATTTTTCATGGAGTCAAGAACAATCTCCCAAGACTCGCCATCAATCAACATGTCTTCGAAGTCTCCCGAATAAAGATACGGATCACAGGCCAAGACTGGTGATGAGAGAATCTGCAAGGCCATGATCGAGGAGGCAATGATTAAAGATCGACCCATCATTTTTGTACTGAAACCAATTGATGCAACCATCCTAGCGATAAGTCATCAGTCCAATTCGAATCAATAGATCAAAGCCCCTACGTAGCAATATCATCGAACAGACAGGTAGCCAAGAGCGCGAATCGTAGTAGACGCATATTTCTTAGTAATCACGCTCATGAATTAAACTGACAAACAAAAGGCATCAATCAATAGCCAGCCATAACTGTGCAAACATGTTGTCAAAACTGTTATTTCTAAAAAGCAAACAACACCAACTCTTGATTGTCACTGTGACACTTATCTCGAATCAAGGGAGTCGATCCGCTGATCCGCTGCTAAAAATAGAGACGTTGGTCTCCTCACACAAGGAATCAACACCTCACACACCCCTTTGCCGCTCCTTGAGTGGCATTTTTTATGGCTACAGCACTCGGCCAGAAATGAGTCCTTGTTACCGAGACACTCAGCTGGAGCAGACCAACCCGTGTTCGGTGTTCGGTGCTCATCGAACACGGTCATTCCGGTAAACGTGAAGACGCAAAGTGGGTCCCTGACTGGCCAATGCACCGCCACCACTTGGAATCATTCGCGTCGCCCATTGGTAGATGCCCTCATCTGGATTGAAGCTCCGAAAGACAAGATTGATCTGTTCACCTGGAGGAGCAGGGGGAATGAGCTGGATGGTCAGCTCATTCTCTTCAGTCGAAAACGACGACATGGCATGACCAGCGCTGACACCACCCCGCAAGACATAGTCGCCTTTGTAGACCAGAATTGGACGTTGCCCCCAATCCCATTGATCAAGATTGGGGAGTTGAGTCAACACAACTGTTTCAAGATCTGCACCAGCATCGGCTGGAACACGAATACTGATCGTGGTTCGATTTCGTTCACCCTGAATCGAAGAGGGGTTATGGATCGATAGGTGAACGGGCGGTTTATAAAAAAACGATTGCGCCTTTGCCCAAGGTCCGAGCCAAACCAAGCTTGAAAGAATGAATAACTGGAATGTGTACCGACTCAAATGATGTGTAACCATTTAATCAACTTAAGCACATTCACTTCATTTTCGCATAAAGCAAATACTTTCAGCAAGGATGTAGTTAAAATAATCAACAGGAAAGACGAATAGCGCTTTGGAGCTTGAGCGGTACAAAGCGAACAGTCTTGATTCTGTCTCTTATACACATCTCCGAGCCCACGAGACTAAGGCGAATCTCGTATGCCGTCTTCTGCTTGAAAA
>CAXDNN010000077.1:0-10388 GCA_963990675.1 uncultured Synechococcus sp.
TCGTCGGCAGCGTCAGATGTGTATAAGAGACAGGGCTTTAGGAATGGTGGGCGTCCTGACGAACTGCCTGTGGAAATTGGGAGCGCTGCTGTGGAAAAAGGAGGCAAGACCAACCTGGTTTTTAATTGATTAATAAATCTAATATTTGGAAAATCTCGTTCGTCCTTGCTGAGATTGGCCGCGTCATCCCTCTGAATTGCCTTGTTTTTCTTAAGGCCTCCGAAGGGAATCTTTAGAGGTTTGCGAGGTTTGGCTCAGCGTCACTGGGCCGAGCGGATGCTCGGCATGGGGGTAGGGGGGATGGTGATGCTCGTGATCCGGCTCGTCATGACCATGACTGTGCTTATGACCATGGGTGTGAACCTCCAGTGGGACACCATCGGGTTGGCAGGCCCCGGTGCATTCCCGCTCGCAGAGCGTGCAGCTTTCAGCTAACCCCTCCACGTGATGGTGGTGACTCTCCTGGGCGCGTCCCACATCGTGTTCAAAGCCCAGCACCTGGGCTCTGTACTTGCAGAGGGAGCAATTCATGGCGGTGTCTCCTCGCAGCACTTCGTCCACCCGCTCCCGGAACGTATCCACCACCAAGGCATGTTGGCCGAGATAGCCGGCGGAGAGGAACTCCACATCGGGATGGTCCACCGCCACCAGGTCTGTGTGCTGACGGATTCGACTGACGAGAACCCCAGAAAATAAAAAATAGGGAACGACAACGATGCGGCGGAAACCCAGGCGAACCACGTGTCGAAGACCTGGATCCACCAGGGGGAACGTCACGCCGGAATAGACGGTTTCACCCCAGCCAAATCCAAAACCCTCCACCAACATTCGCGTCACTTTCGCCACATTGGAGTTGGCGTCTGGATCGGAGGATCCGCGCCCAACGACCACGAGCAATGTTTCGGAGACCGGGATGTTGTCGGATGCGCGGTCTAAGGCTTCTTGGACCCGGGCCCCTGCAGCAGCCACCATCAATCGATCGACGCCTAATTCGCGGCCGTAGTCGATGGGCAGGCCCGTTTCCGCTGTGTAGGTGTTCAGAACAGAGGGAATGTCGTTTTTGGCGTGCCCTGCTGCAAACAACATGGCGGGGATGGCCAGCACTTTGGTGACTCCCTGTTGACGGAGTGATTCCAATCCCTCCCGAAGAATCGGTTGGGCGAACTCCAAGTAGCCGTGCTCTACAGGCATGGGAGCCAGCTTGGGCCGAAGTTGTTCGACCATTTGCGCAAATTCTTCAACGGCAAGCCGGTTGCGGCTGCCGTGGCCACAGATCAGAACCCCAAGGCGTTCAACGGATGGTTCTGCTTGGAAGTCGGCCAAGGCGCTGGTTTCGCTATACGAATGGCTAGACCCTATTCGGCGTGCAGCAATGGATCAGGCTCCCCTCGAGCTATTCAATGCGCAGGCACAAGATGCGGGCCCCATGGGGATCATGCGTCCGTCGCAGGATGAGTTGGCCGAGTTGCTTCAGGGCTGGTCTGGGCCGCGGCCCTTACGGGTCTGCAGTGGTGGGACAAGTTCAATGGCTGCCGCCCACAACCAATGGACGCTTGATCTGCGACCGCAACTGAATCGGATGGCCTGGCAGAGCTCAGATCATTCCGTCTGGGTTGGTGGTGGTTGTCGGATGGGGGATGTGCTTCAAGCTTTGCTTCCCCATGGTCAAGCCATCGCCACCGGTTTGTCTGGTTTGCCCGGACTTGGTTATGTCTTGACGGGCGGTATGGGTCCCCGCAGCCGTGCGCTGGGTTTGGCCATTGACCATCTCCTTGAGATCCGTGGAGTGTGGGGAAATGGTGAGGAGTTTTGGCTTCAGCGTGATCGCCACGCCGATTCAGAGCAATGGCGTGCTCTTTGTGGTGCTGCGCCGTTTCTAGCTGTTGTGACGGAGCTCCGTCTGCTCACCCATCGGCTGATTCCGCTGTGGGTCGAGCAGTGCCGCGTCCCGTCTGATGCACTCCCCGATTGGATCAAAGAGGCTGAAGCATCTGATCCGTCCATCAGCCTTCAGTGGCATTGGGGGGATGCGGACCAGTTGGACATTTTGCGGGTGTACGACCAAGACCCTGGCCGTCGCGGAATGCAGTGCATCGACGGTTTGCATCAATTGCCTGCCCTCGTGGTTCCCCGTCCGGGTGCGCAGCGTGTGCACTTTGAAGTTGTTGGACTCTTGGGGCCAGCACGGGCCGCTGATTGGAACGAGTGCATGCCCCTTCTGCGGGATTGCATGCGTCGCCGTCCCCACCCTTCATGCAGCCTGTCGTGTCAGCAATTGGGAGGTGCCACATCCCTGGTACCGGCTGGTCTCACCTCGTTCCACCACCGTGACGCTGTTTGGAAGCCTTGGATTACGGCGGGTTGGGTTGCAGGTGATTTAGCAATGCGTCAACGCAGCTTGCAGTGGCTCGAGGAGCTTTGGTTTGTGTTGCAACCGCTCTGCCCAGGAGTCCATTTGGCTCAGCTTCACGACCATCTCCCGTTTCATCAACGCGAGCTTGAGCAAGCGTTTGGTGGATGGCTGCCTGGCTTGAGAGCCCTGAAGCAGAAGCTCGACCCCGCTGGCAACCTGCCGCCGCTCTGATCTACGGTCGCGGCTGCCTACGGCGTTGGTCATGGCCAAGCGATCCAGTTCCACCCTGGTGAATCAGTGGTTCTCCAATCCCAGTAAAGACCTGCTTTCAGGCCTGGTCGTCGCTTTCGCGATGATTCCAGAGGCGATTGCATTTTCCGGAATTGCCGGGGTTGATCCCAAGGTCGGTCTGTTTGGCGCCTTTTGCCTCTCCTTAACGATTGCGGTCGTTGGCGGACGGATGGCCATGATTACGTCCGCCACCGGATCGACAGCGTTGTTAATGACTGGCCTAGTCGCCAGCGGTGAAGCCATGGGCCCCGGCTTGGGGGTGAAATATTTGTTGGTGGCTGGTCTTGTAACCGGGGTGCTCCAGATTCTCTGGGGTTATCTGCGCTTAGCCGATCAGATGCGCTTTGTTCCTCAAGGGGTTCTCAGCGGATTTGTGAATGCCTTGGCTCTGTTGATCTTTCAAGCGCAGCTTCCCCAACTTGGCTTTGGCGGGGGCCATGGTGAGGGAGGTGAGCATGCGGCGGGTTTGTTGTTGCCCCATGGCGGCCAGGTGCCGGTGGTATGGGCACTGGTGGTTTTGGGGCTTGTAATCATTTATGGATTGCCACGCTTGACGCGGATTGTCCCCTCTCAGCTGGTGGCGATCATTGTTCTCACGGCCATCAGCATCGGATTCCATTTCGATATCCCAACGGTCAGCAGCCTGGGCAACCTTCCAGATGGTTTACCCAGCTTTGGCATTCCGTTTGGTCGCGGTAGTGGAGGTGTTCCGTTCAACCTTGAAACCCTCGGTTTGGTCTTGCCCACTGCTTTGGCCATCTCCTTAGTGGGCTTGATGGAAAGCTTTCTGACCCAAGACATTCTTGACGACAAAACCGACTCACCCTCCAACAAAAACGTTGAAGCCCGCGGTCAAGGCATCGCCAACATTGTGTCCTCACTCTTTGGCGGTATGGCTGGCTGCGCCTTGGTGGGTCAGTCGGTCATGAACATCGACAACGGCGGTAGAACGCGCCTTTCGACCTTGTTCTCGGGAGTCAGTTTGTTGGCCATGATCCTGTTGGCGGGCTCCTGGTTGAAGCAGATTCCCATGGCTGCTTTGGTGGCGGTGATGATCAGCATCGCGGTGAGTACAGCCGATATCAATGGCCTGCGCAATGTGCGTCGCATTCCAAAGAGCGACACGTCCGTGATGCTGATGACGTTTGCCGTCACCATGCTCACGACGCCGCACAACTTGGCCCTTGGGGTATTGGCCGGTGTTGCCCTTGCCGGCATTTTGTTCAGCCGCAAAGTTGCCAAGGTGATCCGGGTGGAATCGGAACAGATCAGTGCACAAGAACGCCACTACCGGGTGATTGGTCAGTTGTTTTTTGTCAGCACGATCTATTTCGTTCAAGGATTTGATCTGCATGATCATCCTGAGCGGATCAACATCGACCTTTCGCAGGCCCATATCTGGGATCAAAGTGGTGTAGCGGCCCTGGATCAAGTGATCCGTAAGTTACGCCTCGGTGGTTCAGAGGTCACCGTCGTGGGAATGAATCAAGAATCGCTTGATTTATTTGAGCGGATTGGAGGGCAAGAGTCGGCCCATGCTTAGGGCTTCAATGCTGTTCTCTCCAACATATTGAGACAGATATTGAGGTCATGATTCATTGCTACTAAGCGTTGATTGATCTGTTGATTATTCGGTGCAGTGTTCACATAGTTTGTGGTGACGTCTTTACCAATACTCAGAAGCAAACAGAGAGTCTCGACGTCACCACGCTCTTGAGCACGCTCTTTCGCGCCCTCGAGTAAGACTCCAAGAAGAGCCATTTTGTTGTTGTAATTATTCCGATCGTCCTGATCCGATGCACAGGCTGGAGTTGTCAAGCTCAGCCCGATGAATCCAGCGAGGAGCCAGCAGCGCAGTTTCATATCGATCGCTGAAGGCCACCAGAAAGTACCGGTGTTTTGGGTTGTTGCCTGAAGATCTGGGACAATCCGATCCGATCCGTCCCATCGTCGATGTCCCGACCCATCTCTTGTCGTCTGATTGGTGCCGTCGGCGGCTTGATTGGTCTGCTCAGTGGATGCGCCACCCTTGGAGATGGCACTGGTTCCAGGTTGGACTTGGTTCAGACGAGAGGTGAGCTGTTGTGCGGCGTGAGTGGCAAGATCCCGGGCTTCAGTTTTTTAAGTCCTGATGGGCGCTACGCCGGCTTGGATGTAGATGTTTGCAAGGCGATGGCCGCGGCGTTTGTCGGCGACAGTTCCAAGGTTCAATACCGTCCCCTCACGGCGCCAGAGCGATTCACGGCACTTCGATCTGGAGAAATCGACCTGCTGTCGCGCAACACGACCCATACCCTCAGTCGTGATGCAGCCGGGGGCAATGGGCTGAGCTTTGCTCCCACGGTGTTTCACGATGGGCAGGGATTAATGGTGTCGGTCGGCAGTGGCATTCGTTCGATGGCGGATCTCAGCGGCAAAGCCATTTGCGTTGGCTCCGGAACCACCACTGAGCAAAATTTGAATGATGCGTTTGCCGCGCAGGGTCTCCCCTATACCCCGATCAAATATCAAGACTTAAACCAAGTGGTGGGTGGTTATTTGCAAGGTCGTTGTGCCGCGATGACCTCCGATCGTTCTCAGCTGGCATCGGCTCGTTCTGGATTTAAAGACCCCCAACAGCATTTGATCTTGGAGGATCTGTTGAGCAAAGAACCCCTCGCTCCAGCCGTTGTTGGGGGTGATCAGCGGATGGCTGATGCCACCAATTGGGTGGTGTACGCCTTAATTGAAGCGGAGGAGCGCGGCATTACCCAAGCCAACCTTGACGATGTTCTAGAACAGGCGACTGCCGATCCTTCGCAGGCCGCGTTGCGTCGTTTCTTGGGGGTGGATGGAGGCCTCGGAGCCAAGCTTGGTCTGCCGGACGACTTTGTGGTTCAGGTGATTCGGGCGACGGGAAACTATGGCGAGATTTACAACCGTCATCTCGGCCCCGGGGGTGCCGTCACCATTCCGAGGGGCCCCAATCGTTTGGCGGGTGAAGGCGGTTTGATGATCGCTCCTCCGTTCACCTGATGCTCCAGTTGTTTCGTCGAAGACGCTTCTGGGTTCAGCTCTGCGTTGTTGTTGCCTTGATCGCTTGTGCGGGCGTGTTGATCAACAACATCACCGTGAATTTGATTCGCACAGGTCTAGGCCTTGATTTCGGTTGGCTAGGGCGACCGGCTGGTTTCGCCCTGGCGGAGACGGCGCTGCCCTATGCCCCAACCGACAGCTACGCCTGGGCTCTGGCCATTGGTTGGTTGAACAGCCTCAAGGTGATTTTGGTGGGATTGCTGCTGGCCACTGCGCTTGGGGTGGCCGCTGGAGCTGCCCGGAGCAGTCGCAATCGGCTTTTGCGCAGCCTGTCTGGTGGCTATGTGGCGTTGATTCGCCAAGTTCCACTGCTGCTGCAGTTGCTCTTTTGGTATTTCGTGGCCTTCTTGGGATTGCCCGACACGCCCGTGGGTGGATTGATCCACTTCTCCAACCAGGGCATTCGCCTCTTGGGTCTGAATCTCAGTGTGGAGTTTTGCTCGGTTCTCACGGGCTTGGTGGTGTTTACAGGAGCATCAATTGCCGAAATCGTTCGTGGCGGCATCAATGCGGTCTCCCGTGGCCAATGGGAAGCTTTTCGAAGTCTTGGCTTATCGGAGGGTTTAGGACTACGCCGGATCGTGTTGCCCCAGGCCTTACCAGCGATTCTCCCGGCCCTCACAAGTCAATACCTCAACCTTGCGAAGAACAGCACGCTTGCTATCGCGGTGGGCTATGCCGATCTCTACGCGGTGAGTGATACGACCATCACCCAAACGGGCCGTGCCATTGAAGGTTTTCTGTTGCTACTGCTCAGTTTCCTCTTGCTGAATTTGCTTATTAGTGGCGGCATGGCCCTGCTCAATCGGATGGTGCTGGGTCGTCTGCAGAGGAGTCGCTAATGAACCATTGGTTGGATCGATGGCTCACGTGGCTCCTATTGGCTTTGATCGGTTGGGCGGGTTGGTCTTGCCTGCACTGGTTATGGCATGGGGCCGACTGGACGGTTGTGGCGACCAACTTGCCGCTTTATGCGGTGGGTAGTTATCCGGAGGATGAGCGTTGGCGACCCTTGCTTTGTATCGCCGCTGTAGTTGCTCTTGTCGTGATCACCCTGCTCGGACCCCGGCAAGGCAGTTGGCGTCGCGTCCTGCCTTTGCTTTGGACTGCCATGGCTCCCCTTGGTATCTGGCTTCTCGCAGGGGGGCTGGGGCTCGCGCCTGTGGGGACGCAAAGTTGGGGTGGATTCAGCCTCACGCTGCTGCTGACGGCTGGAAGCGGCATGTTGGCGTTGCCGTTCGGCGTGTTGTTGGCGCTGGGTCGTCGTAGTGAATTGCCCGTGCTGAGGGGGAGCAGCACGGCTTACATCGAATTGATGCGGGCTGTTCCCCTCATTGCCGTCTTGTTTTTTGGCCAGCTGTTGATTCCGCTGTTCCTGCCGCCCGGCATTGAACTGAACAGAGTGCTGCGGGCTGTGGTGGCCTTTGCCCTGTTTGCAGCGGCCTACATCGCCGAGGACGTACGCGGTGGTCTTCAAGCGATTCCACCCACCCAGCGGGAGGCGGCAGTAGTGCTGGGTCTTTCGCCGCGGCAAGTGCTGCAGCTAGTAGTGCTCCCCCAGGCACTGCGGGTTGCGCTCCCATCGCTGACCAATCAAGCGGTGGGCTTACTCCAAAACACAAGCCTGATGGCGATTTTGGGACTCGTGGAACTGTTGGGGATCAGCCGCAGCTTGTTGGCGAATCCAGCGTTCATTGGTCGTTATCTCGAGGTGTACATCTGGCTCGCTGCGGTTTACTGGCTGGCGTGCACGGCAATGGCTCTGCTGGCCCGTCACCTAGAGATCCAGCTCGACCCTGTCCGTTCTTCTGCCCGATGACGCTCGCTATTCGTGCCACTGACCTGGTGAAGAGCTATAGCCCAGGGCTAAGGGCTCTCGATGGTGTGTCGCTGGATGTGATCAGTGGCGAGGTGTTGGTGGTGATGGGACCCTCTGGGTCGGGTAAGAGCACGTTGATTCGCACCTTCAATGGATTGGAAACGTTGGATAGTGGCGAACTGGACGTGCTCGGTATGCAGCTGAATGCCGCCCATGAGGAACGCCAAGTGCGTGCGATTCGCGAGCGGGTGGGGATGGTGTTTCAACAGTTCAATCTGTTCCCCCACCTCTCGATTCTCGACAACATCACCCTGGCGCCGATCAAGGTGCAGAAGCGTGCCAAGGCCGCGGCGGAGCAGCGTGCGATCGAACTCCTCGATCAGATGGGAATTCGTGAGCAAGCGCTCAAATATCCGGCCCAGCTCAGTGGTGGCCAGCAGCAGCGCGTTGCGATTGCGCGTGCCTTGGCGTTGGATCCAGAGGTGATGCTGTTTGATGAGCCCACCAGTGCGTTGGATCCAGAGCGGGTGAAGGAGGTGCTGGATGCGATGCGTCAGTTGGCGCAGGGCGGGATGACCATGGTGGTGGTGACCCACGAGCTTGGCTTTGCGCGCGAGGTGGCTGATCGGGTGATGTTCATGGATCAGGGCCAGGTGGTGGAAACGTCAGACCCGCAGACCTTTTTCAGCAATGCCAGGGAAGAACGCAGTCGGCGATTCCTCAGTCAGATGATGTGATCGTGTACTCGATTTTCTCGTCGTCCGAGCAGCAAAAATCTCTGTAATACCGTTCCAGTTCGTCGTAAGCCGCGTCGTAGCTCTCGAACGTGAGGGCCGTCACCTTGTCGGACCGCCCATCGCTGCGGACAAGAACGTAGGAGTTGTTGTTGGGGCTCGGAGCCTCAGGCATCACAAAGGGGCAGGCGTTGTAATGCCCGTTCGATCGCGGTGATTTCGCGTTCTGTTTCCAGCCAGCTTTCGTTCTCGATGGGTAGCGATTCCACCTGCTCGGCAAGCACCGTCATCAAGTGTTCGAATCGTCTTTGGAGAGTTTTGCGAAGCATGCGTCTCTTGTGGACGATCGCTACCCTGGCACATCGCGGGGTGCCTCCTAAGTTTTTGGTCTGGTCGTGCGGCGTTCGTTCTGCGGTTCCTTCTTGAGCTGCTTCCGTGCTTGCTGATCGGTTTTTGGATCGGTGGGCAGCATCCGAATTTGGCTGGTCGCTTCGCTGTCCCGCTGGTGCGCTTCGGCGTGCCGATCAGTGTGATGGGCCTGCTGTTGAAAAGTGGCCTCCAAGGTGATGTGTTGCAAGCCGCTGGCCTCGCCGTATTGGGAGTGTCCACGGTGTTGCTGGTGGGTGGCTGGCAATCCAAGTCGGTAGGGCTCGTCACCCCTTCGCTTTTGCTGGGGAGCTGTATTGGTAATACGGCCTATTTCGGTGTGCCCCTGGCGTTGGCCTTTTTACCGCCTGAGGCCCTAACGATCACCATTGGCTACGACCTGGGCGCAACCTTGCTCACCTGGAGTGTTGGTCCCCAACTACTTGGTGTTGCTGCCGCCAGTCGCTGGCTCGCGCTGCGTCAGCTGCTCATCAGCATGGGCCGTAGTCCAGCGACGCGTGGCCTCATCGGGGCCTTGCTGATCCAGATGACGCCCTGGAGAGCTGCCATCACGGAAGGCCTCTGGTGGCCGTCCCGGATCGTGATTGTGCTGGCGTTGATGGTGGTTGGGATGCGTCTTGGCAGCTTGACGCGGCAAGGAAACCCCCCTCGCTTAATCGGGGCTGGCCTAGGCCCAGCCTTGCTGGTCAAGCTTTTGCTCTATCCCTTGCTGCTGTTGTGGCTGGGTTTGGTGTTTGGCTTGGATCCCTTGATGATTCAGGCACTCGCGCTGCAAGGAGCGGCCCCAACAGCGATTTCAATTTTGCTCATTGCGGAGTCTGTTGGACGCGATCAGGAGCGAGCGGCAGCGCTGGTGTTTTGGAGCACCGTTCTCGCGGTTCTGACAGCTCCTGTTTGGGGTTTGGTGTTGCAGGTTCTGCTTTGAGCTTTTTGTTTGCCATTACCCATGAAAGAAATGGCGAAAGGTGAGGTTGATTCGCACCGTTTTCACTTTGCGGCGTTGGGGCACGCTGTGCATCCAACGCTCTTGGCAGCCGGGATGCATGATTAGTAAATCGCCGTCGGCCAGTGGGATCGCTGCTCGCTTGGTTTGATCGCCGCGATGTCTGAATAGAAAGTCTCGAGTTGATCCCAGCGAAAGCGACGCAATCGGTTGTGACTGGTCGATTTCCGTTTCGTCGTCGGCATGCCAGCCCATGCGATCGTCGCCATCGCGGTAAAGATTGAGAAGGCACCCGTTGAACTGAGCTTGAGCGATGTGGTTCACCTGCTCCAGTAATGGGTGGAACCAATCTGGCCAGCCCTCCCCGACATGGATGGCACCGCTGTAGCGGTACTGCAGGCCCTGCTCAGCTAAAAAAACGGTCTTACGTGGCACGCGGTGGTACTTGCCAAACACCTGCACGAGCGGTTGCTCCCAGGAAAAGCCATGTTCAAGGAGCTGCTTCCAGCATTGGGCATCGTTGGTCGTCAGCCAGCCGGGGAGGAGCGACCAATCCGTTGGTTCATCCGTGCTGATGACTGGGTCCATTCGTGACGTCGGATGACAAGCCCATCTTTCGACGGGAACCTTCCCATACATTCATCCTTATGGGAGCACGCATCAGCCAGGACGAATTTCTCAAACGAGCCAGGCAGCGTTTTGGCGATCAGTACAACTATGAAGGGATGATTTGGCGGAGTTATAAGCTGTCTCTTATACACATCTCCGAGCCCACGAGACTAAGGC
>CAXDNN010000078.1:0-9997 GCA_963990675.1 uncultured Synechococcus sp.
GTTGTGACCAGTGCCCTTGGAGGGATTCATGCGCTGCTTACGCTTCTGGCGATCCCAGCGGCTGGCCCGTGGTCGAAGAGCGCAAACCCCTTCCGTTTCAAGTGATTGGTATTGGTGTGGTGATCAATGCGGCGGGTGACGTCTTGATCGACCAACGCCTGGAGGAGGGACTTCTTGGAGGGATGTGGGAATTCCCCGGAGGCAAGCAAGAGCCTGGTGAGCCGATAGAGGCCTGCATCGCCCGGGAGCTGATGGAGGAATTGGGGATTGAGGTTTCAGTGGGGGACCCCCTGATCACGGTCGACCATGCCTACAGCCACAAGAAACTTCAGTTTGTGGTGCATCTGTGTCGTTGGATTTCGGGGGAGCCTCAGCCACTGGCCAGCCAGCAGGTTCGATGGGTTCGACCGGAGCAATTGAAGGACTATCCCTTCCCCGCTGCGAATACCCGCATCATTGAGGCTTTGCTTGGCAGATTGAATCAGACCAATCAGCTTGAAGGACCTGGCGAAGGCAGCTGATGGCCGATCCCGATGCGGTGATCTGTTTGGGAGAGGCCTTGATCGATCGCCTTGGTCCCCTCGGGGGTGATCCGGCGTGTGATCAACCTGTTGATGACCGATTGGGTGGGGCGCCCGCAAATGTGGCATGTGGTTTGGCGCGTCTTGGGACCACCGTTGCGTTTGTTGGGCGTGTTGGGGGAGATGCGATCGGTGCTGAGTTTCAGCGCCTGTTTGTTCAGCGGGGCGTTGACACCTCCACGCTTCAACTCGACCGATCGCGTCCAACGCGGATTGTGCTGGTGCGGCGATCTGGCGAGGGGGAGCGCCAGTTCCAGGGGTTTGCCGGTGATCAAGCGGATGGGTTTGCCGATCAGGCGCTTCAACCGGTTGCCCTGCCCTCTGCCGCCCGCTGGCTCTTGGTGGGCACGATTCCCTTGGCGTCTCCTCAGTCTGCTCAGGCACTGTTGGAAGCCGTGGCCCAAGCGCGATCGCATGGCATTGGTTTGGCGCTGGATGTGAATTGGCGACCCACGTTTTGGGATGCTGCAGCGGACCCTGCCGCCGGACCGACGCAGGCGGAACGGTCTGCGATTCGTCCTTTGTTGGAGCAGGCGGCGCTGATCAAGTTGGCGCGGGAAGAGGCTCTTTGGTTCTTTGCTGGAGATGATCCCCGTGTGATCTGCTCTGGATTGCCCCAGCGGCCAGATGTGGTGGTCACGGATGGGGCTGCCCCTGTGCGCTGGTGCATTGGCGGTGAAAGCGGAATCCAACCAGCTTTTTCCCCTCCACAGGTGGTGGACACCACAGGTGCAGGCGATGCCTTCACCGCCGGGCTTTTACACCGATGGTTGGCTCCGGTGGCTGAACGGCTGCGTTTTGCAGCCGCTTGCGGTGCCTTGGTTTGTGCTGGTGCGGGGGGCATTGATCCCCAGCCCACAGAGCCTCAAGTGGAGGCTTTTTTAGGGGAAGTCAGCTGAGCGTGTCGACCTCCATCTTTGGTGTGGGAAAGCCTGAGCTGCCAAGCCTCCGGAAGTGCCAGGCTCAGCCGTTCCGGCCATTCCACTGCCATGAAGGCACCGATTGCTTTGGCTTCCTCGTCTTCCTGCAGAAAGAGATCGTCCGCTGTACTGGGTTGTTCAAGTCGGTAGAGATCGAGATGGATGAGCGGCGGATTCCCGTCCGTGTAGTGCTGAGCCAGGGCGAAGGTGGGGCTGGTGATCGGTTCGCCAATGCTCAGTGCTAACGCGATCCCTTGCACCAGCGAGGTTTTGCCCGCTCCCAGGGGGCCTTGGAGCAGCAGAATCGCTTCGGCCGGAAGTTGCTGGACCAGTTCTGTTCCGAGGGCCTGGGTGGCCTCAAGATCCGGCAAATGGATCCCTCTATTAGTAAGTTGGCTCCATCGCGAGCCCGAAGCCTCGGGGCCTCTGCAGAGATTCCAGTTCACATTCTCCCTACGGAGCTAGAAAACCATGGTGGCAGCGCCCACAACCGCGACCGAGCTGAAGCTCGGGACTGACTGCGTGATTGCCGATATCAACCTTGCTGATTTCGGTCGCAAGGAACTTGATATCGCCGAGACCGAAATGCCTGGTTTGATGGCATTGAGAGCGAAGTACGGCAACGAGAAGCCCCTGAAGGGTGCTCGGATTGCTGGTTCTCTCCACATGACGATCCAAACGGCCGTTTTGATCGAAACCTTGGAAGAACTCGGTGCCGATGTGCGCTGGGCTTCCTGCAACATTTTCTCCACCCAGGATCACGCTGCCGCAGCGATTGCAGCGAATGGCACCCCAGTGTTCGCCGTGAAGGGTGAAACCCTTGAGGAGTATTGGGCTTATACCCACCGCATCCTCGAGTGGAGTGATGGTGGTGCTCCCAACATGATTCTCGATGACGGTGGCGATGCCACCGGTCTGGTGATTCTTGGCACCAAAGCCGAGCAGGACATCACCGTTCTCGATAACCCCTCCAACGAGGAAGAGACGTTCCTGTTTGCTTCGATCAAAAAGAAGCTTGCCGAAGATTCCACCTTCTACAGCCGCACCAAAGCAGCGATTCAAGGGGTCACGGAAGAGACCACCACAGGTGTGGCACGCCTCTACAAGATGCAAAAGAGCGGGGAGCTGCCTTTCCCTGCGATCAACGTCAACGATTCAGTTACCAAGAGCAAGTTCGACAATCTGTACGGCTGCCGTGAGTCGTTGGTCGACAGCATCAAGCGCGCCACGGACGTGATGGTGGCTGGGAAGCAGGCCTTGGTGGTTGGTTACGGCGATGTGGGCAAGGGCTCGGCCCAGTCTCTGCGTGGTCTTGGTGCCACCGTCTGTATTGCCGAGGTGGATCCGATCTGTGCACTTCAGGCGGCCATGGAGGGCTACCGCGTTGTTCGTCTAGACGATGTGGTGGATCAGATGGACATCTTTGTGACGGCCACTGGCAACTACCAGGTGATTCGTAATGAGCACCTGGTGAAGATGAAAGATGAGGCCATTGTCTGCAACATCGGCCACTTCGATAATGAAATCGATGTGGCGTCCCTCAAGGACTACAAGTGGGACAACATCAAGCCTCAGGTGGATCACATCACCTTGCCCAGCGGCAACAAAATCATCCTGTTGGCTGAAGGCCGCCTGGTGAATCTCGGCTGCGCCACGGGCCACCCAAGTTTCGTGATGAGTAACTCCTTTACGAACCAGGTGTTGGCTCAGATCGAGCTGTTCACCAAGGGCAATGAGTACGGCAAAGAGGTGTATGTGCTGCCTAAGCACCTCGATGAAATGGTGGCTCGTCTCCATCTTGAGAAGATCGGTGCCAACCTTACGGAGCTCAGCAAAGATCAGGCTGATTACATCAACGTGCCGGTAGAGGGTCCCTACAAGCCCGACCACTACCGCTATTGATCCTGGTCAGTCCCATGGAAGACTTGCGCGGTCACACGCAAGCTCCATGGGTCTTTCTGATCTCGTCACCCAGTTGCCGGACCTCATCGGTCAAGCCGTTGAGGCCAACCAGTGGCTGGGATACACCGCAATTTTTGCGGCGATGTTTTTAGAAAATCTGTTCCCACCGATCCCCTCAGAGCTGATCATGCCTCTGGGGGGTTTTTATGTGCAGCAGGGCCAGCTCCAGTTGGTGCCGGTGGTGCTGGCGGGCCTGCTTGGCACGGTGCTGGGAGCCCTGCCTTGGTACGGCATTGGCCGATTGGTGAATGAAGAACGCATCGAGCTCTGGCTGAGCCGCTACGGCCGTTGGATCGGTATTCGTCCGGAAGAACTGGGCCGTAGTCGAAAGTGGTTCAGCCGTTATGGCACTGCCTTGGTGTTTTGGGGACGGCTTGTCCCTGGTATTCGCACGCTGATTTCTGTGCCAGCGGGCATCGAAATGATGCCCATGACCCCTTTCTTGCTTTGGACAACGGCAGGGAGTTTGATCTGGACGGCCCTCCTCACCGTGGCCGGCATGGTGATGGGAGAGGGATACAGCAACGTTGAGCTCTGGATCGACCCGGTCTCGAAGGCCGTCAAGGTGATCCTTGTGGTTGCAGTGCTGGGTGGCGCCATTTGGCTCGGTTTGCGCATATGGCGCCGCCGTAACTCAGCCGATTGAGTCGATGAGGCCTCAGAAGGGGATGTCTTCGTCGGAGGCCTGTCCGCCGAAGTTGCCGCCCGACTCTTGGTTGTCCCGCTTCGAGCCGAGAAGCTCGAGGCGGTCGACGCGAATCACGGGTTTGCTGCGCTCTTCGCCGCTGCTGCGGTCGGTCCAGCGATCAAGCTTGAAGCTGCCGATGATGCCGAGCAACGCTCCTTTCTTCACGTAATCGGCGGCTACTTGAGCTTGCTTGCCCCAGATCTCGAGGTTGAACCAGTCGGGTTCGTCGTCGCGGCTACGACGGTTCACGGCCATGGTGAGATTGGCCACCATGCTTCCGGATTCGAAGTAGCGAACTTCGGGGTCGCGGCCAGCACGGCCCACGAGGGTGACGGAATTTACGCCCATTGAAAAATCATCTCCTGATGATGGTTGTCATGATGCGCCACAGATGAAATGGCTGCTTCTAAGGAGTTCCACCCGAGCCTCTGGTTGTAACAGGCAACCCGGAACTTCGCTCTTATGATCCGTCGGTCTTGGCCCCGGTCTTTGTGCTGTTTCGTCGTTTTCAGCTGTCACGTGATATCGGCATCGACCTCGGCACGGCCAACACTCTGATCTATGTGTCCGGTCGGGGCATCGTGCTGCAGGAGCCCTCGGTTGTCGCTCTGGATTTAGAGCGTGGCACCACCCTGGCGGTTGGCGATGAGGCCAAATTGATGTTGGGCCGAACTCCCGGCAACATTCGCGCTGTTCGTCCCTTGCGCGACGGAGTGATTGCTGATTTCGATGCAGCAGAGCAAATGCTCAAAACCTTCATTGCCAAGGGCAACGAAGGCCGAGGAATCTTGGCGCCTCGCTTGGTGGTGGGCATCCCGAGTGGAGTCACCGGTGTGGAACGCCGTGCCGTGCGCGAAGCCGGCATGGCTGGTGCAAGGGAGGTGCACTTGATTGATGAGCCCGTGGCGGCGGCGATTGGGGCGGGGCTCCCTGTCACCGAACCCGTGGGCACGATGATCGTCGATATCGGAGGGGGCACTACCGAAGTAGCCGTGCTCAGCCTTGGCGGAACGGTGCTGAGTGAATCAGTCCGGGTGGCCGGCGACGAGATCAGTGATGCCATCGGCGTCTATTTGAAAAAAGTCCACAACATGGTGGTGGGCGAACGCACGGCGGAAGACATCAAGATCCGCATTGGCTCTGCTTTCCCCGATGACGAGTTCGATCAACAATCCATGGATGTTCGTGGCTTGCACCTGCTATCTGGACTGCCACGAACGATCAATCTGAAGGCAGGGGATTTGCGGGATGCCATTGCCGAACCCCTCAACGTGATTGTTGAAGCGGTGAAACGCACCCTGGAGCGCACGCCGCCTGAATTGGCTGCCGACATTGTGGATCGCGGCATCATGCTCGCCGGTGGAGGCGCGCTTGTGCGTGGGATCAGTGATTTGATCAGCCACGAAACGGGCATTTTTGTGCACATCGCAGAAGACCCGCTTCTCTGCGTGGTGAACGGATGTGGCCAGGTTTTGGAGGATTGGAAGCGCCTGCAGCGCGTCGTGGATACTCCGGAATTCGTGCGCTCCACGGCCAGTATCTGACGCCATGGCCCCTTCGCTTCGGCCTGGTAAGAGCCGTTGGCGCGGGTTTGGTCAACTCAGCCCATGGTTGCTGTTGGTTGCAGGGTTATTGGTTGTGCGCTTCAGCAAAGGAGCCGGATTTGCCGATGCCTACGCCCTGATCACTCGCCCCTTTTGGCCCGGCTCAGCCCAGCGTGAATGGATTGTTTCTGCACGGACTGTGGAGGATCAGTCCCGCTTGCAGTTGCTCGAACAAGACAATCTCCGCCTGCGCGATTTGTTGGAGCTTCAGCGCAGTGGATCACGCCAAGACGATGTGGGTGCCCCTGTGATTTCGCGGTCGCCTCGGGGCTGGTGGCAACAGCTTGAACTCGGCAAGGGCGCACTTCAGGGATTTCAAGCCGGCGATGCTGTGCTCGGTCCTGGCGGCTTGGTGGGTCGAATTGCCAGTGTGACGCCGGCAACGGCTCGGGTGCGATTGCTGACGGCCCCGGGGCATGAGATTGGGGTGTGGCTTCCGCGTTCCCGCAGCCATGGTTTGTTGGTGGGCCGCGGTAGTAGTCGCCTCACCTTGCGGTTCCTTGATAAGGATCCCAATGTCAGCCCAGGAGACCTGGTCACCACATCTCCAGCGAGCACGTTGCTTCCACCCAATATTTCGGTGGGCGTGATTCAGTCGGTGAATGAGCGGGCTGTGCCGGCACCGACAGCGATCGTTCAGCTCATCGCAGCGCCCGAGGCGATCGATTGGGTTCAAGTGCGTCCGCGTTGAGCATGGCCCGACTGCATCGACAACCGATTTGTGTGGCTTCGGCATTGCTTGTGCCCTTGCTGGTGTTGGGTTCCCCGGCGTGGCTCAGCCTTGATGGGGTGGGACCAGCCTGGGTGTTGCTTTGGTTGTTGCCCTGGGCGCTCACCGATGGCCCGATTTCGGGGGCATTCGCCGGGATGGCGTTGGGCTTGATTTTGGACGGACTCAGCCTTGAGGGGGTCACGCAAGTGCCCGCACTGTTGGCCCTGGGTTGGTGGTGGGGTCGGCTTGGGCGACGGGGGAGGCAGATCCAACGCAGCCTCAATCTGGGTTTATTGGCTTGGCTTGGCTCGGTGGGATTGGGGCTGAGTGTGTTCTTGCAAGTGCTGATCCGTGAAGGGGGCACCCTGGATTCGTTCACCCAAGCCTGGGGTTGGCAGACCCTTTGGAGCCAGGCTTTGATGACGGGCCTTTTGGCCCCGATGTTGGTGTCTTTGCAGTTGCTGCTTTGGCGTCGGAGGGTGCCGTCATGACGTTCCAACTGACGCGTCGACGGTTGTTGTTGTCTGCGGCGGCGGCTGGCTTGGCGGCTTGTGGGCGGCGGAGCCGTGGTCCAGAACTGAATTTATGGACGTTGCAGCTTGCGCCCAAGTTCAACCGCTATTTCGCCGATTTGATGGCGGCTTGGACAACGGTTCATCCCGAGGATCCAGTGCGCTGGACGGATCTGCCCTGGGGGTCGGTGGAACGCAAATTGTTGGCTGCTGTCTATGCCCGCACAGCTCCCGATCTTGTGAATTTGAACCCCCCTTTCGCCGCCAATTTGGCCAGCAAAGGCGGGCTGACGGATCTCACGCCTCTGCTGCCATCCAATGCGGCTGAGCGCTACCTGCCATCGGTGTGGCAGGCCTGTCGCGACCCAGAAGCTGGACAGATCGCCGTGCCTTGGTATCTCACTGTGCGGCTCAGTTTGGTGAACCGAGAGCTGTTGGATCAAGCCGATATCGCGGCACCACCGACGCGCTGGGATGAGATTCCTGCCTTTGCCCGGAAGATTCGGGAGCGGACGGGGCGGTATGGCCTCTTCCTCACAACGGTGCCGGACGATTCTGCTGAGATGTTGGAAACCCTCGTACAGATGGGGGTTTCGTTGTTGGATGCGGAGCGACGGGCTGCCTTCAATAGCCCCGCTGGTCGTCGGGCATTCCAGTTTTGGACCGAGTTGTATCAAGAGGGATTGTTGCCGCGGGAAGTGGTCAGTCAGGGCCAGCGACGGGCGATTGAACTGTTCCAGAGCGGGGATTTGGCGATGGCGGCCACTGGGGCGGAGTTCTTGCGCAGCATTCAAACGAATGCACCAGGGGTGGCCGCGGTGACGGAGTCACATCCTCCCGTCACGGGGGCTGATGGCACCGCCAATGTCGCCTTGATGACGCTGGCGGTGCCTCGGCAAAGCACCAAGCAGGCCCTAGCCCTTCAGTTGGCTCTGTTCCTCACCGATGCCACGAACCAGGCGCGTTTCGCCACCGAGGCCCGGGTTCTCCCTTCGTCGGTGGAGGCTCTGGCGAGGGTGAGGTCTCAACTGCAGCAAGAGCAAACCCGCACGCCTCAGCAGGATCAGATTCGTCAGGCGCGGCTGCTATCGGCGATCACGTTGGAGCGGGCTCGCGTACTGGTGCCGGCTTTGCCAGGGATTAAACGGTTACAGAAAATCCTCTACACCCAGTTGCAGCGAGCCATGTTGGGCCAAGTGAACAGTGCCGGAGCGCTCGGGGCTGCGGCACAGGAATGGGATCGTTACGCAGAATCACGTTGGCCCTTGATTGGACGCAATTCTTAAGAGAATCTGCAATCCACTTGTACGACAGGCCCTTGGCGCGTGTTCTCATCCCCTGACCGGTAAAGTTTCAACTCGTTAAGCAAGGTGCTGATGACGGGCGAGTTGCCGTCACAACCAAAGGCAACGGTCCTTGTTGTGGATGACGAAGCCGCGGTACGCCGTGTACTAGTCATGCGCCTTCAGCTCTCGGGCTATCGCGTTGTTTGCGCCGAGGACGGGGAGCAGGCGTTGGAGCTGTTCCACAGCGAGTCGCCCGATCTCATTGTGCTTGACGTCATGTTGCCCAAGCTCGACGGCTTCGCTGTTTGCCGTCGTCTGCGGGCTGAATCATGCGTTCCAATCATTTTTCTTTCCGCTGTTGAGGCCATCTCTGAGCGCGTAGCTGGCCTCGATCTTGGAGCCGACGACTACCTTCCAAAGCCCTTCAGCCCCAAGGAACTCGAGGCTCGCATCGCAACGATTTTGCGTCGCGTTGGCCGCGGTAATGCCGTTGTGGAAAGCCGGGAACTTCCCACTGGCCAAGGGGTTCTTCTCTTAGGTGAGTTGGTGATTGATACCAATCGACGTCAGGTCACCCGTGGATCAGAGCGCATCAACCTCACATACACAGAATTCAGCCTGCTTGAGTTGTTGTTCCGTGATCCAGGCCATGTGGTTCCTCGGGCGGAGATCCTCGAACAGCTTTGGGGCTATCCCCCACGTCGCGCTGCTGACCTTCGGGTGGTTGATGTTTATGTGGCTCGCCTGCGCGGCAAGCTTGGCGAGCACCGAGCCGCGCATCTGGTCGAGCAGTGCGCGCTCGTAGAAGCAGCACTGCGCCTGCGCGAGCATGAGCGCCTGCCACGCCTCGAGCGCCTCGCTGCTCATGTCGCTCGTGAGCGAGGAGGGGCCGCCCCGCACCGACGACTCCGAGACGATCCGCGTCGACGACCTCCTGGTCGACGAGGCGGGCCTGCCGCTCGCTCTGGTGCAGCGATGGCACGCGGGCGCGATCTCGGGCGATCTGGCGCTGCGCGAGGTCCTCGACGCCGTCTGCCGCCGTGAAGCCGTGCAGGTCAGTAATAGCACAGGGGGGCAGGGTTGAATGTGCGATTACCGAAGCGGAGCATGTCGAAGCTCTGGTTGAAGCTCTGGTTGAAACACTGCTAGATGCACTGGATGAAGCTCTGCAAGAAGAAGAAGAAGAAGGTGAAGGTGAAGCAGAAGCAGATGACGACGGATATTACGAAAGCGCGGAATGGAAGGCTAAAGTTGCTGCGGCATTACAAAAGAAACTAGATAAAGTAGATATTAGCAGTACCGGTGATGGAAAAGGAGAATAAGTATATTACGCTCCTTGTTTTTCTGGGACGTATCCGCCACCGTACTTTTCAAACAAATACGCGACAATCTCATCGCTCTCGCCAATCTTCACATCTCCGTCGATAAGAAATGGGACAGATTTCCCACCAGCTTCGGTCAACGTTTCTCTTTTTGGCGACCCAGCGCCCACATTGCGCAACGTATACGGTAATTCTAACTCACACAACGCCTCTCGGCACAATCGCGCGAACTGATTGTTCTCGTAATTAAACAGCTCGATGTTTCCGGACTGCGGCTTCACGAAGCCTTCCTTTCTCGGCTCGTATTTCGTCATTCCTCTACCGGCACGAAAAAGTGTCGGCATCCATCCCGTGATGAGCGTGCTTGTGAAATAATTCTCCGGCACTCGCGCTCCGTTACCGTACTTCTC
>CAXDNN010000079.1:0-9984 GCA_963990675.1 uncultured Synechococcus sp.
TGGTGGGTGGTCTTAGGCGACCAAGTGGACAAGGTTTTAGGCGTTGCAAGCCGAGAACATCTCCTCACCGCTTTGCTTGAAAACCGCGGCCTGCTGACACCAGTCGACCTATGCGAGACGGTGGATTACGTCCCTGAAATGATCCGAGCTGATCGACTGCTCACGGGCTTCAGAAAAGACAGCGGCGGTGTTCGAGTTGTTGTTGATGAGTTCGGCGGATTTGTCGGGGTGATTGGAGCCGAAGCCGTGTTGGCGGTTTTAGCGGGCTGGTGGCGCAAACCCGCTTAAGCGATTGGCCTCAAGCCGCAAGATCTCAACAGTCGTATTCGACTTCAGAAAGACGTTGTCGACGATGAATGTCGTTGTCTTTCATCTGTGATTCGTCGTAGCTCAGACCCTGGATGGGACAAGCAACGGCACGAAAGGGTTGATGCTTGCCTTCTTGGACAAGGGTCCCAATGCTTTTGGAACCGAGTAAATCGAGAATCACTGGTCGGAAAATAAAATTTACGCGTGAACCAAAGCTTTGCCTTTGACCTCCAAATCTGCGTTCACCCACATCACACCTTTGGATGTAATGAGCGACAACATCACTCGGTCGTCACGGAGGAGCCGATACGTGGATAACTCCTGTCCGATCAACTCCTTGGCGTGATTTGTCGCGCTGTGAAGATCAGAGTGATTGGAATCATGCTCCCAACCATTTGAAGTGAGTTTTTCTAGTCGGACGGTCATGGTGCTTTTTTCGTGTCCGTACAAACCAGGATTGGCACAAAAAACAACGGCCGCAAGAAAAAAATGGAAACGAATACCGAAATAACGGAATCGCTTTGGGATCGCATCACAACAAGCCCAGTCAACTCAGGCGAAAGCTGAATGCACCTTCGTATCGATCACAACATTCTCTGCCTTTCAAAACCTTAAGAACACGTCAAGGAGATGGCTGTTGATCCTTCTGCTCATCGACAATCACATCAACATCAATGACCGCCCCATCGGCACGAACGTCCTGTTGGCCAGGCGTTGCGTCAGCAAAAATCTTTTTTATTTGACGGATCGTGAAAGCAATAATGAGCGAAAAAAGAAGAATGCGAATCACGGATTCTCCCCTGGCTGACTGACCTGATCGACCATCACAGTAGCGGGACAAAGACAGCGAACAACACGCCCACAACAGGGAGCATCCGTTGGAGAATTCCCCTGGAACAACCCTTCAAGATTCCGACAGACCTCCAGTCATCAGTCTTCAGTCAGGAATGGGTGGCGTGAAGGGGGTCGCTTGCATGCCCTTTTAACCTGATGAGATGGATCAGGGTCGATTCCAGATCACAGCAAGCCAGGCTGTTTCGGCTCACGTTGCAGGCCTGTCAGAAGACTTTGTTGACGCAACATCGGCTGGTTCAGGCCTACCACCTCCCACCGTGGTGCGCTGCCGCGAACTCCTCGACCAATGGCGCCGCAGCCTCAGCCTGTCGCAGCGGGAACAAGGGCTCCTAGGAGGAGAACTCGTCCAACTCGATCGACAATTGCAACGACTGCAACAGCACACCTTGCGAATCGCAGTGTTTGGCAGGGTTGGCGTTGGCAAGTCGAGTCTGATTAACGCTCTCATTGGTGAGCCCCTACTCGCCACCGATGTGGCCCACGGCAGCACGCGGCGCCAGCGGGGTGTGGTTTGGCCCATCTCCATCGCGGACCTGAACCGTGTTGAGCTCGTGGACACGCCAGGGATCGATGAAATCAATGCCGCAGGCAGAGCGCGATTGGCATCCCGGGTGGCCATGGGAGCTGATTTAGTTCTGCTGGTGGTCGACAGCGATCTCACCCGGACGGATCGCGATGCACTGCAAACATTGCTGAACAGCGGCAAGCCCTTGCATGTGGTGCTCAACCGCAGCGACCGGTGGCCAGACCAGGAGCTCGCTGAACTCCTCAACAGCATTCGCTCCCGCCTTCCACGAGATCTGCCGCTCACCGCGGTCGCCGCCGCACCGCGTGAGGCCAGGCTCCAGCCGGACGGCCGCGTTCGCAGTGCACGCATCCCGGCCCAGGTTGCGGCCCTTGAAGAACGTTTACGGAGCCAACTCAGTGCTGAAGGCGTGCTTCTCCTTGCACTCCAGGCCTTGCGACAAGCCGATCTGTTTCAGCGCACTTGCCAACAGTTCAGGCTTCAACAGCACCGACGCAGCGCCCAAGGCCTGATTGGTCGGTATGCCGCGGCCAAAGCGACGGGGGTGGCGATCAACCCAGTGCTGGCCTTTGACCTGGCCGGGGGCGTGGCCTGCGACACCGCCTTGGTGGTGCAACTCAGTCGCCTCTATGGCCTCCCCTTAACACCGAAAGCAGCACGACAACTACTCACGCACTTGTCGGGAAGTAACGCACTGCTTGGGGGCATTCAACTCGGCCTCAGCGCGCTGAAGCAGATGCTGTTGTTGTTGGTGCCGATCAGTGGTGGAACGAGCCTGGCCCCTGCCGCACCTGTGGCCTTCGTCCAGGCAGCACTGGCGGTGCATGCAAGCCGTCGAACCGGTCAACTGGTGGCCCAACACCTCCTCCACCCAGCGGGTGGCCAACCCGGAGCGCTGCTCGAACGATTGGCGCGACGCGACCCCGTCGTGCGGCACTGGCTGCACCGCTGGCCATTGCATGCACAGCAAGACCTCCATCCTTTGCTGCCTTGAGATGGTGCAACAGCGGATTGCTCTCTTCGGAACCAGTGCCGACCCTCCAACCCGAGGACACCAGGCCCTGCTGGAGCAACTTCTGCATCGCTACGACCGCGTGGCCACATGGGCCAGCGACAACCCCATGAAGCAGCACGGGGCACCGCTCTCCCTGCGTTCAATGCTGCTGAAGGCATTGGTCGGACAACTGAACAGTCCAAACCTGGACCTCGCCCAAGACCTCAGCAGCCCCTTCACCATGGAGACGTTGCGTCGCGCCCATCAACGCTGGCCTCAACACAACCTGGTGTTTGTGGTGGGTAGCGACCTAGCAGCTCAAATCCCCAGTTGGAAACAAGCTGATCAGTGGCTCAGCCAATGCCAGATGGCGATTGCCCCACGCCAAGGTTGGCCTCTCACCCAGATGGCCCTGGCCGATTTGACCCGATGCGGAGCCTCAGTTGAGGTATTGGATGTGGAGATCCCCGCCAGCGCCAGCTCTGAGCAGCGTCGTGCCCCTCAGCTAGAGCAGGTCCCTCGTGCGGTGTGGCCCCTCCTGCTCGAGCACAATCTTTACGGACTCAATCCCACCCGCTGCTGATGCGCCTTGCCCTCGCCCAAATCAATCCATTGGTGGGTGATCTGCAGAGCAACGCAGAGCGCATTCTTGCGGCAGCCAAGAGAGCCCAAAGCGACGGTGCCGATGTGTTGCTGACCCCTGAGCTCTCGCTGTGGGGCTATCCACCGCGAGACCTACTGCTGCAACCAGCCCGCATTGCCGATCAAGCGGCGCAGCTTGATTGGCTGAGCAACCAAGTAGCCAGCGATCTCATGGTGTTGGTGGGTGTTGCCTTACCCACCGACGACGACCGCGCCCCCGGGCTCACCAACAGCATCGCCCTCGTGCACCGGCGGGGATGGCGCGCCGTTGCCCACAAACAGTTGTTACCCAGTTACGACGTTTTCGATGAGCGTCGTTATTTCCGACCGGGGACGGGGCCCAATCTTCTGCAACTCCCCAACGGCCAACGACTAGGCCTCACCATCTGCGAAGACCTCTGGGTGGACGACACGCTGCAGCGGGAACGACTAGCGGGCCCCGACCCCATCGAACAACTGATCCCAGAACAACCGGATGTGGTGATCAACCTCGCTGCATCTCCTTTTGATGCCGACAAGCCGTTGTTGCGACAAAAGCTGGCCGCTACAGCAGCCCACCGCTTGAACTGCCCTGTGGTGTATCTGAATCAAGTCGGAGGCAACGACGAATTGGTGTTCGATGGCAGCAGTTTCGTGATGTCTGCCTCAGGGGAGCCCGTCCTAGAACTCCCATGCTGCTGCGATCAGGTCAGTCTTTGGGACAGCGAAGCTGACCCCGCTCGACCACATCGCAGCCCTGACGATCCGCTGGATCGACTGTTCCGCGCCCTCGTTCTGGGGGTTCGGGATTACGCCCGCAAGTGCGGTTTTCAACAAGCGCTCTTGGGTCTTAGTGGTGGGATCGACTCAGGACTCGTGGCCGTGATCGCCACCGCGGCCCTCGGCGCCGATCAAGTGTCGACACTGCTGATGCCGTCGCCCTGGAGTTCAGACGGATCGATCGACGATGCTGTGGCGCTGGCGACACGGCTGGGGCTCAAGACCACCACCCTGCCGATCCGCCCATTGATGGATGGCTTCGACACAACCCTGAACCCTGCGCTTGGCTCCGACCCAAGCGGGGTGACCGCTGAAAACCTGCAATCCCGCATTCGCGGCACCTTGCTGATGGCGGTAGCGAATCAGGAGGGCCAATTGCTGCTCACCACCGGCAATAAATCTGAATTAGCCGTGGGGTACTGCACCCTGTATGGGGATATGAATGGCGGTTTAGCCGTGATCGGCGACCTCTACAAAACCAGCGTGTTCGCGCTTTGTGACTGGCTCGACAGCCCAGCCTCCCAGCACTGTCGTCAGGACTATCACCTACCCGAGCAGGGAGAGTTGGTGGGCGAAGCCATCCGACGAAAACCCCCGAGTGCTGAACTGCGACCTGATCAAAAAGACAGCGACTCGCTGCCGGACTACAGCGCTCTGGATGCCTTACTCAAGGATCTGATCCAAGAACGACGCCACGGGGAAGACTTGATCGCCGCTGGCCATGACCCTGCCTTGGTGGGGCGCGTGCAACAGATGCTGAAACGGGCCGAGTTCAAACGCCGACAGGCGGCACCCCTACTCAAAGTGAGTCCCCAGGCCTTTGGCAGTGGCTGGAGGCTGCCGATTGCCTGCGGCTGAGCCAGATTGAAGGACATCCTGCTGAGCGTCCATGGCAGCTTCCATCCTGTCGGCACCGATGGCCAGCATCGGCGTACCGAAGGAAATCAAGGTTGACGAGGAACGCGTCGCCCTCACCCCGGATGCGGTGCGCGAATTGGTCAGCCATGGACTTGAGGTGAAGATTGAATCCGGTGCGGGAGCAGGGGCTGGCATCGGAGATGACGCCTTCCGCAACGCAGGGGCGCAACTCGTCAACCGAGCCGAAGCCTGGGCCGCCCATCTCGTCGTGAAGGTGAAAGAGCCTCAACCAGAGGAATTCGGCTTTCTCCGCAACGACATGGTGCTGTTCACCTATCTGCACCTCGCTGCCTATCCCGACGTGGGGGAAGCACTCCTCAAGGCAGGCACCGCCGCGCTGGCCTATGAAACCGTTCAGCTCGAAGACGGAAGCCTGCCTCTGTTGGCGCCGATGAGTGAGATTGCCGGACGGCTCGCGGCCCAGGTGGGGGCCCATCTCCTGGAAAAACCCCACGGAGGCCGCGGCGTCCTGATGGGTGGCTGCACCGGCGTTCAGCCAGCACGGGTGGTCGTCCTCGGTGCCGGAAACGCAGGCTGGAATGCGGCGCGCACGGCAGCAGCCATGGATGCGGAAGTGCTGCTCCTCGACCGTTCACCGCAACGACTTCGCAGCTTGGAGGCGGATCGACGCGGCAGGCTGACGAGTGTGGTGAGCAGCCGTGGACTGATCGAACGGCTGGTGCCGACGGCGGATCTCGTGATCGGAGCTGTGCTTACTCCCGGTGGCCGCGCCCCCACCCTGGTGGATGAAGACCTTGTTCAAGCGATGCGGCCAGGCTCAGTGATTGTTGATGTGGCCATTGACCAGGGCGGCTGCGTGGCCACGAGCCGTGAAACCACCCACACCAGTCCAACGGTGACCATCCATGGGGTACAGCACTACGCCGTCGGCAACATGCCAGGGGCGGTTCCCTTCACCTCAACGGAGGCCCTGGTCAGCGTGACGTTGCCCTACATCCTGGGCATCGCTGGCCGCGGCCTCGAAGAGGCATTCACGGAACGACCGGAACTGCTTTCAGGCCTCAATACGGTGCAGGGATCGGTCTGCCATCCGGGCGTCGCCCGGGCGCTTGGGATTGCGCCACGGCACCCGATGGCCTGCCTGCGTTAAGCACGATTTCTTCACGCAATGGGATATAAATCGTATCGATATCGTGCTTTCTTTAGGAGGTCTCGAGAGCTTTGATGTAAAGCCAATCGCCATCGCTGCCTCCACCGCTCCGTTGAAAGAACGACGTTTCCCGCAAAACCCCCTCTCGATGGCGGGCTTCAAACACCACTGTTCCCGCCAGATCACCCACGCCTCCAGCGGTGCAAGACAGAATGCGAAGCCCCATCCAGCGTGTGGCCCGAGCACTGCGGCGCAGTTGCTGACGTCGCTCCGCCTCAGGCACATCCGCGTCCGGATGCGTGGCCAGCAAATATTCCAACTCACCCTTCACAAAGGCCGAGTAGCGCGAACGCATCAGCTGTTCGGCCGTTTCGGCGCGCTGATCGCCGCAGTGCAGGGGGCCACAGCAGGTGCGATACATGCCACCCCCACAAGGACAAGGGCTCGAATCCAGACCAGTGCCAAAGCCTCCAGGCATTAGTTCAACCGCTGCATCGCAGGCAATGGCCGCATCAGCGACGCGAGGCTTAACCCCTCCCGCAGGGCCAGCACCAAGCCCGCCGCTTCGGAATAAGTCCTGGCATGGACAACGTTGTCGCTCAACCCCAGAGCTTGCGCACCCACGGACAACACCGATGGATTCGCCACGGTGATCACTGGCAGATTGCGTTCCACGCAGGCCAACACCGCCTCTCCCCCCAGGGCTCCTTCTGGCACCACAACCGCACCCAACTGAGCCGCCTGTAAATCGTCAGGCTGCCGTTCGCCGGTCACCAGATCCGGTGCGCGGCTCAGACCCACCAGCACACAGGCCAAAAAGGTATAACCCAACTCCTCACCTGCAGCCCGCGGGTCCAATTGCGTTTCAAGGGGCAAGGGCTCCAGGGCCGGGGCGTGAGCGCAGGGAATTTGCAGATGGCGCACCAGCAGATGACTGATCACCGCCTCGGCCCCAGCCAGGGCATCCACTCCGCCGCCCTGGCGGTAGGCAGCCAACTCCTCGCTGTCGGGATCCTCCGGGAAGCGAGCCACCACGGCAATGGCGGTGGCTCCGGCCTGATGGAGCCGTTCTCCCGCTCGCAGGAGAACATCCGGCCGCCCCAGCCGGCCCCAACTGGCGCCACTGCCACCGCGCTCAAGCGTCACCTCAAGCGGCGCATCCGTTGAAACCACCGGACCGATGTTCAACCCCAGGCTGGCCCGGCAGCCATCGGCTACTTGGAGATGGCGCTGAACCAGCTCCGGTTCGATCCCGGCATCCAACAACAAACCGATCCGCTGGCGCCGCACTGGGCGCAGCGCCCAATCACCAACGGCAAAGCGATCCAGGCCATAGCCCTCCACGTAGTGAATGCGGGGATCACTCCAATACAGTGCCGCGCCATTCATCACGTTGGGATGGGTGATCAAGCAGCCGCTCGCCCCAGCCAATAAACGGGCACTGGGCAAAGCATCACCGGCAAACCCTCCAATGTCACAACCGATGCCCGTGGGCACCACCATCAAGGTGGGCAGGGGTGGCGCACTCATCCGACGCGAACCCCTTCCACCTGGAGACAACGGGCACCATCAGCGGCCGTCGTCAGCCCGGTAATGGCCCAACGAAGCAACTCCACATCGGGATCATCGGCAAGTTCAGAGCGGAGCCATGCGCGCAGCTCAACGGTGGAGACATGCTCCGGCCAGATCAGCTCACGCTGCAGGCGAAGCAGCTTCACTTTTGATACTGACCAAACTGGGCTTCGTACAAGGCATCTTCTTGGCCCGTTTTGAGGGTGAGGTTTGCGCGGGGAAAAGACACACACAACAGGGCATATCCCTGCTCCTGAAGGTCGGATCGAACACCCATGGCATCGGGCTGATCCACGTTGCCCTCTGTAATGACGGCCGCACACGTGGTACAAACACCCGTACAGCAGGAGCTGGGGAGACTGAGACCTGCGGCTTCCGCGGCATTCAAAACCGTTTGGTCCGCCCGACATTCGAACTGGCGAACGTCACCCTCAATGTCAGCCATTACGGAATAGGTGGCCACTGCCGCTGATGGGTCAGACATCCCGTCAAAACTTTGCTCTATGGGTGATTCTCTCAGGCAGCGGGTGGCCTTTGCTGGACCCAGGCGTTGGGATGCGGAGCCAAGTATTCCGCTGGATCGTCGCAATCTGGGGCCGTGAGCACGAAATCAAAACTGATCGAGCAGCGCAACGCCTCTGGATCCGTGTTGGGCAAAACGCTGTGGTCTAACCGGGACGGAAACAGCACCAACAATCCGGGTCGGGGTGCAAGGTCCCAGTGATCGGCATTCAGCGGATGTCCTTCAGCGATGGGGCCTCCGTGGCCAACAGCAAGACCGGGGACCAGTTCATTGATCCGATGGGGTGCATGAATGCGCAGCTCTCCCTCCTCGCCTGAACCGTTTCCAGTGAGGTAGAGCACTGCGCTGAGATGGGCATTGGGATGGTGATGACGACCGACCACCTGGTCCCAATCGCTCAGCACCGGCCAACAGCGCTGAAGGTGCAGGGCCACTTGAGAACGCTCAAAGCCCACCGCTTCGAGATAAGTCCATGCCTGCTCCACCACCAGCTGCGTGAGCTCCAAGAATTCTGGGTGCTGATGCAATCGCCAAGCGCCATGGAGATCGCCGGTCCAGGCACATCCCTCTGTGGAATTTCCGGTCGCCTCCCCGCGCAAGGCAAAGAGCACCTGAAGCTGCCCGGCCACATCCAAAGGATCCAAGGCCAACGGCACCGTTGCGACGGCAGTGGGAAAGAGCTGATGAAGCTGCATTGTCATCACCCCATTAAAAAAGCCGGCTCCCAAAGGAGCCGGCCAACAACACAATCAATGGGACCGATTAACCACCGGCAGCAGCGGAACCACCCACCACTTCCAGGATTTCCTGCGTAATCGCAGCCTGACGTGCCTTGTTGTAATCAAGGGTCAGCGTCTTCGCCAATTCCTTGGCGTTATCGCTGGCATTGTTCATGGCCGTCATCCGACTCGCCAATTCCGACGCAGCCGATTCCTGCAAACAGCGCAACAGTTGGTTTTGCAGATACAACGGCAACAAAGCATTGAGCAGCTGGTCAGGGCTTTGCTCAAAAACAATGTCCGATGGGATTTTGGGGGCGCTGTTAGGAGAGCTCGTGCCGGGCTCGACCGTCAAACGACCCTGATCGGTGGTGAGGTTGAAGATCTCATCCTCGGGATCAGCGATGTCTTGCGGGTCAAGGGGAAGCAGCGTCTGGAGGACGGGTTTGCAGCTCACCAAATTGATGAACTTGGTAAACACCATCTCCACCCGATCCGTCCCTGCTGCCGTGAATTCAGCAAGCATGTCGGTGGCGATCGTGTTGGCCTCATCCGCCGTTGGAACCTGTTCCAAGCCAGTGATTTTGGCCTGGATTGGGTAATCCCGGTTGGTGAAGTAACTGATGGCTTTGCTACCAATCACCACCAATTTCACATTGAAGCCTTTGCCTTTCAGCTCAGCGAAGCGTTGCTCGGTGCGCTTGATGATGTTGGCGTTGTAACCGCCGCAAAGGCCGCGGTCTCCAGTGATGGCAACAAGCGTGATCGTTTCAACGGCTCGCTGTTCCAGCAATGGAGCATCAGCCTCCTCAAAGCGCATCCGGGATTGAAGATTTTCAAGGATGCGGGAGAGACGGTCAGCGAAGGGCCGACTCCGGAGAACCTGCTCCTGGGCGCGGCGAACCTTGGCCGCAGCCACGAGGCGCATGGCCTCGGTGATCTTGCGGGTGTTCTTGACTGATTTGATCCGATCGCGGATCTCTTTGAGATTTGCCATGTCGGCTGCTCCGTCAGTTGGCCGAAGCGACCATGGTGGACACGACTTCGCTGATGGCG
>CAXDNN010000080.1:0-9964 GCA_963990675.1 uncultured Synechococcus sp.
GTCATCCCGTCCCGCCAAGAGGAAAACCACGCTTCGTTGTTCTCCCAAGGGAATCGACGCCATTGCTCCCGATAAGGACCCTCTGCTAGCTCAGGGAAATGAAACAAGGCTTGCTGATAAAACTCACGCCAGCCCAGTTCTTGCTCCCATACCCCAATCGCCGTGCGCTGCTCATCGCTACGGGCATGATCACGACCCTGTTGCGCCGCACACCATGCTTGACGGGGACTCAAGGTGCCAACGCTCAACGCCGCACTGAGATACGACGTACCAACAACGTTGGGAAAATTCCGATCGGGCTCGTAGGCCAAGAGAGCGCCATCCGCAAAAAGGTTCAGCTGCTCCAGAGCTGCCGATTCGCCAGGCCTACAAGGGCAGATCTCCGTGCCTTGAAATCCATGGCTATGGCGGAGCGCAGCCAGGGGATCCCCATCCGGCACCGAGCTTGAATCCAGATCGATAAGGCCTGAAGGAGCCTCAATAGTGGTGGGCTGTTGGGCCTGCACCTTGCCCCGCCAATTGCGCAAAAAAGGGCCATACACCCGATAGGGATCGCCAGCACCTGTTTTGAGTAACTCCGGGGCGATCAGCAGCTGATCCCAATTGACCACCACCTTTCGACCATCAACCTGCAACCGCTTCGCCACCCGCCGATCCCGTTCACGGCTGTAGGGCTCCACATCCCTGTTCCACACCACAGCCTCGGCGCCGAGACGTTCTGCCAGCTGCGGTAGCTCCTGCACAGGATCACCCTCCAGGATCAGCAACCGGCTTCCGGCAGCACGCCAACGCTGCTGCAGTTCGATCAGGCTCTCCAACAAAAACCACAACCGGGCCGGTGCCATGGGTGGCAACGCTTGAGGTGGATGGATCAGGGCTGGATCCAGCACATACACCCCGGTCACCGCAGGGCTGATCTCAACAGCGGCCTGAATGCCGAGGTTGTCGGCCAAGCGCAAATCGCGGCGATGCCAAAAGAGAACGCGGGACGCTGTCATCAGAGACCCAACAACTGTTTGGCTCGGAACCAAGCCGTGACGGACTTGCCATCTAGCCACTCATCTCCCGAGGCCAGTGCTTCATCCAATTGATCGAAGGTCATTGTGACCACCTCAAGATCCTCGTCGTCATCCCCAGCCGGTGGATTCTCCAAGGCCGTGAGCTCCCGGGCCAAGAAACAATGGATCACCTCGTCGGAATATCCGGGACAAGGAAGCATCGGGCCCAGCGCATCCCAACGGGCCGCACTGAAGCCGGCTTCTTCCCCAAGCTCCCGCTGCATCGATTCGAGCGGATCCTCCCCAGCTTCAAGGGTGCCGGCAGGGAACTCCAACAAGCGGGCCTGCACCGCAAAACGGTATTGCCGCAACAGCACCACCTTGTCGTTGTCGGTGATCGGCACGGCCAAGGATGCACCGGGGTGACGAATCATGCCGAAGGTGCTCTCCACCCCCATTGGCAACCTGATCCTGTTGCGTTCGAACCGAAGCTTGCGCACATCCACCGTTTCGACGGTTTCGAGCAACTCAAAAGGCTCCGGAGCCGGCAACGGTGCCATCGGATCAGGCTTGAAGAGTCACCAGCATGGCGGGTCATTGCATTGATCCGCTGGGGTCAGTCGATCCACTCCGAGGATTGATTCATGGCAGCCAAAAGCGGCTCTAGGACAAAGCCGCGGAGATGAAGACGCGGATGGGGCAGCACCAACTTGGGATGCTCCATCCGGTGCTCTCCCCAAAACAACAAATCGAGATCCAAGGTGCGCGGCCCCCACCGGTGTTCCGAGGATCGCTGCCGCCCAAATTGCGATTCCAACTGGTGCAATTCGCCCAACAACCTCAACGCCGCCCCATTCGATGGAGTCGCAAGGAGCCCATGCACGACCACCACAGCGTTCCAATAGCGCGGCTGATCAGGAGGACCACCGACAGGGGTGGTATCGATTAACGGTGACCAACACAACCGCAGGGGTACACCGGCCCAATCGTTCAACACAACGGTCAACAACGGACGCACCACCAGCAGGGTTTGACGCGGTCCACTGTCGGCATACGGCAGGTTCGCACCAAGGGCAATCGCGAGGGGAGCATCGTCACTGCGGAGCATCAGCGAGACTGGCGTAGACGAGCGGGATGAGAAGCCTCCATGGTGGCAAGCGGTGTAGTCGCAAAAAACGACCAAGCAACCCGTGCCTTTCCCTTGGCGGCGATCACCGGCCATGGAACGCTCAAGCTTGCGCTTCTGTTGGCAGCGGTCGACCCTGGCCTCGGTGGCGTGGTGATTGCAGGAGGACGCGGCACCGGTAAATCCGTGTTGGCCCGTGGACTTCACACCCTGCTACCCCCGATCGACATCCTCGACATTGCTGGAGGAGTCGGCCGTAACCTCGATCCTCACAACCGAGAGGAATGGGACAACGCCACCCGTGAGCAGGTCTCAGGCGATGCCCCCTCCAAGGTGATTCCGGCACCGTTTGTGCAAATCCCCCTGGGAATTACCGAAGACCGTCTCGTGGGCGCCGTCGATGTGGCCGCCTCGCTGTCGAGTGGCCGTGCTGTGTTCCAACCGGGCCTCCTGGCCGATGCGCACCGGGGTGTGCTCTATGTGGATGAACTGAATCTTCTCGATGACGGCATCGTGAATTTGATGCTGGCGGCCGTTGGCAGTGGAGAGAATCGTGTGGAGCGGGAAGGCCTCAGCCTCAGTCACCCCTGTCGACCGCTGCTCATCGCCACCTACAACCCCGAAGAAGGCAACATTCGCGATCACTTACTAGACCGCTTTGCCATCGCGCTTTCGGCCAATCAGCTGGTGAGCACCGAGCAACGGGTAGAAATCACCAATGCCGCACTGGCCCACGGTCAATGCAGCCGCAGCTTTGCCGAAACCTGGAGCGAAGAAACCGACGCTCTCGCCACCCAACTGCTGATGGCCCGGCAATGGTTGCCCGATGTGCAAATCAGCCGTGAACAAATCGAATATCTCGTGACCGAAGCGATTCGAGGCGGCGTGGAAGGCCACCGATCCGAGCTGTATGCCGTCCGCGTCGCTCGAGCCCATGCCGCCCTCAGCGGTCGAGACCGCGTGGAAGCGGACGATCTTCAAGTCGCTGTCGCACTGGTGATCGCCCCACGGGCATCACAGCTGCCTCCACCGGATCAGCAGATGGAGCCGCCACCACCCCAAGAGCAAGAATCCCCACCGTCCCAAGGAGATCAGGACGATCAACAGGACAATCCACCTCCCCCATCCGAAGGCTCTGAAGAGGAGGACGACACGCCAGAGGACAACAACAGCGAGGACGAAAACAGCGAGGACGACAGTCCGGAGGACCAAGCCCCTCCGGCCGTGCCCGAAGAATTCATGCTCGATCCGGAAGCGATTGATGTGGATCCAGATCTGCTCTTGTTCAATGCAGCCAAGAGCAAAGCCGGCAACAGCGGCAGTCGCTCGGTGGTGTTGAGCGATAGCCGAGGCCGCTACGTCAAGCCGATGCTTCCCCGGGGCCCCGTCCGCCGGATTGCGGTGGATGCAACGCTGCGGGCAGCGGCCCCGTACCAAAAAGTGCGGCGTGAACGACAGCCCGGCCGCGCTGTGATCGTGGAAGAAGGCGATTTGCGCGCCAAGCTTTTACAACGCAAAGCTGGCGCCCTCGTGGTGTTTCTCGTGGATGCGAGTGGTTCGATGGCGCTCAACCGCATGCAAAGTGCCAAGGGAGCCGTGATTCGACTGCTCACCGAGGCCTATGAAAACCGCGATGAAGTGGCGCTGATTCCCTTCCGTGGCGAGCAAGCTGAGGTGCTGCTGCCGCCAACGCGTTCGATCACCGCTGCACGGCGACGCCTTGAATCCATGCCCTGCGGGGGCGGTTCACCGCTCGCCCACGGACTCACCCAAGCCGCCAGAGTGGGGGCCAATGCGCTGGCCACAGGAGACCTTGGCCAAGTCGTGGTGGTCGCGATTACCGACGGCCGGGGAAATGTACCGCTGAGCAAGTCGCTAGGCCAACCCGAACTGGACGGGGAGGAGAAGCCCGATTTAAAGCAGGAAGTGCTGGATGTGGCGGCCCGTTATCGGATGCTCGGCATCAAGCTGCTGGTAATCGACACCGAACGCAAATTCATCGGTAGCGGCATGGGCAAAGATCTCGCCGAAGCTGCCGGCGGAAAATATGTCCAACTGCCGAAGGCCAGCGATCAAGCGATTGCATCCATCGCGATGGAAGCAATTAGCACGATATAAACACTGAATTGCAACGAAATTGGAACAATTACGTACCTAAGGGCTGGTCTCGGCTGGATAAACCTCTGAGAACAAGGCTCCAAGGCCGATGGTTACATTGCGCAGGCCTTCCATAAAGGCTGGATCGGACGTAAGCGTCTCCACATCGCCTCCGACGGCATCCAATTTGGCAGTGAGCTCAGCCGCATTCGTCGCCGTCTGTCGCAGACTCGACAACGTTTCAGGGTTATCCAACGCCGCCACGATGTTGTTCGCATGGGCCGTTGCTGCTTGGAGATTGCGCAACACCGGGTCCACTTTTGATAACTCGGCTTTCAACTGAACCGTCAGAGCTTCAAACGACTTGGCTGTGGCGTCGATCTGCTCAATCGAAGCCGCTGTATTCGGGATCAACTTCTCGACTTGGGCCTGCGTCAACAACTCCTGAAATGTGTCGGTGACCGTAGCGATGCTGGGGGCTTCTCGGCCCATCACCATGGCACCATCACACAACTGCGCTTTGGCTTGGCAATGGGCCGCCTTCGGCAGCGGTGCATCCTTCGGCAATGGCTTGCCACGGCTCATCAATGCCACCTGGGCATCGCCCCCAAGCAACGACGCTGAGCTGATGGTGGCTGTGACTGGCAAAGGCAATCGCAAGTCACCCTTGGTGATTTCCAGCTCAGCAACCACCGCACTCGAGGTGACTTTGATCGAGCGCACCGATCCAACCAAAATGCCGCGATAGGTCACCGGCGAACGTTCCGCCAGTCCAGACGCATCATTGAAATTGGCCGTGAGTCTCCACTCGCTTGAGCCCAATCGAATGCCACGCATCCACATTCCCGTGGCAGCAAAACCCACGAGGCCACCAAGAACAGTGAATCCGACGATGGCATCACGAACACTGCGACGCATGGTGATCAGTGCTCCGCAGGCTGCATGGGTCCGCGCAGGCTACCCGTCCTGAACTGCTCCACATAGGGATTCGTGGAACTGCGGAATTCATCGACTGATCCTTGCCATTGAAAATGGCCCTCGTAGAGCATTAACACTCGCTCCGCCGAGCGCTCGATCGTGCTGCGGACATGACTCACCACAACAGAACAACCTCGAGCCACCGTTGTAGTTTTCACAATCAAGTCTTCAATGCGCGTACACGCCACAGGATCAAGCCCCGCGGTGGGCTCGTCGTACAGCAGGAGAGGCATCGACTGATCTCCCCGCTGAGGGTCATCAATCAAGGCGCGGGCAAAACTCACCCGTTTCTGCATTCCACCGCTCAATTCCCCGGGATAGAGATGCGCCACTTCGTATAAGCCCACAGCTTCCAAGCATGTTTCAACCCGCTCGCGGATCTCATCACTGGATAGGTTCCCTTTTGCCCGTAGCAAGAAACCAACGTTTTCCTCAACCGTGAGGGACGCCAGCAAGGCAGGATTCTGAAAAACCAACCGCACGTCGGGGGGGTTGGTTTGATCCAGCCGCAGATAGTCCTGGGTTTTGCCAAACAAGCGCAGGTGTCCGCTTGTCGGCAGCTGTAAACCGGCCAACAGTCGCAGCACCGTTGATTTCCCTGCCCCGGATGGCCCCACCACAGCAAGCCGCTCACCGGGCTGCATGATCAAGCTCACCTTGTCCAGTACAGGCCTGGCCCCCCACTGCATGGTGAGGTTGTCCATCTCCACCACGGACTGGGTCGGCGGCACATCAGAGTCCGAAACATGTCACCATCCTGCCGCGCTTGAAAAGTCTCCGTACAGTTCATGACATGACTGAATGAGTCGCCCCTTGGCGCCCAAACCCCCTCAAAGCAGACGCCAGCAGGCCAGAGCCAACCGGGGGCACCGGAGACAAGAGCTCATGACGCGCTCCCAGCGTGCCGTGCGCTGGTTACAACCTGGCTTGGTGGTGAAGCGCTGGGTTCTCACCTCTGGCCTGGGCTTACTGATGGCCTTAATCGGTGGAGCTGTTTGGGCCGATCTCAAACCGATTTATTGGATTCTCGAAACCCTTAGCTGGCTGCTGGGAGCACTCACCACCATCCTTCCAAGAGAGTTCACCGGCCCCTTGGTGGTGCTTGTGGGCGTCGCCCTCATTTTATGGGGACAAAGTCGAAGCTTTGGCTCGATTCAACAGGCCTTAGCCCCCGACAAAGACACGGTGCTCATTGATGCGCTGCGGGCGAAAAGCCGCTTAAACCGGGGGCCAAACATCGTTGCCATCGGTGGAGGCACCGGGTTGTCAACGCTGTTGAGCGGCCTCAAGCGCTACAGCAGCCACATCACCGCCATCGTCACAGTCGCTGATGACGGGGGCAGCAGCGGCGTTTTAAGACGTGAGCTCGGCGTCTTACCTCCCGGCGACATCCGCAACTGCCTCGCAGCTCTTTCCACCGAAGAACCACTCCTAACCCGTCTCTTTCAGTACCGATTCTCCGCTGGAAGTGGGCTTGAGGGCCACAGCTTCGGCAACCTATTCCTGTCAGCGCTGACGGCCATTACCGGCAACCTCGAAACAGCGATCACTGCATCAAGTCGCGTCTTGGCAGTGCAAGGCCAGGTGGTGCCGGCCACCAACGTCGATGTGCGTCTGTGGGCAGAACTCGAAAACGGTCAACGCATCGAAGGAGAAAGCAACATCGGCCATGCGCCGAGTCCAATCGTGAGGCTGGGTTGTATCCCAGAGCGTCCCCCGGCCCTCCCCCGAGCCCTGGAAGCGATCGCCAATGCGGACTTAATTGTGTTGGGGCCTGGCAGTCTCTACACATCGCTGCTTCCAAATTTGCTGGTGCCAGAACTCGTTTCAGCGATCCAACGCAGCCGCTCCCCTCGTCTCTACATCTGCAACTTGATGACTCAGCCAGGAGAAACGGATGGCCTTGATGTGCGCGGACATCTCCGGGCGATCGAAGCACAACTCGCCAGCCTCGGTCTCAGTCAACGGCTGTTTCCGTCTGTTCTTGCCCAAGATGATCTGCCCAATTCAGCCCTAATCGAGTATTACCAATCCCGTGGGGCCGAGCCGGTGCTCTGTGATTTCAAAGGGCTAAAAAAAGATGGCTACGACGTCACCCAAGCTCCTCTACAAGGGGCACGTCCCACATCAACCTTGCGACATGACCCGCGGAGCCTTGCCTTGGCCGTGATGCGCTTTTACCGAAAACACAAACGAGAGTCTTCGCAGTAACTCAACCCTTTCAACTAGCAAGAGGCCTTAAAAAGCGTCCTGCATTTCATAAAAGTCGGGTTGCACATAATCCTTGCGCAATGGCCAACCTTTCCAATCTTCTGGCATTAACAAACGCTTGGGATGGGGATGGCCTTCAAACTCGATGCCATACATGTCGAAAGTTTCGCGTTCTTGCCAATCAGCGCCACGGAACAAGCCATAAATTGATGGCAGTGATGGTGAGCCTTCCCGGCTGAGGAACACTTTTAGGCGCACTTCCCTCAGCTCATGGGGCCGACCTGCGGTCATCGCCTCCACTTGCTCGGCCATGGCAATGAAGTGATAAAAGCAAACAAGCCTCTCGCCAGGGCCCTCGTCATAACCGCCTTGGCACTGCAAGTAATCAAAACCATGGCTTTTGATCGCGGCAGCAATGATCGGCAACACGGCCGACTCAACACCAATCTGTTCGACCCCAACGTGGTCGGGGTCAAGAACGTCGTGATCAAACCCCTGAGTGTTTAACCACTGACTGACCGGACCAGGTTCCAGCGTCGCGACTGCGGACGTTGACTCCTCTGGTGTTGGCTTGATTGGCTTTGAATTGGTTGGTGCGGAATCACTCATGACTGGACCATTTCAGGAGCGGGGTTCAAAACGGCGGCATCCGTCGCCAAAGTTTGCCCAGCTGGTGCTGCGGCCAAGGCTGCTTGCTGACTTTCAGCCCGCAAATATGCACCCGTGACTTGAGGTTCCACCGCCTTCATCTGGTGGGTGATCGTGAAGTAGCGATGGGTCTGCTGATGCTTTCTGCGCTCAGCCAAAGATTCATCGCCAACCTTTTTACGCAGCTTGATCACCGCATCAAAAATGGCTTCCGGCCGGGGAGGGCATCCAGGGAGGTAGAGGTCTACAGGAATCAACTTGTCAACACCGCGAACAGCCGTTGTGGAATCTGCACTGAACATGCCTCCCGTGATGGTGCAGGCACCCATGGCAATCACGTACTTCGGCTCAGGCATCTGCTCGTAAAGACGCACCAAAGCAGGAGCCATCTTCATCGTGACCGTGCCAGCCACAATCAATAGATCCGCCTGACGGGGTGAACTACGCGGCACCAAACCAAATCGATCGAAGTCGAAACGTGAGCCAAGCAAGGCAGCGAACTCGATGAAGCAACAGGCGGTGCCGTAAAGCAAAGGCCAAAGGCTGCTGAGCCGAGCCCAATTGTGGAGATCATCAAGGCTGGTGAGAATGATGTTTTCACTCAGCTCATTCGTGACCTCGGGGGTACCGATGGGGCCGCAAGTGGCCTCCCGGAGGTCGCGAACGGCAGAAATAGAGGGTGATTCAGGCATAACTCAGCTCCACTCGAGGGCGCCTTTGCGCCAGGCGTAGGCAAGGGCTACTAACAGGATGGCAATAAAAATGAGCGCTTCGATGAACGCCAACAAACCGAGCCGATGAAAAGCCACAGCCCATGGGTACAGAAACACTGTCTCGACATCAAAAATGACGAAGACCAGCGCAAACATGTAGTAGCGAATATTGAATTGAATCCACGCACCACCAATCGGCTCCATGCCTGATTCGTAGGTGAGTTGACGCTCACCAGCACGACTTTTGGGGGCCAACAGTTTGTTGGTCACCAGTGCCAGAACCGGAACGGCAGCCGCAATCAACAGAAACCCTAGAAAGGCGTCGTAGCCGGGCAGGGCGAACATGGACGTCCCTATACACAAGGACAGTCTGGCATTCACCGCGGGGAGTTGTCGCCGATAGAGTCGTGCAGCCCAGTAGTAGAGCGGTGAGCGACGAGCTTGAGTCCGTCGAACAGAGCGAACCTGCCGCTAAGGCGGCCGAAGCGCCTGTAGATGTAACGGCTGAAACAGATCCAAGAACCCACCGGTTCGAATGTCGCAGCTGTGGATATGTCTACGACCCTGAGGAAGGGGTCAAAAAGGTGGGTATTGATGCGGGTACAGCGTTCAGCGATCTCGACCCCCTCAGTTTTCGTTGTCCCGTTTGCCGCAGCAAAGTAGCTGCGTTTCGGGACATCGGTCCTCGCACAAAAGCCAGCGGCTTTGAGGAAAACCTCAACTACGGTCTTGGCGTTAACCGCATGACTCCAGGCCAAAAGAACGTTTTGATCTTCGGCAGTCTTGCTTTGGGTTTCGCCTTCTTCCTTTCTCTTTATTCACTTCGCTGAGCGCATTCCCCATGAATCGACTGCTGTCATCCGCCGTCAATCTCTTACTGGTGCTCGTTCTCGGCGTCGGTCTGAGTGGATGTGTTTCGACTCGCGTCCCAACGGCCAGCTCCAGCCCTTGGCAAGCGATCGACCTGGAAACCCAGGCGAATCCCTTGGATGTGTCGTTCACCGATCCCAGCCATGGTTTCTTGGTGGGCAGCAACCGGATGATTCGAGAAACCGATGATGGCGGTGCCCATTGGAACGACCGGAGTCTCGATTTACCCGACGAAGAAAATTTCAGGCTGATCAGCATCGATTTCGAGGGTCAAGAAGGCTGGATTGCCGGACAACCAGGCCTGCTGATGCACAGCACCGACG
>CAXDNN010000081.1:0-9846 GCA_963990675.1 uncultured Synechococcus sp.
TTCAAGCAGAAGACGGCATACGAGATTCGCCTTAGTCTCGTGGGCTCGGAGATGTGTATAAGAGACAGGAACAGGCAGGCGAATCGTTCTGCTTTGGTCGGCAATCGCCCGTGTGATCGCCTGACGGATCCACCAGGTGGCATAGGTGGAGAATTTGTAACCCTTTTCGTGATCAAATTTCTCGGCGGCGCGGATGAGACCAAGGCTGCCTTCCTGAATCAGATCCTGGAAACTCAGGCCTCGATTCATGTATTTCTTGGCAATCGAAACCACAAGGCGCAGGTTGGACTGCACCATTTTTTCCTTGGCTCGTCGACCCAGCATTAACCGACGGCGGAAGCGAATGAGCGGCATTTCAACGAGTGCTGCCCACTCTTTTTTGTCGGGCTCACGCCCGTTGTCGCTCTCAAATTGCGCAGCTAATTCTTCTAGGTAAAGGAGATCGGCAATCTTGCGGGCCAGTTCAATTTCTTCGTCGGGACGCAACAGGCGAATGCGTCCAATTTCCTGCAGGTAAACACGAATTGAATCTTCGGTGTACACCCCTTTTGGGCCGATCTTGATGCTGGCAAGAGCCTTGGCCTTGGCTTCTTTTTCTGCTGAGGCGGCTTTGGCTTTTTCCTCTGCTGTGAGTTCTGGTGCTGCAGTTTTGGCTTTTGCTGTAGCTGCTTTCTTGGCTGTTGTTTTTTTGGCTGCGCTTTTCACTGATGTCGCTTTTTTGGCCGCTTTTTTTGTTTTCCCTTCCGATGTCTTGACGCTGTCGTCTGCTTTGGCGAGGAGTTCGTCTGCTGCCGCACTCAAATCCTTCGTGCTTGAGCTTGCACTCCGTTTCCGTGCTGGAGCTTTTTTGGCTGCGCCCTTGGCAGCCGGCACCACATTCTTCACCTGTCCCTCGGCATTCGCTAAAAGGACGATGTCCGGCTTCGCGGATTTGGTGGCAGCAGGAGTCATAGGTGTAGTGAGTTCGGGTAAGGAAGCGACAGGAACGTGACTAGATACCGCTTTGGTAGCGGTCTTCTACGAAAGTGGGGGGTAAGCCAATCGAAAGACCGTCAACACTCCATTCGTTTAGAGGGTTAACGGGAGTAAATGAAATGGTGTTTGGTGTGATCGCCAAACGAGTGGTACACACATTTGTGCTGAGCTGTCCGGGGTGATCTCAGACTGGTCTTGAGGTTTAGGGCAATGCCCTATTCCAAGACTGCATGTCTTCCCTCTGGATCGAGCGCAGCGTTGGCTTCCATGGCCAACTTCGATATTTTAATGAAGTCTTTCGAAGTTTGCAAGTCGTCTTTGCAACCCCAGACGCTGGTTGATGTTTGGCTCGAGGCTGGTCGAGAGGGTCGAGCGTTTAGTTATCTCGCGAGTGCATCGCTAGGGCTTCGAGCCGGAGATCTAGTTCGTGTCCGACTGCGTGGTCGATCGATGAATGGATTGGTCGTCGCCGAGCGTGAGCTGGACTCCTCTGTATTAGAGGGTTTGCAGCCCGTCGAAGCGTTGCTTCAAAAGGCGGCTGCTGACCCATCTTGGAGTCGTTGGCTGGAGCAGGTGGCGTTGCGGTGTCATCTCAGTTCCTTTCGCATGGTGAAAGCGGCCCTCCCGTCAGGGTGGTTAGGGCAAGCGCGCAGTGTTGGGCTTGCAGGTGGGCGACAGTTGTGGTGGGTGCAGTGCCTTGAGGCGGCTGATGTTGAACAGCAGCCAACGTCCCGGCAACAACAGCTGTTGGATTGGCTATCTGAGGGTGGTGGAGGTGCATGGCAGAAAGACCTTGAAGCGGCAGGGTTCGGGGCTGGGTTGCTTCGCCCTCTTGAGCGGAACGGTCGGATTGAGCGGACGCAGCGGCGTTGGGATGGTGAAACAGCGCGAAGTTCGGAGCCGCTGGAGTTGCCGCAATCCCTCAAGCCGGAGCAGGCAGAAGCGATTGAGGCTTATCAGGCTTTGCCGGCGGGGGCTGGATTGCTGCTCTGGGGTGTGACGGGCTCTGGCAAAACCGAGGTGTATCTGCAGCTGGCTGCGGATGAACTCTCCAAGGGCAGACATGTGTTGCTCCTCACCCCAGAGATCGGCCTCATCCCCCAATTGGTCGACCGCTGCCGCCGTCGTTTTGGTTCCAGGGTTGTGGAATATCACAGCGGATGTCGTGACAGTGAAAAGGTGCGTGGGTGGCGCCGTTGTCTGAATCCGGATCAACCCCTCGTCGTGGTGGGGACCCGTTCGGCGATCTTCATGCCACTGGCCCCCCTCGGGCTTGTGGTTCTCGATGAAGAACACGACAGTTCCTATAAGCAGGAATCTCCCATGCCCTGCTATCACGCCCGTGACTTGGCCATGGACCGAGCCGTTCGGCATGGCGCACGCTTGGTTTTAGGGAGTGCCACTCCTTCTGTCGAGAGTTGGTTGCACTGTCAGCCCGGTGGGCCCTTGCGTCTCGCGCGATTGAAGGAACGGATTTCAAAGCAGCATCTACCTCCGGTGAATGTGGTCGACATGCGCCATGAACTGGCGGATGGGCATAAGCGATTGGTGAGTCGCCCCTTGATGGAGCGTTTGGCGGCACTTCCCGAGCAGGGTGAACAGGCTGTGGTTCTGGTTCCACGACGGGGCTACAGCCCGTTCCTTGGCTGTCGCAGCTGTGGGGAAGTCGTTCAGTGTCCGCACTGCGACGTGGCTCTCACAGTCCACCGAGGTCAGGGGGGGAAGCAGTGGCTGCGCTGCCATTGGTGTGATCACCGTGAATCGATGGAGACCCGTTGCAGCCACTGCGGATCAACAGCATTCAAGCCGTTCGGTGCTGGCACGCAGCGGGTGTTGGAGCTCCTCGCGGAAGAGCTGGAAGGTCTGCGTTTGCTGAGGTTCGATCGCGATTCCACCGGTGGGCGCGATGGGCATCGCCGCTTGTTGGATCGTTTTGCGGCTGGTGAAGCGGATGTGCTGATTGGAACGCAGATGCTCGCCAAGGGTATGGACTTGCCTCGGGTCACCTTGGCGGCCGTTTTGGCTGCCGATGGATTGCTGCATCGCCCCGACCTCCGTGCTGGAGAACAGGCCCTGCAACTGCTTCTTCAGCTGGCAGGTCGTGCTGGACGAGGGGAGAGACCAGGGCAGGTGTTGGTTCAGACCTACTCCCCAGAGCATCCAGTGATTCAACACCTGGTGGATGGCCGATATGAACTGTTTTTAGCTCAAGAGATTGAGCTGCGCCGTGAGGCGGGTCTTGTCCCCTTCAGTCGCGCTTGCCTGTTGCGGTTGTCTGGAGAATCAGCCAGCGCGACGGCAACCGCTGCATCGGTTCTTGCAGAGCGTCTGAAGCCCCTATGTCAAAAGCAGAATTGGTGGTTGATGGGGCCGGCACCAGCCCCGGTTGCGCGAGTCGCCGGTCGGAGCCGTTGGCAGCTTCTGTTGCATGGCCCGGTGGGCTCTGCCCTACCTCTCCCGCCGGGTCAGGCGCTATGGGAGGCGTTGCCTCGCGGTGTTGCGCTCTCTGTCGACCCTGATCCACAGCAGCTTTGATTAGGCGGGCAGTTCTGGGAATCCGAAACCCAACTTGCGACGAACACCCTGCAAGAGAAGGCTGCAGCCCATCAAGACCAGAATCAAGATGCTGCCGAGTCCGAGGGGGCTCCAGCGCCAGCGGGAGTGTTCGAGCTCAACTTGCTCACCGCTGTGCACGGTGTGCTGAAGCTGGCCATGGTCGACCCGCAGATTGACTTCCAGCCCAGGGATCTCGGGGAGATCACGGAGATCAAGATTGAGGCGAAGGTGTTGTTCGACGCCGATTAACCAATTCCGTTCCACGAGGTTGAACTCCGGCGGCGTTAGCCGCTCAACCCCAGCGCTGCGTCCCGCTAGGGCCACCATGGTCTGCAACAGCAGGTTCAAGTCGCGCGACGATTGAACTCCAGGGGTGATGCGTTGCCGGCCAGGGCTTGGATGCTCGATGTGGATTTGAGGTAACTCGCGTTTTAAATTTTTCTCGAATTTTGTTTGCCATGGCATTGGCTGGTCGTTGATGCTTTGAACCTGCCAAATGAGTTCCATGCGGTCTGGTCCGGTGAGTTCCAGGTCGGCATCAATCCGAACGCATCCGCTCAGCAACAGGGTGAGGCCGGTCAGCACGGCGATCACGACGACGGCAAATCCAACGGCTGGGGCTCGGGTAGGGCCGGTGGGTGGTGGCGGCGGTGGTTTTGGCTTTTTGGAGCGGCGTTGGCTGCTGACAGCGGGAGGAGAGCCACCTGTGGTGGTGACCTCCAGCGCAGGCAATCGCATGGTCCAGCTTTCAGGGCGCTCGAGGCTGGGGGCATCGAGGATGGCGACCAGCTGTTTGGCCTGTTGGCGCATGTCCACATCACCGCTTCGGCTTAAGGCGCGGGCCATGGCCAAAGCCTGCTCGTCCTGGCCTTGGCCCATCCAGGAGGTGATCATCAGCAAGCGCAACTGTGACCCTTCTGGGGTTGAGATGGTGTGCACGTCTGCCAGAGGGGTGAGCAGCTCTAGGGCTTGGCCATAGTCCCCACGCTCCAAGTGGGCATTCACGGCACGGAGGTCGAGGGATGGCCGTTCTTTCATCACGCCTTGTCCCCCAGGTGGCCCCTCTGACTTTCTCTGTCGGCGAGCATCGCCTTCCAGCCGGCTTTCAGAGCAGTTTATGGACCGCTTGGATTGGCATGGGTTGCCAACAGAGCCGCTCAAGGTGTAGTACAGATGTACTTGCGTTGATTGGCATGGAGGAGTGGGGTTTTGTCGAGGATCGCGACCTACAAGGTTGGAAGGGTTCCTGCCTTTGCATGACCTGCCAGCATTTTGCTTATGGAATCGATCAGCACTGCCGCACGCTGGTGGGCTGCAACGCCCGTCAAAAGCAGCTGCATCAAGGCGATCACCTCACGAAGCGCTGCCATCTTTGGGCCCCCACATGGCAGAAAGAGCATGGCTGGGCTCCTGAGGCCAGTTGATGCCTTCACGGAGCAAGGTCTGATCTCGATAGCGTCACGGGATCAAGGGGTTCAACACGATGAAGCGTCATCCGAATATCGCTTTTTTGGGCGGCACGGTTGTGATTGCCCTGATGGTGCTTGCTGCGTTTTCAAACATGGCCGTGGCCGGTGGCTGTGCTCGAAGCGGTGAAAGCAACACGCTCAGTTCCGAGAAGGTTGAGCCAAAGCAAAACAGCGACGCTGACGCTGCGTTGCTGTGATTCCCTCAGGGCTGGCTAAGTCACTGTGTTGTTGGGATGGTCTCCGCGTCCCACCACCATGGTTCCGATGCCGGCATCGGTAAACACCTCCAGCAACAGGGCATGGGGAACACGTCCATCCACAATGTGCGCGGCAGCAACCCCTTGGGCTAATGCCCGAATGCAGCATTCAGTTTTCGGTGTCATTCCCCCTGCAACCACCCCGTCTTCGATGAGCTGACGCGCTTCCGACAGGCGGAGCTTGCGAATCAATGATTCAGGATCGTCTCGATCCCGAAGAATCCCAGGGGTATCAGTGAGCAGGATCAATTTTTCTGCTTGGAGCGATGCGGCTAGTTCTCCAGCCACTGTGTCGGCATTGATGTTGTGAGCTCGGCCATCGCTCGGGGTCGCTGCCACGCTTGAGATCACCGGTACATAACCCTCGTTGAGCAATGGCTCCAGAACAGCGGGATTGATGCGGGCGACATCTCCCACCAGCCCATGGCTGCCATCACCCCATGGACGGGCTTCCACCAATCCGCCATCGCTACCACTCAGGCCCACGGCTCGCGCGCCCAGTTGGTTCAACCCGTTCACGATCTGTTTGTTCACGCGACCCACCAACACCATCTCCACCACATCCATGGTGTCGGCATCGGTGACGCGGAGGCCATCTCGAAATTCCGCCGGGATTTCAAGACGCTTCAGCCACTGATTGATTTCCGGTCCACCACCATGGACCACAACCGGTTGAACGCCAACACAAGCGAGAAGCGCGATGTCGCGAAAAACGGCAGCCCGAAGTTCGGCGTGGGCCATGGCAGCACCGCCGTACTTGATCACGATCCGACGTCCTGCGAAGCGCTGGATGTAGGGCAGAGCCTCACTCAGCACAGAGACGCGAAGGGCATCATTTGCGATATGGCTTAGATCATTCATCAACTAGGTGGCCTGAGCAGGCAGCAGCAAGAGATCTAATTGGTCGCCACCCAGATCTTTGATTTCAGCCCGCAGCCCTTTCGCGAAGAAACGGCCCAGTCGCGCCTCCCGTTCTGTCCAACGTTCCAGGGAAACTGCCCCCAATTGAAAGCGCATCCGAAGGCCGTAACCGTCTTGGGTGTCGAGTTCTTCAATCTCCTCCAGTTGAGGAGGATTGTCGTCATCCCAAAGCTTGAGCGCTTCGAGGGATGATTCGAGATGTGCTTTTTGCCCATAGCGCCACCGTGTGACGTCATTGACCAATTTCCCAAGTTCTGGATCGGCTGCCTCTCGCTGACTGCGGAGGGCTTCGGCTGGTGTGATCCTCATGGCCGGAGGTAATTCAGAGGATTTCAGCGCCAACCCCCCCAGCAAGATGGGAATGCCATAAAAAATCGTTGGCAAGCTGAGATTGGCGCTGCCTGTGGTGTAAGCAATGGCACCAACCACTGTGAGCGCACCACCGGCGACCGTAATCAAGCTGCCTGGGGAGAAGTAATCCTTCATCGATGCCACTGCGTGGTCGCCATTGTGACTGGCTGGCGACCAGGATGGGAACTCATCTGTGACTCCGTCTCCGTGTCCCAGTCCCAGTCACCGTCATCTGAGATCCAGGAACTCCTCCAACAATTGGATCGAGATCGCAGTTGGTTGCTGCAGCAGATTGATGGTGGCCGTTGGCCTGAGCTACGCCTTGATCTGGCCGCCCTGGAACGGGAGTTGGGACAAATGATTATCCGAGCTACGGAACTGCATGAGGATGCCAGTCGCTGAGGTGCTTTAAAAAGGAATGTCGTCCGTGTCGGGCACCAGGGGTGCTGCATTCCAGCTGGCCGGCTCCGGCTCGCTTTGTTTGGGTGTGGCAGCGGGCGCCGCTTTGGCTGTCGGACGCTCAGGTCTGGCCGAACCACTTGGCATCGACGAAGCTTGGGTCGAAGACGTGGCTGTCGAAGACGTGGCTGCACCGACCGGATGGAGGCGGGCCAGAGTGAACTCGGCACGTTTTTCCTTCATGCCGTCGCCGCGTGGAACGGTGTTCATGCGCAGACGCCCTTCAATTAGAAGCCGTTGGCCCACCTGAACCCGATTTTGCAAATCCTGGGCCAGATTGCCCCAGCCCACGACCTTCAATTCGCTGGGAGGATCTCCATCGCGCAGTGGATCGAACCGCACCGACATCTCGGCAATGGGGGTTTGATTGTCTTGGGTGTACCGAACCGTCGGCGCGTCGATCACCTCGACTTCGAGCACGCAATGGTTCATGGCTGCTTCTGTCTTCGGCGCACATCCTGATGCACGACCCTCCTCTTGACCAGCCTCGCGTTTGGTTGCTGGCCGGAACCGGCGATGGTCCACGCCTAACCCGAGCTCTGCTTGAACGCCACTGGCGGGTGCGGGTGAGTGTTGTGAGCCCTGCGGCGGCGGAGGCTTATAGGGGGCTGGGGGTGGAGAGCATGGCCATTGGTGCCCTCGGGGGCGTACAGGGAATCGCAGAAGAACTGAAGCGTCAAGCAACGCTCCGCTGGGTAGTGGATGCCACCCACCCGTTTGCAACCAAAATCAGCCACGACTTGGCTCAGGCGTGCTTGGCCGCGCAGCAACCGCTGTTGCGGTTTGAGCGTCCTTGGGAGGAGGGTCATGCTGCAACCCACCTGCTCCAAGACGGTTCCTCCCTCTCAACGATGGCGCTCTCGGGTCAGCGATTGTTGTTAGCCGTTGGTGGACGTCATCTCGCTGAGATCGCGGCTTCGGCTCGCTTGGCAGGAGGAGATCTTTTTGCCCGTTCCATGCCCACACAGATGGGTTTGCGTTCGGCTTTGGCTGCTGGCTTGCCCCCTAATCACTTGGCAGTGGTGCGACCGTTGCAGGGGGAACCCCCAGGCCAGGTTGAGCGAGCATTGTGCCGGCGCTGGGGGATTACGGCAGTGGTCTGCCGTCAGTCCGGCGGGAAGACGGAACGCCTATGGCGTCGAATTGCGGAAGAACAGCGGTTGGCCTTGATGCTCCTCAGACGGCCACCTTCTCCATTAGGTGTGGACACTGTTGTAGGCGAAGCCGCCTTTCTGAAACGAATCGACCATGGCTGAGTCGAACTCTCTGATGTTGGTGCTCACCACGGAGGGTGATGCCATGCGTGCCAAAGCCCTAGCCCGTTCGCTTCTCGAACGTCGGCTTGTGGCCTGTGTCAGCTTGCAATCCACGGAAGCTCTCTATCACTGGGAGGGCGAGATCCAGATGGATGCCGAGGTGCAACTTCTGATGAAAACCACGGCTGATCGCCTCGAGACGCTTCAGCAGGTGCTCGAGGAGTTGCACAGCTACGACACTCCTGAATGGTTGTGTTGGCCGGCGACGGCTGCGCCGGCCTATGGACGCTGGGCGCAGCAGGTGCTCAGCTCAAATGGTCGCTGACCAGGTCTTTGAGCGACACCTGCGGACGAGCTCCCAGTTGGGTCACGATCTGTCCGGCACAAATGGCGCCGAGCTTGCCGCAGCGCTCTAGGGACTCCCCCTGGGTGTAGCCGTGGAGAAATCCACCTGCATAGAGATCTCCGGCACCGGTGGTGTCGATGAGGTCCCCAAGACCCACAATTCCAATATCCCAGCGTTGGTCGCCGCTCATCACGACAGAGCCTTGGCTGCCGCGGGTGATCGCGATCACGCTGCAACTGCCGCGCACGCTCTCTAGGGCGGTATCAAAGTCGTCGGTTTGATACAGCGACTTGATTTCAACTTCGTTCGCGAACAACACATCGACATGACCATTCACCAGGTCGAGAAAGCTGTCGCGGTGGCGATCCACGCAAAAGCCATCGGAGAGCGACAGGGCGACCTGTCCGTTGGCCGCACGGCAAGCCTCAGCGGCTGCGATGAAGGCGCGCTTCGCTGCGGGACTATCCCAGAGATAACCCTCGAGATAGAGGACTTTGGTATCGCTCACCATCGAGAGATCGAGATCGTCCGGTTCGAGCTGAGTTGAGGCCCCAAGGAAGGTGCACATCGTCCGCTCTGCGTCAGGGGTGACGTAAATGAGGCAACGGGCCGTTGTGGCACCAGTGGTGGCGGCTGGAGTGTCAAAGCGAGCGCCGACAGCTCGGATGTCGTGGCTAAAAATGCCCCCCAGTTGATCGTTCTTCACGCGTCCGATAAATCCCGCTCGACCTCCCAGTTGGGCGATTCCCACCATCGTGTTGGCGACTGAGCCACCGGAGGTCTCCAGCCCAGGACCACTGGCTTTGTACAGGGCTTCTGCCTGTTGTTCGTCGATAAGCGCCATGCCGCCTTTTTGCAGGCTGTTCTGCGTCAAAAAAGCATCGTCGGTCTGAACCAGCACATCAACGATGGCGTTTCCGATGCCGACAACATCAAGACTGCAGGTTTTGGAGAATCGGACGTCGGAGGCCATGACCAGAGCGCTTATCGCTCCGAAGTATGGCGGTCGGCCCTCAAGCGCTTAGGAGGGCTCGCTTCGGACCATGGATCGGATCTTCCACCACAATCGTTTGATCACGGCTGGCACCGAGGGACACGATGGCGATCGGGACCTCCATCAGATCAGCAAGAAAGCGGAGGTAGTCCATCGCAGCCTTTGGTAAGTCCTCAAGCTTTCGGCACTCTTCCGTGGAGCATTGCCAACCCTTCATCGTTTCAAAAATGGGTTTGCAGCGGGCGAAATCATCGGAGCTGCT
>CAXDNN010000082.1:0-9767 GCA_963990675.1 uncultured Synechococcus sp.
ACCCCGCCATTTTTCAAGCGATCCGTCGCCATTGCAGCCAAAGGGGGATCCTGCTGATCTTCGACGAAGTGCAAGTTGGCATGGGCCGTAGCGGTCAACTTTGGGGTTATGAACAGCTTGGGGTCACTCCTGACGCCATCACCTTGGCGAAAGGCCTCGGTGGTGGCCATGCCATCGGCGCCTTACTGGTGGGCGAACAGGCTGACATTTTTGAACCCGGCGACCACGCCAGCACCTTTGGAGGAAATCCTTTTGCCTGTCGAGCCGGTCTCACGGTGGCGAGGGAACTGGAACGACGCCATTTGCTCCGCAATGTGCGCGAGCGCGGTGCGCAGCTCCGCCAGGGACTGGAAACCCTGGTCGAACGCTTTCCCAACGTGCTGCACCAGGCCAGAGGGTGGGGGCTTCTGCAAGGACTCGTGCTTCGAGACGATTGCGACCTCAATGCGGGAGCTGTTGTCAAAGCGGCTCTGGAACAAAAACTGCTACTGGTTCCTGCAGGTCTAAAGGTTGTGCGCATGGTGCCTGCCCTTGTCATCTCCCGTCGAGACGTGTCAGCACTTCTTGCACGCTTGGAGCGCACACTCCAACTACTTCAGGCGTGACGCTCTCCCCGGACGCTGCGCTGCACCGTCTGATTCAGCGCCTTCTGCCACCGTTCGAACAACGGGGCATGGATTTATCCCTCGATCGAATGCATCGCGTTCTCTCTGCGTTGGGGGCTCCTTGCGGCAACACACCCGCCGTCCAGGTTGTGGGAACCAACGGAAAAGGGTCGATCGCTTGCATGATCCACAGCGGTTTATCTGCAGCTGGTGTGCGTTCAGGACTCACCACCTCACCCCACCTCATGAGCTGGTGCGAGCGGATTTGCATCAATCAAAACCCGATCACGCTGGTGGAACTCCACCAGCGACTAGAAGCGCTGGAACCCGTTGCGGAACAGCATCAGCTCACCACATTTGAGCGGTTGATCACCGCAGCCTTTCTGCACTTCGAAGCCAACAATGTGGATTGGCTAGTGCTTGAGGCCGGACTCGGTGGCCGCCTTGATGCCACGACAGCCCACCCCCGACGTCCGCTCATCGCCGTGGGTGCCATTGGTATCGATCACCGAGAACATCTTGGAGACACACTGACGGCCATCAGCCGAGAAAAAGCAGCTGCCATCAGCCCCGGCGCCCACGTGATCAGTGCTGCGCAACTCGATCCTGTATGTGCTGTTTTGGAAGAGCACACACGCACCGTGGGGGCCACCCTGGAGTGGGTTGAGCCACTTCCCGACGATTGGGATCTTGGATTGCCAGGAACCTTGCAACGGCGTAATGGGGCCGTTGCCTACGGCGCTCTCCGACAAATTCGGAGGTTGGGCTCCAACATTTCGGATCCATCCATCCGACAAGGACTCGCCAAGGCCCATTGGCCCGGACGGCTTCAAACGGTGCTCTGGAACGAGCGACCGATCCGCCTGGACGGAGCCCATAACCCGGCCGCCGCGGCCCAATTAGCCCAAGAACGTTCCGGCTGGTGCGACCCCCAACAGGCTCAAATTTGGATTTTGGGAATTCAAGCTCACAAACAAGCCCCCGAGATGCTGCAGCTCTTGTTGGAACCCAACGACTTCGCCTGGATTATTCCCGTGCCTGGACACCAAAGTTGGACTCTGGATCGTTTGTCGGATGCATGTCCAAACCTTGCCGATCAGATGGGAGGCGCCAATGACGTGGTGGAGGTGCTGAATGGGCTAGCCGCAGCGCCGGGGGCTTGGCCCAATCCATCTCCACTCATCGCTGGGTCGCTTTATCTACTCGGAGAATTAATGGCCCAACGGATTATTGAGGCAAAGTGAATCGGTCTATGGACCAAACCTGATGCGCCATTCGGTTTTGCGAGCAGCGGTAGCAACCGCGCTCATGGTGTGTCTTTGGGTTTGGCCCAGCACGGCCGTCGCCCTGGACACCTCCGCCGGTTTTGGTCTACAGGATCGTGCCCTGTTCCAGGAAACGGTCGATTACACCCTTACCAACCAAAGCAACGGGGATTTTCGAGGTCAAAACCTGTCCAATACATCGTTTGCCGGAGCCATCGGCCGAGGGGCCGATTTTCGCGACGCGAACCTCCATGGCGCAATCCTCACGCAGGGAGCTTTTGCTGAGGCGGATTTTCGAGGGGCTGACTTATCCGATGCCCTGATGGACCGTGCTGATTTCGTTGCATCCGATCTACGGGATGCCGTCCTGATTGGGGTGATTGCTTCAGGCAGCAGCTTCAGCAGGGCCCTGATCGAGGGAGCCGATTTCACGGATGCCTTGCTCGATCGTGATGACCAACGACGCCTATGCCGCGAAGCGGATGGCATGAATCCAACCACCGGCGTCTCCACCTTCGACAGCTTGGGCTGTTGAGGTTGCTTCAGCCGTTTGAAGCACGCTCAAGCCAACCGCGAAGTTTGCCCGGGTTCATCAGACCATTTGGATCAAAGCGTTCCTTGGCTGCGACTTGATCACCGTCAACTACACCAAGGCCTCCATCTTCCACGGTGATCACATGGGGGTTAAACACCACAGCGCCGTGGGCACGACAGTCGTCCATGAGCTGCTCCAACAACGCCGCTCCACGCCAACGCACCAGGGGTAATGCCGCCACACGCACGGAACCTTGCTGCTTCACAAGCTCCAGATGCCACAGCAAATCTTCCCCCCAATGATCTCGAAGCGCCTGCATGGCGGGAAGTTCAGGTTGGGGCAACAGCATTTGCAAGTACGTCCAGCCCGGCTCCGAAGCGCGCATGTGCAACGTGGTGTGGTTCCAGCTCAGTTCCCGTAAACCATTGCCAGCGTTGAAATCCTCTGGGCCAAGATCCTGCAGATCAGCCCCGACTTCAGCGGCCAACCGTCTCAGGCTTGCGAGGCCATCCGGGGCCACCAACAACAACAACCTGTGTTGACCCGTGGCCGGTCCACTCCAGCCGGGCAAGCGATCCAGAACTGGGGCCTCCAACGCCGTCGCGAGCTGAAGCGACACGGCGGAACGCCCACACGCCAACAACAACGCAACAGCGTTGGTCCAATCCACGCAATCGATACAGACCTGATGCCAGTTCACCGCTGGAGCAGTGGACAACGTCAACGCCGTGATAATCCCGTTTGTGCCATAGGAATGGTTCAGCGCTTCCGCCTCAATTTCATCCAATTGACAGCAACGGGCATCCGTCGTCATCGGCACAATCTCAAGACCCAACAGATGACCTGGATCGCGCAGAAAACCCCAGCGAATCGACCCAATTCCCCCCGAACCACCAGCAACGAATCCGCCCACCGTTGCGCTGCGCCAAGTGCTGGGAAGCAAGCGCAGCTCACGGTGATGGCGGCGCAGCTCCTGATCCAAGGAACTCATCTGGCAACCCGGCTCCACCGTGACGACACCCGTGGCGGGATCAAACCTGCGGATGCGCTGCAAACCAGTGGTGAGCATCACCACCCCACCCTCGAGCGGAACGCATTGCCCGTAATTCCCCGTGCCAGCCCCTCGCACAGTCAGAGGAACCCCATGCTTGGTGCACGCTGCTGCCAATTGCTCAACGGCGGCAACCGACTGAGGGCGAGACACCAACTGCGCTCGTGCCCCCTCGAGCTCGGCACTCAGCACAGGCGAGTAGTCATATGCATCCCGGGAACAACGCAGCAACTGGCCAGGGTCCTCCTGCAGACCCAGTTCAGACACATTGGCTAAATCCTGTCTTAGAGCGAGAAGCGCATCGGCGCGAGTCATGGCTACAGACAGTTCACTCCAACGGGTCTAACCGTTACGGGGTCGCGGATGTCAACGACAACCATTGCCCCTGAACGAGCACACGCCGGGACGACGAGCCTCGCAAGACGTCGGACCAACTTGTCCCCTTGACTACCAAGAGGTCGGCAGGGGCACCCCGACGCAATACACCATCCCAAGCCAAGCCAAGAACTCCTGCCGCCGCAGTGGTGAAGGGCGCCAAACCAAGACGCTGCCAAGGCAACAGTTGTGTGAGTGGAATGGCAGCAGCCATTAACGACAGAGGATCGAAATCACCACCGGGGAACCAAGGATCAGCGACGTTATCGCCAGCAACGGCCACCCGAACGCCAGATCGTTGGAGTTGGCGGATGGGAGCCTGAGGCCGCTGCAGTGGTGTGATGTCAGACCGTCGCTTCAGCAACCAGGCATTGGTCAGGGGTAGGGCAACCACCTGGAGATTGGCCAACATCATGCGCTCACCAAGCCGTTGCAACGCTGACTGAGACAGCAGCGAAAGGCTGCTGGCATGACTGCAGGTGATCGGTACAGCTAAGGGACTGATCTGCAACGCCCGAAGCAGCTGTTTCATCCCTTGTGCCGGTGCATGGTCGGCTTCATCAATGTGCAAATCCACCGCGAGGCCATGACGATCAGCGAGGCGAAGCAGGGCCTTTAACTGCTGATCAACGGCTGCCCCAAGCATCGATGGATCCAGCACACCGCCCAACAACCCATCGCAGCGCGCGAGACGCTTGGCCATGGATTCCGCTTCAGCGCTCGTCCAGAAGGCAAGGGGTGCCAGGGCTACCAGTTGAAGCTCCACCCGACCATGCCAACGCCGCTGTAGAAGCTCAAGCGCCTCCCAACTCGACGCAGCTCCAGGGCCACCACTGTCGATATGACTTCGGACGGCCCTCAACCCATGGGTGAATGCTTGCTGCAGAGCCCGTTCACCGCGAGATAACACCACCTCGACTGATCGAGATTGGTGCTCCACCAGATTGGCGTTCAACGCTCCCTCATAGGTGCCGAGAAGATTGGGATGGTGCTGCCAGGTGAAGGCTTTATCGAGATGCACATGGGCATCCACGAACCGGGGCAGCACCACATGCGCTGGTGGAGATTGATCCGCATCCAGAGGCCTTAGGTCCTCTAAAACGCCGTCACACCATTGCATCTGAACAGGCGTGAGACCCTCCAGCGTGCAAGCCGGCACAGGAGACTGACTGGGAAGCTCAAGCAACCCTCGCGGGATCCAGGCTTGCAGGGAGTCGGATCGATTGAGGGGCTGACTCACTCCTCCATACCCGGATTCGTTTCAGCCCGCAGGATGACAAAACGACCTGCCAATCCAAGGCTCAACACCTCCACCTCCGGCAGGCGTAAACCAGGCAGCAATGTCTCAGCTCCAAGTTGAGTGATGTAGAGGCTGCCGATTCCGAAGTTCCAACGCGTTGTGAATCGACCGGCCAAATCAGCAAGAGCCCCTCGCTGCGATGTCACAAGAGCGGAACAATCCTTGACCCATAGCCGAAGCAACATCGATATCGCGTTTTCTTCGCATAGTTCTTCGGCCGCGAGCAGCACCAACTGATCACCGGCATGGGCCTCGTAATCATCAAAGGACGGGTTGGTCCAAATGAGCGCCAGAGCCCCGGCGACACCAAAGCTCGCCGCCAGCAATGCCGTCACTGGCAGAGGCTGACGCATGAAAAAACGGAACACCTGGTGAGCCGTGGCACGAATTGGTAGATTCTTACCGACACGGCGGGTGTCGCCAAGTGGTTAAGGCAGCGGCTTGTGGTGCCGCCATCCGGGGGTTCGAATCCCCTCATCCGCCCTCAATTTTCAGCTGGTCCTACATCGCGTCCTTCCCTACGGATTGGCTGACGCGAGGAATCAATCACGCGACGTTTGCACCTCCATATCAGAAGATGGAGCAATGACAGCGACATCCCCAAGAACGTTTACCCCTCCGTCTGAACGGGGGCTGGATCAAAACCGTCGCAGCTATTGGATCACCACCTTTGGCTGCCAGATGAACAAGGCCGACTCCGAGCGGATGGCAGGGATCCTCGAGTCGATGGGGTACAGCGAAGCGACAGCAGAACTCGATGCGGATCTAGTCCTCTACAACACTTGCACGATCCGCGATAACGCCGAGCAAAAGGTCTACAGCTATCTAGGGCGTCAAGCGCAGCGAAAACGAGACAACCCCAACCTCACCCTTGTGGTGGCGGGTTGCGTCGCTCAACAAGAAGGTGAATCGCTGCTCCGTCGCGTGCCTGAGCTGGATCTCGTCATGGGACCCCAGCACGCCAATCGCCTCGAGACCCTTCTTCAACAGGTGGATAGCGGACAGCAAGTTGTCGCCACAGAAGAGCATCACATTCTTGAAGACATCACAACTGCTCGGCGCGACAGCTCTATCTGTGGCTGGGTCAATGTGATTTACGGATGCAATGAACGCTGTACTTACTGCGTTGTGCCATCCGTCCGTGGACAAGAACAATCCCGGCAGCCCGAGGCGATCCGGCTTGAGATGGAAGGCTTAGCGGCCCAAGGATTTAAAGAAATCACGCTTCTGGGACAAAATATTGATGCCTATGGACGTGATCTCCCTGGCATCACGCCGGAAGGACGTCGTGAACACACCCTCACGGATCTTCTTCACCATGTACATGACGTGGAAGGACTTGAGCGGCTGCGTTTTGCCACGAGTCATCCGAGATATTTCACCGAACGGTTAATTGATGCCTGTGCCGACCTTTCCAAGGTCTGCGAACACTTTCATATCCCCTTTCAAAGCGGCGATAACGAGTTGCTGAAGTCAATGGCCCGCGGGTACACCGTGGAGCGCTACCGGAGAATCATCGATCGCATTCGCAATCGGATGCCCGATGCCTCGATTAGCGCCGATGTGATTGTGGGTTTTCCAGGCGAAACAGATGCTCAATACCGCCGAACCCTGAATCTCATCGAAGAGATCGGCTTCGATCAAGTGAACACAGCTGCCTATTCACCAAGACCCAATACCCCGGCTGCAACTTGGGACAATCAGCTCCCAGAAAACGTGAAGGTTGAACGACTCAAGGAAATCAATGCCTTGGTTGAACGCAACGCCCGCGAACGCAATGCCCGATATCAAGGTCGGATTGAAGAGGTTCTTGCTGAGGGCATCAACCCCAAGGACTCTCAACAACTCATGGGTCGAACGCGCACCAACCGGCTCACTTTTTTCAGTTCCAGGTCGGCCGATGGGCATCATTACCAGCCCGGCGATCTTGTCAACGTTCGCATCGATGCGGTTCGTTCCTTTTCTCTGAGCGGGACCCCTCTGCCCAACACCTCTCTGTCCAACACCTCCCTGCCCAACAACGCATTGCACTGATACGTTTGGCGCTCTTGTTTCACGGGGTGAGCCCGAACTATGGAGTCGCGCCCCACAACGATCGGTCTTGTTTTTGGCGGCTACTCCGGCGAGCACGAAGTTTCCATTCGATCAGCGATCACCGTCATCGGTGGTCTATGCAGCGGCGAAAACAGCCAGCGCTATCGCGTCATTCCCTTCTATATCGACCGGGAGGGTCGCTGGTGGGGAGAAGCGTTTGCCACTCGGGTCTTGGCTCTTCAAACGCCCATCGATCCACCTGACCCCGACGAGCCCAAAGGATTTAGAGGGCTTCCCGAGGGCAGTGAAACCGTTCAGGTTTGGTATCCGGTATTGCATGGACCCAACGGAGAAGACGGCACAGTTCAAGGCTTGTTTCAGCTGATGCGTCAACCCTTTGTTGGTGCGGGAGTCCTTGGGTCAGCGGCCAGCATGGACAAACTTGCGATGAAAGCGGCTTTCGCAGGCGCTGGGCTGTCTCAAGTGCCCTACGTCGGACTGAATGCCTCCGATCTCCATGACTCCGCCCGGCGTGAAAACGTTTTGGATCGGATCGAAGCCGAACTGCAGTACCCATGCTTTGTGAAGCCAGCCAATCTCGGCTCGTCCGTGGGGATCAGCAAAGTGCGCAACCGTCATGAGTTGGAAACAGGCCTCGACCATGCGGCGCAGCTCGATCCACGGCTGCTGGTGGAACAGGGCGTTCACGCCCGAGAACTGGAGTGCGCTGTTTTAGGCCGAGATCAGCTCCGATCGTCTGTTGTTGGAGAGGTGCGCTTCGATGCCGATTGGTACGACTACACCACGAAATACACCGCCGGGCTAAGCACAACTGTGATCCCGGCTGAGCTGCCGGAGGGTGTCGCAGAGCGTGTTCAACAACAAGCCCTAGAAGCCTGTGCAGCACTGGGTGTTGTGGGAATGGCCCGCGTTGATTTTTTCTACGACAACACCAGTCATCAACTCTGGATCAATGAGATCAATACGCTTCCCGGCTTCACAAGTCAGAGCATGTACCCCATGCTCTGGGAGGCCAGTGGAGTAACACTCGACCAGCTCGTGCACAAACTGGTTCAATCCGCAGGAGAATGAAAGCAGCGTCCCCACTGTCCCCATGAGTCACGGACTGCTCTGGCTCCCACTGCTTTTCGCCTTCATCCTGTTGGCCTCTCTTGGTTGGTTGGAACGCCGACGTCAGACCATGTTCCGCACCTGGGCCAAGGGTTCAGAGCTCGCCAAGCTGGACGGGAGCGGCGGAGCACAGCTCATCAATGGACAGCTCCATTGGAGCCGCTTTGAAGCTGGAAAATTTCAAGATCAGGGCAGCTTCGACGTTTGCAAACTCGAATTGGTTGAGCTCATGGCACTCGCCTCTGGCGATGCACCCCTCACCGATGAATCCCAAGGTCCCTGTCGTCTGCGACTGGTGGGCAAAGGGTTGCAGATGGATGTGCCGTTTGCTGATGCCGAACGGGCCAGAAACTGGGGGGCCCAACTGATGTCTCGCGCCCGTTGCGATCTGTGACCCCTGAGTCGGCCCAGACCGTGATATCCCGCACTAAACGATCGCAACGTCCCCTTTCTCCGCAACTCGCACGGCGTCGAGAACTGCGCCAGCGCAAACGTCGAGAACTTGCGGTACAAACATGGCGTGTTGTGATCTGTCTTGTTTTCGGCAGTGGCCTGGGGTGGTTGTTGCTGCGCCATGGATGGACCATGGACAACATTGACAGGATTGTGATTAGCGGGGATTCAGGACTCAACGCTGAACAAGTGGCCCAGTCCGGCCAACTGTCTTTTCCCCAGCCGTTATTTCAAGTGAGTCCTGCGGACTTGGAGCGCCAACTTCTCCGCGACCTTCCCGTGCAATCAGCATCCGTCGAACGGCGTCTCTATCCAGCCCGCATCGAAGTCCATCTGCTGCGACAAACGCCCGTCGCGCGCGCAACTCGACAACAGGCGGGATTACGAGAACGCGGAATGGTCGATGCCGACGGTCGTTGGATCCCTCTCAGTGCCAACTCGAGCATGCCCATGCCGTTATCGGCCATCACGGTGCATGGCTGGAGGCTCTCTCAACGACTCGCGATTGCCAAACTCCTCAAAGACCGCGACCGATTCCAAGGCAAGTTGCAAACCATCACGGTGCATCCCGATGGAGGAATCAGCTTGCGTACAAGCAACACTGGTCGCATCGACCTTGGACAAGATCGCGGACGATTGAATGAACAAATTGATGCCATCGTTCAACTGAGACGAACCCTGCCTCACCAATTGTTGAAGCCGAATCAGGGTTACCTGGATCTCACGAATCCCGACCGCCCCGAGCTTCAGCTACCCGTGACAACCGTTCCTGCTTCAGAAGCGCCAATCCCTTGAATGAGAAACGCTGCACACCCTCAAAGTCGATCAACCTGTCTTTAGTTGAGGCTAATTCGAGCCAATAACTGCTCTCAGAGACATAATGCAGCCACACATCACTCATTCTGCCGAAGCGATGGAGATGGCGAGCGGTCGGACCTCCTTAGAAAGTGCTGGGATTCAACCCAGCCAGTCGGCTCGCATCGAGGTGATCGGCGTCGGTGGTGGTGGAAGCAATGCG
>CAXDNN010000083.1:0-9736 GCA_963990675.1 uncultured Synechococcus sp.
AGGCTCTAGATCAAGGACGTCAGGCCTTGAAGGCTTCCGTGGTTCGGGTGTTCGGGGTGGTGACGGCCATCGGCGTAGTAAAGGCGTTCGAGCACCAAGCTCGTCAACGTTGCATTGTCGGATTGCTGGCTGCCCAGCAAGGAAGAAAGTGACCGCAGTAGTTGGCTCATGTTCTCTCTTCAATCATTACTGATATTCTCCACTGAAATGGTTCAGCCATGTTGTGATTAAAGCTGCAAAAAGCATCTCTGTTTTTGTAGCGGAGGCTGCATATCTTCACTCCAAAGGACGCAACAGTTACCTCACTGCTCGGACGTTCCTTGAGAGGAATGCGATTTTTAAAGCAGTTTGATTTCCTTTTGTATTTTCCATGACTGTTTCCGTAACTGAATCATTGATGGTGGCCAAAAAAGCCAAGGGTCTCAGTTTTGCTGACCTTGAGTCTGCGATGGGGCTGGATGAAGTTTGGATTGCTTCTTTGTTTTATGGCCAGGCCACAGCATCGAAGGAAGAAGCGGAGAAGTTAGCTGGTTTATTGTCTCTTGATTCCGCTACAACGGCAGCGTTGCAGGAGTTTCCAGTGAAGGGCAGCTTGGATCCCGTTATCCCAACTGATCCCTTGATTTATCGCTTTTATGAGATCATGCAAGTTTATGGAATGCCCCTTAAAGATGTAATTCAAGAGCATTTTGGTGATGGCATTATGAGTGCAATCGACTTTACGCTTGATGTTGATAAAGTGGAAGATCCAAAAGGTGATCGTGTAAAAATTACGATGTGCGGAAAATTTCTTCCCTACAAAAAGTGGTAAGTTGTCTAAGTTAATAGCTATCAAAAATATTTCCCAGAGCCTGGTATTTGCCAGGCTTTTTCGTGCTTAGTTTCGGAATTGTTGAGCGAGCTGTTGGCTGGCCATTTTTCGACGTTTTTCATTAGTCAGCGATTGGCTTATTTCAAGCAAGCAACGTTGACTGGTTGATGTTCCAATGCAGCCAAGAGCACGTATTGCAGCATCGGAAATGGAGTCAGAACCAGTCTCTGATAACTCAGATAATCGTTCAGAAATCGCAGCACCATCGCGCCGTTGAAGTAAACGAATCGCAGCAACCACTACGGCATCGCGAAAGTCTTGAAGGGCTGGTTCGCAGAGGTTGAGAAGGTTCTGATCGTTCAAGGTGTAGGCACGAAAAACTAGCAATTGCAGTCCTGCTAGCCGTTGTTGTTGTGCTGGATGCTTGAGGCAGTCCATCACGATGTGCTGTGGAACATCGGCACCCCAGCACGACAGTGCTTGTACAAGGGTTAGCTGAAGATTGTCATCGTGCTGCTCACCGCTATGGAGTTGTTGAACTAGCCAATCGCGAGATTCAGGTTGGTGGCTGAGACCAGCAGCCATGACTAAATCTGGCTCTAAGCCATGCTCTTGCAATAGAAACTGGATGATTGGCCAGCCTCGTTCAGCGAGCATTCCTAGTTTTTCGCAGATCGCTCGACGCAGATCAATAGAAAGGCTGGGGGAGTAGTTCTCCCCCAGCCAGGAAGGCTCTAAAGGAGCCCGTCTTGATTGCGCGAGCCGCTCCCAAAGAACGGACTCGTCACTATGCATGGTTTGTTAGCGGGCACCAAGCTCGGCTGCCAATTCACGTTCCAGTTTGTCATCGTGCTCGGTGGGGAGCACGTTCTCCATGGTGGTGCGATGGGTGCTGTAGAAGAGCATGCCAATAAACACCATTCCTCCGATGATATTGCCGAGGGTGACAGGCAGGAAGTTCCAAAATATTACTTTTGTAAAAGGAACTCCAGATCCAAGTATTGGACCAGCCGTATGTAAGAACTGATTTACCACGATGTGCTCCATGCCCATTGTTTGGAATGCAGTGATCGGTAGCCAACAGGCGAGAAGTTTGCCTGGAACGCTTTTGCTGACCAAAGCCATGGTGACGCCAAGACACACCAACCAGTTCGCAACAACGCCACGAAGGAAAGCGAGGAAGAAGCCCATGCTGCCCAGTGCTTCGTACTTTTTCTCAACGTTGATTTGATTGAGAGCAACGATTTTTTGAGCAACTAGGTCCCATATTGGTGGCCCAATGTTGTCGGCAGAAGCATCCATTGTTCCGCTGGTGAGGCTGATGGCCATGATCAGCGCAACAACTGCGGTGCCAATGAAATTACCAATCCACACCCAAGTCCAGTTGCGGAAAGTGGCTCCCCAGGTGCTCTTGCCCGCCCAAGTTGCCATGGGAAGTAGAGCAAAGTTTCCGGTGACGAGTTCCATGCCAAAGAGCACGATGCTGGCGAAACCGAAGGGGAAGAGTAAGGAGCCAACAAAGGGTAATTTTGTCAGGATTCCAACTGTGAGCGCAAGAATCACAGCCAATCCAAGAATGGCGCCGGAGTAAAAGCCACGAATCAGCAAGTTTTTAATGCTGACTGTTGCCTTTTTGCCGCCGGCAGTAATCATGCCGTCGACAAGTTCATTTGGAAGGACGTAATCCATCAGAGTCGTGGTGAAATCAAATGAGGAAGGTCGGGTTGATTAACCGCTGATGCGGTTCATAAAGCGTGAAAAAAGATCTGAGTTGCCGCCATCACGAGATACAGCGGTCTTGTCTGCTCCGCTGGAGCTCAGCCAGTTGACGAAACGAGAGAAGAGATCGTTTTGGGAAGCCATTGTGACGGTGTAAGGGGCGGAAGAATGACGAGTTCTTGTACAGAGCCGTGGCTTCATAAAAAAGCGCCACGATCATTGCCTTAAGAGTTGGGACTCAGTGTTTAAGTTTTTTCTGTGGCGCCGAACTGTTCGATTAGGACGTCTTTCAATACCGATTTAATCTGTTCAGCTGGTACAGATTTTTGATGTAACTCACCAAGAGTTGGATTGGCTCCTTGTGAACCGCCGATGGTGATGGTGTAGCCCTCACCCATCACACCATCGCTATTTTTCGCTTTGGTGCCAGTGAGTCCGATCGCGCCCATGTAAGCCTGGCCGCAAGTATTGGGGCAGCCTGTCCAATGAATTTTCAGCTCGTCGGGAAGGTTCAGTTCAGCATCCAGTTCATGGGCTGCTTTGAGAGCTTGATCTTTGGTATTGGTGAGTGCAAAGCTGCAGTAGGTGCTGCCTGTGCAAGACACTGTTCCTGCTGCAATGGTGCCAGGCTCTAAAGGAAAACGTTGTAGTAAAGGATCTGCTTTCAGTGCGCCGACTGTGTTCTCTGAAATGCCAACGAGAATGACATTTTGATCTTCTGTGAGTCGTATTTCTCCGCTGCCATATTGAAGGCTAGCTGTGGATAAATCATGAAGATCTTGAGCTGTTAAACGCCCTACTGGAACGTGCAAGCCTGCAAAGGAAAGACCTTCTTGTTTTTGAGGGTGGATCCCATAATGAGAACGGGGCTCTGCATTAAATACAGAACCGGGATCCGGGGTGAGGGGGCCGAAGCGTTCTTCCACCATTGCCCTGAAGGCATCGAGTCCCACTTCATCGAGATACAGACGGAAGCGTCCTTTGGGCCGTTTGTCACGCTCGCCGTTGTCACGCCAGATTTTGACGACCGTTGCAGTCATGTCACAGATCTGATCGGGCGTTACCCAAGCATTCAGTGGTAGTGCATAAGCATTGAGCTGTGAGGAAAGAATCCCAGCTATCCAAACCCCAAATCCCATCACACCGTTGTGCTCTACGGGATGGAAAATAATGTCGTTATGAAGTAGAAAATTATCTTTTGACCCGGCAACGGCGGTGTTCCATTTGCGTGGAAGGTTGGAAAATTCGGGATTTCCCTCACAATTATTCGTGAGGAAGTTCTGAAGCTCGGTTGTGTATGGTCGTGTGTCGATAATTTCTTCGGGATCGATTCCTGCCAGCGGATTGCCAGTCACATTGCGAGGGTTATCGAAGCCAGACTGAATTGAACTCAATCCTGCTTCTTTTAAACGTTTTAGGATTTCAGGAAAATCTCCGAGGAGAACGCCACGCAGTTGAAGATTTTGACGTGTCGTGATATCGCAGCTTCCATTTTCTCCGTAACGCTCAACAATTGATGCAACAACTCTGAGCTGCTGAGCTGACAAAACACCGTTGGGAACTCTAAGGCGAAGCATAAACTTGCCCGGTGTTTTGGGGCGCCAGAACATCCCATACCACTTCAGACGGAGTTGTAAATCTGTTTCATCAACTTGTTCCCAACCCAGCTCAGCGAATTGATCAATTTCGCTGCCAACGAGTAGACCATCTTTATTGGCTTTATTTTGCTCAATTTTGTTGAGCTTCTTGCCCTCTAGATAAGGCTTGGTTGGGGAACTTGCTGTCATGGTGTCGGCCAATCAGAGGGAGTAATTGCTCGATTTAGAGGTACTTGGTGAGTTGCTTGTGTATTTGGTTAGCAGTCCATCGTTGAGGTCTTATGTGCTGACTCGATACCATTAACCTCGTCAATGCCCTTTTGGTCGGTAGCGAATTAGACCGTTTGGAAATCCACTTCGTCTTGCTTGATCTGGCTTGATTTTGGTTACTTTGGCTACATCTTGGTGTTGTCGCGGAGGCGTAAAAGGCAGTTTGCCGTTACTCAGTATTGGCGTCCTATTTCGCCAACCATCCGAATCGCTCCGGCTCGGACCATCTGCCAGACACGTTTCATGGCGGCGATGTCTCGATCCAGCTCGCTGGGAACTCGAGGCTCGTCGGAGGGGTAGCGCCTTTGTTTGACGAACTCCCTATCGGAATGGCTCCGATACGACCGGCTCGTCAATGGAGCACGATCGGTGTAGCGACGGCGCGTCATGGATTCGACAGCGGAGATACCAGGGTGATGACACCAGGGGACCTGGTAGTTGATCCGTGGCCGTTGTTACGGAATCGTTCTTCTGCGTCGCAGCAGTTTGCGCTTCGCATGGTTGTGCACGGTCGCTCGGGTGGAGTGGTGCCGGCATGTTTGTCGTCTTTTGTCGACGACTTGCAGGGCAAGCGTTCAGCACCAGTTCAATTGCAAGCACTCACGGCGGAGGAGTGTCCATATCTGCCTAACCGTCCAATTCTCTTGCTCCCTTTGCTGCTTTGGCCTGGGGCCCATGCGCGAACTGATGTGCCGGCAATCCGAGAGCGCTTACGCGTCGATGGAGCCGAGGTCACGATGCTTCCCTTCCTCGGTGCATGGCCTCTCTGGTGGAGGCTGGTGGTCTCTTCTGTTCAGCGCCAGCTGGATCCAAACTCTGTGTTGGTGCACCACCCTTTGCGTGAAGGGGTCGCTGATCGTTTTTTAACGATGTTGTCGTCCTCCTTCAGCCTTCCGTTGGTTTCGTTTGATCGCTGGCCAGAGCATCAGACTCAGCATCCTGATGCTCGGCCGATTCCTCTTGCACTCGCGCCCAATCGGATGACGGAGTCTTTGCATCAGGTCGATGGCTCTCCCCCACTCCTGGAAGACCCCTTGATTCGTCGAGGTCTTCTCGATTTGCTCGCATTCTTGCCGTGACTGACTCCAACCCAGGAACTGTGTATTTGGTGGGTGCTGGCCCTGGTGATCCCGAGCTGCTCACGCTGAAGGCCCATCGCTTGCTGACGCGATGTGATGCCTTGGTTTACGACTCTCTTGTGCCCAAGGAAGTGCTTGATCTCGTTCCTGCGCATTGCGAACGCCAATTCGTTGGAAAGCGACGCGGACATCACTCCGTGCCTCAGCCCAGCACCAATGCAGTGCTTGTGGACATGGCGAAACGACACGAATGCGTTGTGCGTTTGAAAGGTGGTGATCCGTTTCTGTTTGGCCGTGGTGGTGAAGAGGCTGCTTATCTGGCCCAGCGCAATATCCCCGTGCAGGTTGTTCCGGGTGTGACGGCCGGGATCGCTGCACCGGCCTATGCCGGAATTCCTGTCACCCATCGCAGATCAGGGTCGTCGGTGACGTTTGTCACCGGCCACGAGGAAATTGATAAACGCAGGCCATCTGTTGATTGGCGTGCTTTGGCCAAGGCCAGTGATGGACTTGTGATTTATATGGGGCTTCACAATTTGCCCAAAATCGCTGAGGAGTTAATCGCCGGTGGCCTTGCGGATAACACTCCTGTGGCTGTGATTCAGCAAGGCACGGTGGAGGGCCAACGTTGTCTTAAGGCTGCGTTGTCGGAGGTGGCTGTTGCGACGCGAGATCAGAAGTTCAAGTCTCCTTCGATTGTGGTGGTGGGAGACGTGATCGATCAGCAGGTTGAAGCTTGCAGACCCCAGCCTGCTGCGGTCACGATGCCGATTCCTTTTTGACGCGCTTTGTGGCGGATTCCCGCAGGCGAGATCGAAGTTGGGCCAGGTTGCAAGGCCTTGTGGTCTCATCGAGCTGAGAGCGAATCAGTTTTGTCCAGGCGGTTTCGACGGCATCAAGGGAGCCTGGAAGCACGAAGACAAAGGTGCCATTGGCAACACCAGCAAGACATCGGCTTTGCAAAGTGCTGGTGCCAATCGTCTCGAACGACAACACGCGGAAGAGCTCCCCGAATCCATCGATGGTCTTGTCTAAAAGGGGGGTAATGGCTTCGGGAGTTCCGTCCCGTCCCGTCAGGCCTGTACCGCCACAGGTGATCACAACATCCACGCCGGGGTCTGCGATCCAACGGCTCAGTTCAGCTCGGATGATGTAGCGGTCATCCGGACAGAGACGGCGTTCGGTGAGGAGATGATCGGCCGATTCCAACTGTTGTTGGAGCCGATCGCCACTGGGATCATCCGCGAGGGTTCTGCTATCGGAGATGGTTAAAAGTGCGATGGCCAAACTCACGCGCTGGCAGCAAGTGATCTGGACGCTAGAACCGCATCAGTCGGTTTTGGCCTCTGTGCTTCGGGTGCTGTTGTTCGCGTCATTGCGAGATCGTGCTGGCTGGGAGGAGCGAAGCATCCCGGTCTCAGAAGCGGGACTCACAGCAGCCCAGGTGTGGGATCAGTTGGAGCTCGGTCCTCTGGAGTCTGTCTGTGTGGCTGTTAACCAGGAGTTGGTTCGATCCGATCAGCCGCTGCGAGCTGGTGACGAATTGGCCTTTCTTCCACCCTTTACCGGTGGTTGAAATCGGACAGGACGATTCCATTCGGGTGCAAATTCGGCCTGATCCCTTTTCCGCTTTTGAGGCGTTGGAGTGTTGGGCTGGAGCTGCGGCTGCAAGTGCAGTTTTTCTTGGGCGCGTGCGTCCGCAGACGCTTGATGGTGAGCCTCTACAGGCGTTGGAGTTGCAGCATTACCCGGGTTTTTGTGAGCGTCAGCTTTTGCAGTTGGCCCGAGAACAGCTGCAGCACCACGGAGCGACGCGCGTGTTGGTCCTCCATCGCGTTGGAACGTTGCTCCCCGGTGAGCTCATTGTTTTGGTGGCCGTTGAGGCAGACCGCCGTGGCTGCGCTCAGCGTTGTTGTAGTGACCTTTTAGAAGCGTTGAAGCATCAGGCACCCTTTTGGAAGAGGGAGTGGTTTTCAGACCAGGGCACTTGGCTGAGCGGGAATACGCCGCTTTAAAACGTCGCTTTTGGATGCTTTAGGACGTAGCCCAGGGCGTGGAGACGAGTATTTCGAACGCGACGACCACTGCTTGCGGTTTTGGGATCATCACCCCATCGAATCGGCTCGAGTCCTTCGCTTGAGAGGGTTCTGTCGATTAGTTCCGCGATGCGGATCGGTTGATCGTTGACGACATTGATGACACCACTCCACTTTTCCGTCATTGCAGCCTTGATGGCACCTGCTACGTCATCAACGTGGACCCAATTGGTGAATTGTTGCCCACGTCCAGGTCGTGTCTGACCGGCGAGGTTTTGAAAGCGGTCTTTGAATTCACGGCCTGGTCCATGGAGAGCGCCAAGGCGAAGAATGCAGACTCGACGTGTTGGTTGATCGATCGCTTGCAGGAGAGCCTCACTGTCCACCAAGACAGCGCCATGACCATTGCTGGGATTGGTGGGGGTTGATTCACTAACCCACTCTCCTTGTGCATCGCCATAGACCGAACAGCTACTCGTGTAGATGATGTGACGCAGTTGTGGGAGTTGCGGAAGCAAGCTTGTTAAGCAGTGGAAGCTGTCGATAAAGGTGTTTCGGTAGCCATCTTCATCCACTTGACGATCGCCCTTAGGTCCAAGGCAAAACAACGCGATGTCTGCGTCGGATAAGGCTTGCTTTAGGGAGATGACATCGCTGGCATCGCAGATCCTCACGTGATCGGCAAGGGGTTCTAATTCAGCGAATCGCTCCTCTCGGGTTGTGGTGAGAGTGAGAGTGAGATGTGATCGCTCCCCTTGAAGTTGACGCGCTAAGGCGAGACCGACAAAGCCGCAACCGACGATGGTGAGATGCATGCCTGCACCGTTGTTGCCAGGGACGCTAGGTGTTGCAACAGGATTTAGGTCATTGAAGACTTCAGAACACGGTTCGTCGGATCAATTGAGCCCACAGCTCGTCCCCTGCTTTGAGGTCGTCTGCTTCTGCTGGGAGTTCGAGGAGTAGATCCGCTCCTTCGAGGGATCCAATCCGTGAGGAGGCTTGCGATCCATTCAGGCGTGCCAGCAACTGGCCTGAAGGGCCGACGTCCAACCGAGCCCGTGCCAACTCGGGGCGTCCGGGGCGACGTTGGAGCTGATCCATGAGTTCGACGCGCACGCGTGGGAATAGTTCGGGTTTGGTTTGGCCTTCGATGAGTTGCACTGCGGGCCAGAGCAGCTGCAAGGCGGTAACGGCTGCGGCGACTGGATTTCCTGGGAGGCCGAAGAATGGGACGCTGTCCCCGAGGGTGCCGAAAGCGAAGGGACGACCTGGCTTCAAGAAGAGCTTCCAGAATTCGACGGCACCAAGTTCAGCCACCAGCGGTCGAATCCAGTCGCTGTCTCCTGCTGAGACGCCACCTGTGCTGACGACGACATCGCATTGCTTGCTTAAATCCTGCAGCGTTTGGCGGAGTGCTTGCGGTTCATCAGCGACAACGCAATGGTGCTCGACTTTTTGGCCAAGGGTTTGGATCAGTGCGATGAGCAGTGTTCCATTGCTTTCCCAAATGGTGCCTGGTGGTCTTGTAGTTCCAGCTGGCACTAGTTCGTCGCCACTAATGATCAGGCCGATCCGGGGTTGTTGATAACCAAGAGTTGGGCAATGCCGCAGCTGGCTAGACGCCCGAGGAGTGCTGGGGTAAGGCGTTGCCCTGGATCCAAAAGGCAATCTTCGGCTTTGCACTCCTCATCGGCTGCGCGGATCCAAGGGTTATCGGATGCGTTGCCTTCGAGGCTGAGTTCCGTGTCTTGGGTGCACACAAGTTCTTGCGGCAGCACCCATCCCGCTCCAGGAGGTAAGGGGGCTCCTGTGAGAATTCGGATCGCTTCTCCTGGGCTTAAAGACCCTTGGAAGGGAGCACCTGGCGCGGATCGCCCTTGAAGCGTCCATTGGTCACCTTGTTGCGGTTGTGTCTGCTGTCCAAGTGCGTAGCCATCCATCACTGATGCTCTGAATCCAGGTATGGCCTCCGGTGCAACAACAGGTTCGGCGTTGATGCGACCCAAGGCTTGGTTCAGTGCAACGGTTTCAGTTTTTTGGGTTGGCCTTAGGGCTGCGAGGATTTTATTTCGGGCCTCCAAGAGAGGCAGCCCCTCGATGCCGTAGGGCTCAGCGCTTCCAGACACCGTTGCGCCCCCCTGACTTGTGGATGAGTTGAATCGAACCAATCGTCATGGCTGGATCGATCGCTTTAAGCATGTCGTAGAGGGTGAGTAGTCCGAC
>CAXDNN010000084.1:0-9399 GCA_963990675.1 uncultured Synechococcus sp.
TTTCAAGCAGAAGACGGCATACGAGATTCGCCTTAGTCTCGTGGGCTCGGAGATGTGTATAAGAGACAGGAGCAGCAAGAGAGCGAAAAGGAAGAAGCTCGTCATGGGAAGTTTTGCTCGTTAACTCGAACTCCGTTTCAAAGAAGCACCATCACAATGGCAACCCAGATTATTTTGCAAGCCCAATGCAGGGCCTGATCGACAATCAGCTTGTAGCCAAAGCGACACTTACCGAAATCGATGAAAGCATGAGCCAGCGTCTCCGCTAAGCCAAGAATGGGAACACCTGTCAGGACAGCAACCATGAAGCCATGGGTAGCGGCATGGGCCGTTAACCACCAGCGCCAGTTCAAGGTGACGTCTTTGCCAGGGCATTTCTCGACGGCCATCTTGTCGCCCTGAAGTGGGAAATCGACCAAGAAATGGCCGAGTATCAACAAGATCAGTAAGTTCAACGGCTGATCGACTGGAACCAGAGCGTTCTGCATACCAAGGCACCGGAGCAAGTCCCTATCCTGGCCCGTCTGGCGGGGAGTTCAACCATCTCGTCCGCGATCAAAGCCCATGCTTCAGCCTCCCACTGGGAATGAAGACGCCGCACCAAAACAATCAGCCCAAACCCTAACCACGACTCCAAAGCAACGCCTTCGGAATCACTAACACTCGCCATTAGAACAGACAGATCCTTAAACCATGAGCATGATCAATCCATCAGGAGATTCATCACTGCAATGGACCACAACACACTGGTCAAGACCTTGCAAAATGAAGGGAGCCTAAAGTATTCATTCAGCGCCCATGAAATTGAAGCCTTATGCCAATGGATGACGATTGAGACATTCAAACCAACAGAGACCCTTATCAGCAAAGGCAGTCCTGCAGACAGCCTTGTATTCATCTTAAGCGGACTCGCTCAATCTCTCGACGACAATCGGCAAGTCGCCCTCCACAACAAAGGAGATTTTGGTGGTGACAGCCTGTTCTCAGAAAGGAGCACCCATTACCTCAATGTGCAAGCCCTAGAAGACAGCATTACAGCCAGATTAACCTGCCATGATTTTCATAATTTCCTCCAAAAAGATCAAACATTAGCGCTGAAGTATCAGGAGTTTTTTAATGAGATCAGCAAAGTTCGTAGAGAACAAATAGCCGGAGAAATTTTTGTCAACAAGAAGAAATACCTCGCCTTAATCGCCCATAACAATATGAAGAGCAGCCTGATGGAGTTCTGCAGCATGCAGAGCAATAAGCTTGAGCAGTTTCCCCTGATTGCTACAGGCACCACAGGAAGCCTGTTGTTCAAGAAAACAGGCCTCGTACTCTCTCGAAAAGTTGCTTCCGGCCCTCTCGGAGGTGATCAAGCAGTGGGAACAATGATTTCAACCAAGAACATCTGTGGTGTGATCTTTTTCCGAGATCCACTCTCAGCCCACCCACACCATGCCGATATCGAGGCCCTTGGACGTCTCTGCGACGTTTATCAGATTCCCTTCGCAACAAATCCCCAGAGTGGCGAAGCGATTCTTGACTATCTCTTGTCGGGAAAAGCGGAACGCGAACTGATCCCCAACCACGTGCTTGAGGTTTATCAGCAAGGACAGAGCAAAGTCGTCGAGGCAAGTTGAACAGCGTGTCTCCACGACAGACGTTCAGTCGGGCTGAAGGGCTGAGTTGAGCTGGCTTCGGGCCTGCTCCAGAGCCCCATCAAGCGCAGCGCCATCGCGTCCACCCGCCTGAGCCAGGTTCGGACGGCCGCCGCCGCCACCGCCACAGAGCTTGGCGATCGTTCCGATGAATTTGCCGGCCTGCTGCTTGGCGGCGATCACATCTTTGCCAAACGCCGCCACCAAAATCACCTTCCCCTGATCAGATGGATCGGGCAGTCCACCAAGCACCACGGCAGCGCCGTCCCCCAACTGAGCCGCCAAGCTCTGGGCAGCTCCCTGCAAACCCGTGCCATCCACACCATCCAGACGTTCCACCAAAAGTTGGAAACCGCCAATCGCAACGGCCTTCGTCGCCAATGCTGCCGACTTGGCGACTGCTAATTCGGCCTGAGCGGCCAGCAGAGCCTTACCTGTGCTCTTCAGCTCCTCCTGCAACGCCACAACCCGCTCAACGATCTCACCGGGCTGCGCCTTGAAACGATCGCCGAGCTGCTTCACCACAAGCTCACGCTCATTCAGATACCCCAACACTGAGGCCCCAGCCACCGCTTCAATTCTGCGAATTCCGGCGGCAACACCACTCTCGCCAACAATCTTGAACAGACCAATTTCTGCAGTGTTGGCCACATGGGTCCCACCACACAATTCCATGGACACCCCAGGTACATCGACCACACGCACAACGTCGGCGTACTTCTCGCCAAACATGGCAACAGCACCAGCAGCCTTCGCCTGATCAATCGCCATCTCCTCCACCAACAGGCTATGGGCCTCGGCGATCCAACCATTGATCAACGTTTCGATCTGCTCTAACTGCTCAGTCGTTACCGCTTGCGGAGCGTGGAAGTCGAATCGCAGGCGATCAAAATCCACGAGGGAACCCGCCTGACCGATCCCTGGATCCACCACTTGCTTTAGGGCCGCCTGGAGCAGATGGGTTGCCGTGTGGTTCGCCTGAGCACGCCGACGACAGGCTCGGTCCACCTGCGCAGTGATCGCATCGCCCACCGTCAGTTGGCCGCGTTCAATCCGTCCGGCATGCACAAAGACATCTCGACTGCGGCTCACCGACTCAATCGCAACGATGACATCGGCACCGGACAGCACCCCGCGATCTCCCACCTGGCCGCCACCTTCGCCATAGAACGGAGTGGACTCGAGCACGATTTGCACCTGGTCGCCCGCGACGGCAGAGCTGGCAGGCTCACCGTTGACCACTAGGGCTTGCACACAACTGGGCTGCTCCAGATGCTCATACCCCTGGAAAGCTGTGGCCTTTTGAAGGGCGACCACCTGATCGATCGCATCCTGCAACGTGAGATCGATGCTCACCGCCGCGGCCTTGGCCCGTTGACGTTGTTGCTCCATCGCCTCCTCAAAGCCAGCCAAATCAACCTCGAGCCCCTGCTCCTCTGCAATTTCTTGGGTGAGCTCTAAAGGGAAGCCATAGGTGTCGTAAAGCTCAAAAGCTTGACCACCACTAATCTGCTTCGGCTTGCTAGCCAGAACTTCAGAGAGCAGCTTTTCGCCCCGCTCCAAGGTTTCCAAGAAGCGCGCCTCCTCCCGTTGAAGCTCAGCCAAGATCACCTCCTCACGCTCCAGCACTGAGGGGTGGGCGTCTTTTAGAAGCGCGATCGAAGCCTCGCCCATCATCACCAGGAAGGGCCGATTAATCCCGATCAGACGCCCGTGCCGGACGACGCGGCGCAACAGACGACGCATGATGTAGCCGCGGCCGAGGTTGCTAGCGGTGACGCCATCACAGATCAACTGCGTCACAGCACGGCTGTGATCGCCGATCACTTTCAACGACGTCTTGCCCTTGTCGTCGAGCTGGTGGTAGTCAACCCCCGCTAGATCTGCGGCCGCCTGGATCAGCGGAAAAATCAGATCCGTTTCGTAGTTATTCGGCACCCTCTGAAGAATCTGAGCCATCCGCTCGAGGCCCAGACCCGTATCGATGTTCCGGTTCGCCAACGGCGTGAGGCTCCCCTCAGCGTCGCGGTTGTATTGCATGAACACCAAGTTGTAGAACTCGATGAAGCGGTCATCGTCTTCGAGGTCGATGCCCTCATCGCCGAGTTCAGGCTTGAAGTCGTAATAGATCTCTGAACAAGGCCCACAGGGACCTGTCGGACCAGACGCCCAAAAGTTATCGGCTTCATCCATGCGGATAATCCGCTTGGGGTTCACCCCCACCACATCTCGCCAAATCTGTTCTGCCTCGTCGTCTTCACGGAAGACACTCACCACCAGATGCTTGGGATCAATGCCATACACCTCCGTACTCAGCTGCCAAGCCCACTCAATCGCCTGTTGCTTGAAATAATCCCCAAAGGAAAAATTGCCGAGCATCTCAAAAAACGTGTGATGCCGCGCCGTACGACCCACGTTCTCGATGTCGTTGGTGCGAATGCACTTCTGACTACTTGTGGCCCGCGGAGCTGGCCGCTCCTGCTGACCCAGGAACACAGGCTTAAACGGCAACATCCCAGCAATGGTGAGCAGCACCGTTGGATCCTCTGGAATCAAGGAAGCGCTTGGCATCACCTTGTGGCCCCGTTCCGCGTAGAAGCGCAGAAACGCCGAACGGATCTCAGCGCCAGAACGGGGCAGAGATGCTGCAGAAGACGACGAAGCGGCGGCAGCCATGGAAGGGAAGGAGGATCCTGCCGTCATGATCGCTCCTAACCCGCCGGGATCGGTGCCAGCCCCACCCAACGACGATCACCCGTCCCGCAATCGACTGCGACTCCTGTCGATTGGCTGGGCCTTGCTGGCTGGCTTGAGTGCTGGTGCGATTGGGCTCGGATGGGGCCTCGACGCTGGGATTCGCTCCGGTGGATGCGGGCTGTTTTACGGGTTGTTGGCCTTTCATTTGCACCGTGCCGACCCGGACGACCAGCATTTACAGGCCGGACTCGTGGGGGCTATTTGTGGCGTTCGCAGCCTTGGAATGCCCTTACCCCTTGACAACTGGCACTCCGATGGCTTGGCATTGGTGATATTGGAGTTTCTTCAAGCTTGGCTGCCGTTGATCGGCAGTGCTCTCTTGCTCCACAGCACCCTCCGCTTCCTGCCCGCGTCGCGGCCATGAGCCTGCTGCACGCCACCTGGCTTCCCGCCATTCGTACTTCCAGCAGTTCCGGACAACCGGCACTGCTCGTTTGGGCTGACACCTGGCGTGTCGCCTCACCGGAGGGGCATGGACTCACACCCGCTCTACATCCCTTCACCCTTGGCTCGGACGATCTCAAAGCTTGGTTGACCGAGCGGGACCTCATGCCTGGAGGAAGCATCGATGCCACCGCATGCCTCACCCTTCCAAGCCGCACCGTCAAACCCCGCAAAAGTCGGAGCCAATCGAGCGAACCAGACGCTGAGAAGCCGGCCTGGACCGGCTTGCCCATGCAAGCAGGAGAGCCCATTCCAAAACAAATGGAATGGTGGCCATGGCAGGTGCAAGGCCTCGCGGTCGAGCCATCGGCCGCAACAGAGTGGCTGGCCCGTTTACCCCTATCGGGCCGACATCCAGACCTCGGGGATGAACTGCGTTGGTGGAGCCATCTCCAACGTTGGTCCCTCAGCTTGGTAGCCCGTGGTCGCTGGATTCCCCAAATGGAATTAAGCAAAGGCGAGGGTTACCCCCACCGAGCGCGCTGGGTTCCCTTGCTGAACCGTGAGGAAGATCGACGTCGCCTCGAAGACCTCGCCACCACGCTGCCCCTCGTCGCAACCTGTGCCCTGCCTTGGCGCGAGCCGCTCGGGCGCCGCAGCAATCGCACCACAAGACTTCGACCGGAAGCGATGCGAGCCGCCAATCCGGTCGCCTGCTGCCGGCCAAGGAGCGGTCGCCTCAGGGTCGCCACCCTGCTTGAGGACTTGGTCGATGCAGAGCTGCGCAAGGGATTTGAACCGACCACGGAAGGCCTCGACCCCCTACTCACCCTGTGGCAAGAGGCCCTCGCCTCAGACACCGGTGTTGTGGAGGTGGGCAACGAGGACGCAGAACGCCTCACCGCGGCCAGCCTGCACTGGCGCGAGGGGATTGCCGGAGGCTTCGCGGCAGCCCGCACCTACCTCGAACTCCACACTCCAAACGATGGGGAGGAGTTGTGGGACTTGAAGTTTGGCTTGCAAGCGGAGGCGGATCCCAGCCTCAAGCTGCCGGCTGCCGCGGCCTGGGCCTCAGGAGCGGAAACACTCCAACTCGGGGAGATCAAAGTTGACCAGGCTGGAGAAGTGCTGCTCGAGGGCCTCGGCCGAGCCCTCACGGTGTTCCCTCCGATCGAACGCGGACTGGAAAGTGCCACACCGGAAACGATGCAGCTCACGCCAGCGGAAGCGTTTGTTTTGGTGCGAACGGCAACGCACCAACTCCGCAATGCCGGCATCGGAGTCGAGCTACCCCCCAGTCTTTCAGGAGGCCTCGCCAGTCGTCTCGGCTTAGCGATCAAGGCGGATCTACCGGATCGATCCAGCGGCTTCACCCTCGGCGAATCGCTGGACTGGAGCTGGGATCTGATGATCGGCGGCGTCACACTCACCCTCCGGGAGCTCGAACGATTGAGCGGAAAGCGCAGTCCGCTGGTGCGCCACAAGGGCGCCTGGATCGAACTGCGACCCAACGATCTCCGCAACGCCGAACGCTTCTGTGGAGCCAATCCAGAGCTGAGCCTCGACGATGCGCTACGGCTCACGGCCACGGAAGGGGAACTGATGATGCGCTTGCCGGTGCATCGCTTTGATGCCGGGCCACGCCTGCAGGGAGTTCTCGAGCAGTACCACCAGCAAAAAGCCCCCGACCCCCTTCCAGCTCCAGAGGGATTTTCCGGACAACTCCGTCCCTATCAGGAACGTGGCTTGGGCTGGCTGGCCTTCCTCCATCGGTTCGATCAAGGCGCCTGCCTGGCGGACGACATGGGTTTGGGCAAGACCATCCAGTTGTTGGCGTTCCTGCAGCACCTCAAAGCAGAAAACGAACTCAAACGCCCGGTGCTGTTGGTGGCCCCAACGTCGGTGCTGACGAATTGGCGACGGGAGGCGGAAGCCTTCACCCCCGAGCTGTCGGTGAAGGAGCACTACGGGCCACGCCGGCCTTCCACGCCAGCCGCCTTGAAAAAAGAGCTCAAAGGTATGGATCTGGTGCTCACTAGTTACGGCCTGATGCAACGCGACAGTGAACTGCTGGACAGCCTCGACTGGCAAGGGGTTGTGATCGATGAAGCTCAGGCGATCAAGAACCCTGGGGCGAAACAAAGCCAAGCGGCCCGAGACCTAGCGCGAGCCGGCAAGAGCAGCAGGTTCCGCATTGCACTCACCGGCACACCGGTGGAAAACCGCGTCAGCGAGCTGTGGGCTCTGATGGATTTCCTCAATCCAAAAGTGTTGGGCGAGGAAGACTTCTTTCGTCAGCGCTACCGCATGCCCATTGAGCGCTACGGCGATATGTCGTCGTTACGTGATCTCAAAGCACGGGTTGGTCCCTTCATCCTGCGCCGCCTCAAAACCGACAAGTCGATCATTTCCGACCTGCCTGAAAAGGTGGAATTAAGCGAATGGGTGGGTCTCAGCAAAGAACAGAAATCGCTCTACAACAAAACCGTTGAAGACACCCTCGACGCCATTGCCACCGCACCTCTGGGGCAACGCCATGGCCAGGTGCTCGCGCTCTTGACCCGCTTAAAACAGATTTGCAACCACCCGGCCTTAGCCCAACGCGAAGGTGCCGTTGACGCCGAATTCCTTGGCCGTTCCGCCAAGCTCATGCGACTGGAAGAAATCCTCGAAGAGGTGATTGAAGCCGGAGATCGCGCTTTGCTGTTCACCCAGTTCGCCGAATGGGGACACCTATTGCAGGCCTGGATGCAACAACGCTGGAAGTCTGAGGTTCCCTTCCTGCACGGCGGAACCCGCAAGACTGATCGGCAAGCGATGGTGGATCGATTCCAGGAGGACCCACGAGGACCACAACTCTTCCTTCTCTCCCTCAAGGCCGGTGGTGTTGGCCTCAACCTCACCCGGGCCAGCCACGTGTTCCACATTGATCGCTGGTGGAATCCAGCGGTGGAGAACCAAGCCACAGACCGGGCCTATCGAATTGGTCAAACCAACCGGGTGATGGTGCACAAATTCGTCACCCGTGGCTCGGTGGAAGAAAAAATCGACCAAATGATTCGTGAAAAAGCTCGAATGGCTGAAGACGTGATCGGCTCCGGTGAAGACTGGCTCGGGAGCCTTGGCGGCGATCAGCTGCGCAATCTTGTTGCCCTCGAGGACACCTAACCATGAACACAAACAACAACACCGGCATCACCGCCATTGGCGATGACGGCTTAGGGCAACAGCCCTGGTGGGTTGAGCAATGGATGGAGCTGATCAACGGCTACCGGTTCAAGAAACGACTCGAACGCGCGTGGGGCTATGCCCGCGAGGGCAACGTCACCTCCATTCGCTTCGAGGGACGCCGGGTGCATGCGCGGGTGCAGGGCACCGATGAAGAGCCCTACAAAGTGAAGCTTTGGCTCGATGTTCTCAATGATGAGGACTGGGGCTATGTGCTCGAGGCACTCACCCAAAAAGCACGCTGGTCCGCTCAACTGTTGGCTGGGATCATGCCATCCGACATCGAACGGGCCTTCGCTGCCAGTGGCAAACGCCTGTTTCCGTTCAAACTTCAAGAGGTGCGCAGCGAGTGCAGCTGCCCAGACAAGGCCAACCCCTGCAAGCACATCAGTGCGGTGTACTTCCTGATGGGGGATCGCTTCAGCGAGGACCCCTTCGTGCTGTTCCAGCTCCGAGGACGCAATCGCTCAAAGCTGCTGGAAGACTTAGCCGAAAAACGACGTAAAGCGCTGGCGGCCATGGTGAAAACCAACGCCATCGGCAAGCAAAAGGCCGCCTCCATTTCAAAGAAGGCTCCTGAGGAAACCACGGCCACCCCCGCCCATCCCGCCGTACTTGAACCGGCCCTTTGGTGGCATTACAACCGCAGCCTCGACGGCGATCTGGTTGTGGTGACGGCGGCACTCGAAGGTGACACGGGCCTCGATGCCGCCGGTGAATTGCCCCTCGCCGAAGACCCGCGATTTCCAGAGGCCCGCAACACATTCCTCGGCAACCTCAAAGCCCACGGCCAAGCCAGTGCCCAACGGGCGATGCTTCAAGCCATGGCAGCAGGCAGCTGAATTAAGCGTTCCTGCACACCAGCCATGCAATCGGAGCCCCCCTGGTTAACTGCGAACCAACAGGCCCTGGTGGCACAGCTGCTGCAGTCCCACCAACGGGCCTTCCAAACGCCACTGATTGCTTCGACTCGACGGCAACCATCCCTGCGCCTGAGCTGTCAGGAACTATTCGCCTGCGGGTTCCCTGTGCTGGCCCATGACGGCAGCCCAGAACCGAAGCTCACCTATGCCAATGCCGCTGCTCTAGGCCTATGGGATGCCCCATGGGACGACTTAGTGGGACTGCCATCCCGCCTCACCGCTCCAGCCGCCGAACAAGCCGAACGCTCCCTTGCCCTCAGCAAAGCCAAACGCGAAGACGCCATCGAGGGCTACATCGGGATCCGGATCAGCCGCAAAGGGAGACGATTCATTATCCAAAACGCACGAATCTGGACCCTTTGGGATCAACACCAACACGCCTGTGGCCAAGCCGCAAGCTTCAGCAATTGGTGGTGGATTTAAAGCCGTTCGGTTTCAACGACAACTGAGGAGTAGCAACCGAA
>CAXDNN010000085.1:0-9083 GCA_963990675.1 uncultured Synechococcus sp.
TCCCAGATGGGATAGAAGTGCAAGCCGATGGCGTTGCTGGAAGGAACAACAGCACCAGAGATGATGTTGTTGCCGTAAATCAGAGAACCAGCGACAGGCTCACGGATGCCATCGATGTCAACCGGAGGAGCGGCGACGAAAGCGATGATGAAGCAGATGGTGGCAGCCAGCAGGCAAGGAATCATCAAGACACCAAACCAACCGACATAAATGCGGTTGTCGGTGTTGGTGACCCAATCACAAAAAGATGCCCAGTTGCTCTGGCGTCCGCTGCGAATTGCGGTGGACATGGGAGAAGATAAAGACGGAAAAACCGTTCCCCAAATTGGAGAATGGCGTCTAAATCCTATGAGTACGAACGCCTATGTCTTCAACTCTCAATATTCCGAATTGGCTCTCAACAGAAGTTCATTAAGCACTTCATGAATGCTTCATGAAGTTGTATTTAGCGCCCACTGTCGAGATTGCTGAAGAAAGCCAGGCCAGTCCAGTCGTTCTTCTTCAGCGGCACGAGCAATCAAGAGTGGAGCCTCACGCTTCAGGGATGCAAGATCAGGCTCTGAAACGCCTGCATTCACAGCCAACCAGTCCGCCATCGAACGGCCCACAACCCGGGTGAGATAGGCCGCGCTGAGGGATTGCATCACTCCAGCGGCCAACCAACTACCAGCCTCGAGCTTTGCCAGACCCAGAAGTGTTTGGCTTGTCCACTCCACCACCCCTTGGGCCAACGCAGCTCGAGCCAGGTGAGATGCCGCCTCTCGCAACACATCCGACTTCACCTCTGCTCCCCAAATATCTCCCATCTCCTTCAGCATCAAACCGTTAGCCACAGCAACGGCGAGAAGATCCAAACTGGGGATAGGCGACACCAAAACAGAACCGGCCACGATCCATTGGGTGCGTTGCTGCAGTTGCTGAAAACGATTGCGCCGCAGACGTTCGAGATCTGCTTGCCAATCACGATGCAGTGCTTCAAGCAGCCGATGCCTTGCATCTGGAAGCCCCTTAGAGAGGGACCTTCTCAACGGAGCAAGCGAGGCCCGCAGAGCACCATCATCCCCGATCAGAACAACTCGATCGCGCCAACGCTCCGGCAAAACAGCTGCAAGATTGGCGATGGTTGCGTCGTCGGATTCATCCTCAGATGCGTGCACCAGCAACCACGTGGGCTGAGTGGTTGGAACTTGCTGAAGCCATAACAATTCAGCGGCCATCACAGGGTTGGACACACTGAACAAGATCACATCGTGATTTTGCAAAACATCAGGCCACTGACGATGGCCATCGGTACTGACCAGTGGACGGCACAAGGAGAGTTGGAGTGACGTTGCGCTCGAAAGGCCCTCTTGGAGTAACAACGTATCCGGTGCACATGATGGTTCAACAGTCACCATGGCCAGCCGTTTTGGCCCGGAACGTTCAATAACAGCCTGCAGCGATTCCCGACGTCGCTCGTTGGCATTCACATCAGCTTCGAACGACTCAAATTGATCGAGAACGGTGTTGCAACGTTCAAGCCACCCATCCACAGATGTGGGAGACGTAAAGCGGGGTTTAGAGGTGCGCCCAAGCCACACCACTACGCCACCAACCACCAAGAAACCCAGGCCTCCGCCAGGGATATGCATCACATCACTCAGCAACCACTGCCCGGCCATGACACCTCCAGCCGCCAACACCAAAGGCCTGATTAAGGACTTAGGAACCGAGAGGATCTGCGGTAACGCAGCCGGAAGTTTCAACGCAACGCAAGAGAATCAGAACCTCTCCTAGCTCAGCTCAAGGTTCCAGACCAGTAAAAGCGGCCAGACGGAGGAGTTCTCCATACCGTGGGGAGATCCATTGAGGCGATGCATGAGCGCCTTGCAGAGCAAGACCACCGTTGATCGTCGCCAAGACGTCCGTCGGGTTCTGGGCGTTGCCCTGGCCCTGAACGTCGCTATGTCCCTACTGAAGTTGGCAGTTGGGGTGATGAGCGGCTCATTAGCGGTGATTGCTGATGCAATGCACAGCGCAACTGATGCGTTGTCGAGTCTCACAGGACTGATCACCAACAGCCTTTCCGATCCACGGCCAGATCGCGACCATCCCTACGGACACCATAAATATGAAGCCGTTGGCGCCTTGGGGATTGCAGGATTCATTTTGTTCACAGCACTAGAAATTCTGCTCCGATCGAGTGAACGAATGCTGGAAGGATTTCCACAAATTCGAGTAACGGGTCAGGAATTAGTGATCTTGGGATTAGTTTTAGGCTTCAATCTTTTGCTTGCCGGGTATGAATATAGCGAGGGGCGCCGTCTCAATAACAGCTTGCTGAAAGCGGATGCACAGCATGCAGCAAGTGACGTTTGGACCACTGTTGTGGTGCTTGTGGGCATGGCAGGAGCAATGATTTTCCAGGTAAATTGGCTCGACATAGCCCTAGCCATTCCGCTGGCTTTGCTGCTCATCAAAGTTTGCTGGCAAGTCCTCCGCCAAACGCTGCCGTGGCTGGTCGATCACATCGCCATTGCTCCTGAATCCATCCATGCTGAATCCATGGCAATTCCTGGAGTCCTTAACTGCCATGACATCGCCAGCCGTGGAGTTCTCGGTCAGCAGGTCTTTATCGACATGCATCTCATCGTCGATGCGGAGGATCTGATTAGCGCCCACAAGATCACCGAACGCGTTGAAGCCAGACTCGATCAAAAATTCGGTCCTGTGCGCTGCACAATCCACCTCGAACCGAGGGACTATGTAGAAGACGGCATCACCTACACGGGAGCCCATGGATGAGTCCAAGTGGGTGGCAGATCCACTATCGGGATTAACTGAGATTCAGAGATTCGGGCTTGAGGCCGCGCTCCGGGATGTGAATGCAGCGGATGGATGGTCATGGCAACGCCCGGTGCTGCTTCGCAATCGCTGCTGGATGCAACTCCATCGAATCCAACTCGATCAACTGCACCGGTTACTCCCCCCAGATGGTCATGCCGAGGCTCCGGAGCTTGTGCACTATCAAACACTTTTGAGTGAAGGCGTTGATCCCCTAGTGGCCCAACAAACGTGTTGGGACGAATTCGGAATTGATGATTGTCAACGGGCTCTCCAAACCTTTTGGAGGAGCCAAGAACGTCCGAATCACGGCTGGACTGCGCAGCGATATCGAACTCTCGTAAGCCTTTATCGGGACTGCATCGAGCGTGGCATCAACACCATTCCCATGTTGGTGCTGGCCCGACAAGGAAGTTCAGAGCCCCATCAACTGCATTGGCTGACTGGCAGCTCACCGGTGATGCGTCACACTTGCGCCTAACGACAGGCCATGGGCCATGACTGATTCTTACAGCGATCCCCAGCAGCAGGGTGGACAACAGGGCGAGGGTCGCCGCGAAGGACAGCGCGGTCGCGGCAACCGCGGAGGCAACAGGGACGCTGGTGGATTCCGCATTCGCCTAAGTGACAACGAAATGAGTGCTGCCAAGGCTCTCCAAGACGCCTTCAACCTGCGTTCCCCGGTGGCCGTCCTTGGCTTTGCAGTGCGCACGCTGGGTCAAATGCTCGCGGATGGAAAACTCACAGAACTGATCGAACAGCAAAGGAGCCAAGCCCCTAGCGGCGGTCGACGCGACACCCGCAACCGTCGCTCAGACGACGACCGAGGAGGCCGTAGCTCAAAACCAGATCCTTTTGCTCGTCCCAGCAAGCCCAAGGCAGAGCCTGAAGCAGCACCAGATCCTGCGCCTCAATCGGACGCGACCCCTGATCAAGATGCGGCGCCAACAGACACCACCTCAGCGGATTCGTCATCCGAAGACACGAGCAAGCCCACAACTGACCCAGAGGCCTGATTCATGCCGCGGCCAAGGGTCCTCTCCGGTGTTCAACCGACGGGAGCACTGCATCTCGGTAACTGGCTTGGGGCCATCCGCAACTGGGTTGATCTGCAAGACACCCACGACACCTATGTCTGTGTCGTGGACCTGCATGCGATCACAGTTCCCCATGATCCAAGCCAACTCGCCGCGGACACTCGCTCCACCGCCGCTCTGTATTTGGCCTGCGGAATGGATCCCAAACGCTGTTCAATTTTTATCCAAAGCCAAGTTGCAGCCCACAGTGAGCTTTGTTGGCTCCTGAACTGTGTTACGCCGCTGAATTGGCTGGAACGCATGATTCAGTTCAAAGAGAAGTCGGTCAAGCAAGGAGACAACGTTTCTGTTGGGCTGCTGGATTACCCCGTATTGATGGCGGCAGACATCCTTTTATATGACGCCGATTTAGTGCCGGTGGGAGAGGACCAAAAGCAGCACCTTGAACTGGCTCGCGACATTGCACAACAACGGATCAACGCACGGTTCGGCTCCAAAGAAAATCCCGTTCTGAACGTTCCTAAACCGCTCATCCTCAAAGAAGGAGCCAGGGTGATGAGCCTGACCGATGGCCGCAACAAGATGAGCAAAAGCGACCCCAATGAAGGCAGTCGCATCACCTTGCTAGACCCTCCTGAGCTGATCACCAAAAAGATCAAGCGAGCGAAGACAGACCCCGAACGAGGCCTTGAATTCGGCAACCCTGACCGTCCTGAAACCGATAATCTCCTGGGTCTATACGCAATTCTGAGTGGACAAGGACGTGAGTCCGTCGCCACTGATTGCGCTGACATGGGCTGGGGACAATTCAAGCCGCTGCTCGCTGAAGCCGCTGTTGCTGCATTGGAGCCGATTCAAGGCCGCTACAAGGAACTAATCGACAATCCCGAAGAATTGGATCTCGTTCTCGAGCAAGGCCGGCAAAAGGCTGAAGCCGTGGCCAACGCAACGCTGAATCGGGTCAAGAAAGCCCTAGGGTTTGCCTGCGGCACTTAATTGATATTGACTCAATTAATTAGCTCCGCTAATCAATTGGATCCAACTCGGGAGGCGCCAGCAACCATCGCCAACAACATCGGACAACCGTAGTGAGGCCAAAGAGTCTCGCGAGACTCTCATCGTTTACTCAGCTGGCTACACATACTGCAAGGCGAAAGTCAACCCCACAACGGCCGAACACTCCAGAGAACGCAACATCCCTTCAAGGTGGTTGGAATTTGAACGCCCTGCGTGTTTCAACTGTTTCCAAGCGTTGCTTTCAGATCCACCCGTACTTTTGTGGCATCCACCCTCTTCAGTGGTTTGCTGCTCAGCGCCAGTGGCTCGACCTTTTCAGTTCCCTCTGCAACGACGGAAACATCCAACGTCGCTTCCCATGGCCTCACGCGGGCTTCATTGGTTGCGGGATTTGAGCAGGGCCCCTACGAACTCACCCCTGAGCGCCGTGCTCTGCTGAACACGATCCGTTACGCCGAAGGCACCTGGAAAGACGGACAGGACCACGGGTACACCGTCATGTATGGCGGAGGAATGTTTGAAGATCTCTCACGCCACCCAGAACGCGTGGTTGTCAAGCGCTATTCCAGCGCTGCTGCCGGTGCCTACCAATTTTTGCCTGGCACCTGGAAAGGGGTTGCGCGTGAACTAAAGCTTGCAAGTTTCGAACCTCAACATCAAGATCAGGCAGCACTCCATCTCGCCAAACGTCGAGGCGCGCTCAAAGAAATTGATCAACGGGGTCTGACCAAGGCTGCCATGGCCAAACTCGCGCCTGAATGGGCTTCATTCCCCACCTTCTCCGGCCTGTCGGCCTACGGACAACCCGTCAAGAGCCACCAAGAACTCGCAAGCTTCTACAGCAAAAATTTGAATAGCTTGAAACGTCAGGTCAACGTCTGATTACGTCGATATACAGCCAGCTTGGCTGCCAATCCCCACACCTCCGTCACAAGCCCATGCCAAGGGCTCATCGCACTCATCGACACAGCCATGGGCTGAGAGGAGGCCTTGACTAAGGACCGTGTGGCCGTGATCGCCTTTTGGCCCTCCGTTAAACGGTCGGCCAACCGATCCCTCTCCGCCTTGTCCATGACGTCATCTGGGCAGCAGCGCAAGAGTTCATCTCCGCGTTGAAACCAGTGGTCAAAATCAGCCAACAATGATTCCAGGAGTTGGTCGAGAAGAGCGCCCGCCTCGGATTGATTCGACGGATCCATGCAAGAAACTTGTAGCCACGCCCATAGGATGGCGGGCCTTGTTCCGGTTCCGGTGAGCAGCGCTGCAGTAACCACATCCGCCCCACTCGCGTCCGTGGTTCTGCCGAAGACCAGCGAGAGCGAGCAGCTCCTCAAAATTCGTCATTCCATGAGCCATGTCATGGCGATGGCGGTGCAGAAGCTCTTCCCCAAAGCTCAGGTCACCATTGGTCCCTGGACGGAGTCTGGTTTTTACTACGACTTCGACAACCCCGAGCCTTTCACCGAAGACGATCTGAAGGCCATCAAAAAGGAGATGGGCAAAATCATCGGCCGCAAGCTGCCCCTAGAGCGGATCGAGGTGAGCAGGGATGAAGCGGAGAAAAGGATTAAGGCCCAAAACGAGCCCTACAAACTCGAGATTTTGGAGCGGCTTCAAGAGCCAATCACCTTGTACACGCTTGGGGATCAATGGTGGGATCTTTGTGCCGGCCCCCATGTTGAAAACACGAAAGAGCTCCATCCCAAATCCTTCGAACTGGAAAGTGTGGCCGGCGCCTACTGGCGTGGCGATGAAACAAAAGCGCAGCTTCAGCGCATCTACGGAACAGCCTGGGAGACGCCTGAGCAACTTGCGGAGCACAAACGCCGCAAAGTTGAAGCGCTACGCCGTGATCATCGGAGGCTCGGCAAAGACCTCGACTTGTTTTCCATCGAAGATGAAGCGGGTGCAGGTCTGGTGTTCTGGCATCCAAGGGGTGCACGTATGCGCCTGCTGATCGAAGATTTTTGGCGGCAAGCCCATTTTGAAGGCGGCTACGAATTGCTGTACACACCGCATGTGGCAGACATCAGCCTCTGGAAAACCTCAGGCCACCTCGACTTTTATGCCGAAAGCATGTTCGGCCCGATGCAGGTGGATGAACGGGAATATCAGCTGAAACCGATGAACTGTCCGTTTCATGTGCTCACCTACGCCAGCAAATTAAGGAGCTATCGCGAACTACCGATTCGTTGGGCCGAGCTGGGGACGGTCTATCGCTACGAACGTCCTGGGGTGATGCATGGCCTGATGCGAGTTCGAGGATTCACGCAAGACGATGCGCATGTGTTCTGTTTGCCAGATCAAATCAGCGATGAGATTTTGCGAATCCTTGATCTCACCGAGCGCATCCTCTCCACATTTGATTTCAACAATTACGAAATCAACCTGTCCACCCGCCCAGAAAAATCCATTGGTAGCGAAGCCGTTTGGGATCTAGCCACGAAGGGGCTCATCGAAGCCCTCGAGCGCAAAGGTTGGAACTACAAAATCGATGAAGGGGGCGGTGCCTTTTATGGCCCAAAGATTGATTTAAAAATTGAGGATGCTATTGGCCGCATGTGGCAGTGCTCCACCATCCAATTGGACTTCAACCTGCCCGAGCGTTTCGGCTTGGATTACGTGGCCGCTGATGGTTCAAAGCAGCAGCCGATCATGATTCACAGAGCAATCTTTGGATCGCTGGAACGGTTTTTCGGAATCATGACTGAAAACTATGCCGGTGATTTCCCGTTCTGGCTTGCCCCCGAGCAGATCCGCCTCTTGCCCGTGACCGATGACGTTCAGCCCTATGCAGAACAGCTCCTCGACCAGCTCAAATCGGCAGGAATCCGCGCCACGATCGATCAAAGCGGGGATCGACTTGGCAAGATCATCCGCACAGGAGAACAGATGAAGATTCCTGTTCTGGCGGTGATTGGTGCCAAAGAAGCCGAACAAAACGCCGTCAGCCTGCGTAGTCGCCGTGATGGCGATCTCGGAGTCACGTCCTTCGAAGCGTTGCTCAAAGCCGCACAACAGGCCAACTCAGAACGGCAACCAGGCCTCGGACTCAACCCATGAGCGACCCAAGCATCCAGTCCCTTAAGGACTTGAGTCGATTGCGGGAGGCGCCAACACTTGATCAAAGCACTGCCGATCAACTGCATCAGGAGCTTGAAATAGCCCTCTCCCAATCAAGTTGGTTCACCATTGGCGTGATGGCTCCATCCGCCGGTCAGGCTTTATCAAGCCTTCGATCTCTGGAGGCGAGTCAACAGTGGACAGCGCTCGAAGTTATTGAAACCACACCCGAGGATGGGCCCGTCTTTCTGAAGGCCAACCAACGTGGCGGCACTGTTCGGATCAGGATCGAACACGGACTGGGTTCTGGAATCTTGATCAGTGGCCATGGGGACGATGACGCTCAGCCAGCCACAACATGGGGGCCATTACCCCTGGATTTTTTTAGCTAATCGCTTCACTCAAAGGGATTGGTTGCCTCTCTGGTGGGATGTATTCAGGGTGGAGTGAATTCCTCCAGTCCTGTTGCATGGCCCTCTCAACACTGTTGGCCGGGGATATGGGAGGAACCAAAACCCTCCTAGCTCTTTACGGCATCAAGGACGGTCGGCTCAAGCAGCTTTACCAGCAGCGATTTATCTCCAGGGATTGGAGGTCGCTGGAGCCGATGCTGAAGTGTTTTTTAGAGCAACGTCCAAGCGATATCGAAGCGCCCGAACACGGATGCATTGCTGTCGCCGGACCGGTGAACAACCGCAACGCACGCATTACGAACCTTCCTTGGCAATTAAACGAAGACCAACTGGCCGCTGCAGCATCGATACGCCAACTCGAACTCGTCAACGATTTCGGCGTCTTGATCTATGGGTTAGCCCACTTCGATGAAACCCAGCAAGTTGTCCTCCAAGTGGGCGATGCACAGGAGGGTCCGATGGCCATTCTTGGTGCTGGTACCGGCCTCGGCATGGCTCGGGGGATTCGAACTGAAAAAGGAGTGATCGCCCTTTCAAGTGAGGGAGGGCATCGAGAATTTGCCCCGCGAAGCGAAGAGGAATGGCACTTGGCCTGCTGGTTGAAAAACGATCTAGGCGTTGATCGTTTGTCCGTGGAACGCATCGTGAGCGGAACTGGGCCTGTCTCTTATACACATCTGACGCTGCCGACGAAGGCTTAGGTGTAGATCTCGGTGGTCGCCGTATCATT
>CAXDNN010000086.1:0-9028 GCA_963990675.1 uncultured Synechococcus sp.
TTTTTCAAGCAGAAGACGGCATACGAGATTCGCCTTAGTCTCGTGGGCTCGGAGATGTGTATAAGAGACAGCTGAAACCATCCCGTTAAAGCAACGGCAAGGGCATCGGCCGCATCGTCTGGCCTAGGGGGATCGGTGAGGTTGAGTTCTCGCATCACCGCTTCCAGAACTTCATCTTTTTCGGCGTGGCCGAATCCAGCAAGGGCGAGCTTGATTTGCATCGGTGGAAATTCCACCACCGGCACTTTGAAGCGCGCCAACGTCATCATCACCACCCCTCGGGCCTGAACAACGCTGATTGTGGTGCTTGATCGATAAAAAAAGAATTTTTCGACCGCGGCCAATTCCGGTCGCCAGGCACGGATCAGCTGGCGGAGGTCCGAGGCGATCACCACCATGCGATCCCCATCCGAATAGCCCGGCTCGGTGCGAATAATTCCGCAATCAAGCATGCGTTGTTGGCCACCACTGGTGTCGATGACGCCATAGCCAACCCGAGCCAGGCCAGGGTCGATGCCAAGGATCCTCAAGGATCTCTAGGACGCAAGGGCCAGTTCGAAATCGGCGCGATCGCTGCCCTCGCTGCGTTCAAACACTTTGCAGAACACCTTCACAACCCGATCACCGGAATCCACCTGTTCCAGGGGATCTTTGCGGAGCCGGTGGCGAAGGCAACAGGAGGCAACACGTGCCACATCGTCTTCGCTCACTTCTGTTCTCCCCTCAAAAGCGGCTAAGGCGCGAGCGGCGCGGTTGGTCACGATGTCTCCCCGCAAGCCATCCACATCCAACTCTCCGCAGACGGCCGAAATTCGCAGGCGGAGATCGTCGTCGATGCTCACCTGCTCGAGCCGTTGTTGTGCGTCGACAACCCGTTGTTGAAGTGCATTTTGGTTGGCTTCGACGGTCGTGCTGAAGCTGTCGGGGTCGCTGTCAAAGGCGGTGCGTTGATCCACCACTTGCACGCGGAGTTCTGGGTTGCGCACGGTGCGCACTTCCACGCTCATGCCAAAGCGATCCAGCAGTTGAGGGCGCAGTTCTCCTTCCTCAGGGTTGCCGGAGCCAATCAGAACGAAACGGGCCGGGTGGCGCACTGAAATCCCTTCCCGCTCCACGGTGTTCCAGCCCGAGGCCGCTGAATCCAGCAACACATCCACAAGGTGATCGTCGAGGAGGTTCACCTCATCCACGTAGAGCAAGCCGCGGTTGGCCTTGGCCAACAGGCCTGGCTCAAAGGCCCGCACGCCCTCGCTGAGGGCTTTTTCAATATCAATCGTTCCGCAGAGTCGATCTTCCGTGGCGCCTAGGGGAAGGTCCACCATCGGCACCTGCCGCGGTTCTGTGGCAATACTTTCGTTGCGGATCAACCGTTCGCGCACCTCACTGCTTTGCAGGTCTGGATCGGTGGCGGAGCTGTTGTATGGGTCTCCAGCAACGACATCAATATCGGGGAGCAGGTCTGCCAGCGCACGGATCGTGGTGGATTTCCCCGTCCCACGGTCGCCCATGATCATCACGCCGCCGATGCGTGGGTCGATCACGTTGAGCAGAAGCGCCAGCTTCATCTCTTCCTGACCGATCACCGCAGTAAAGGGGAAAACCCTGCGCTTCCGTGGTGCCGTCACAGCGATCTCTTCTCTCGAGTGAATTGTTTCACAGGCTGCACAGTCAGAACCTGGGGTGGGGTGGCATCGGCGGGATAGACCAATCGCACCTGAACCTGTTCTTGCTCGCCGGGTTTGAGGGTGATCTGGCCGAGGGATGGGCCCTGTTGCCCTTGGCGCAAGACCAGATGCACCGTTTGGCGTCCTAACGGCTGACCGTCCGTCCCATCGAGCCCTCGGACCTGCAGCGGGCCGCGGAACATCACGGGTCCCTTGCGATCGCTGCGAAACCGGAGTGAATCGGTGGTTTTGTTGCCCTTCAAAGGGGAATCGAGGGAGACCTGAAGCGTCACCGGTTTGGTGCTGTTGTTCCGCATGGGCAGGCGAAGGTTGTATTCCACCCCGTAATTGCCGTGGGCGGCCCATGCGGTTCCGGGATAGAAGGCTTTGAGTTCGGCGGTTTGCACTTGTCCGGTGGCCAGGGTGCCGCGTTCCAGGCTGCTAATCGGCCAGGAGATCGGCCCCTGAGGGGCGGCGAGCACCCGACTGCCGGGATCTGTGATCTCCGCGTCCCAGCGGCTTCCCAACTGGACACCGCTCACCCGTGAATAAATCAGCTTGCCGCGGCTGCCGCGGGGGCTGGGCCGGTGTTCTTTTTTGCTGAGGATTCCCTTGCTGAGCATGGTGCGCCACGCCTGGTCGGTTGGTGGCTTCGAGGTTTGGCCGTGGCTCGCCAGGGTGGCGATGGCGATCGGGGCGGAGCTGTGGAGGCGTAACTGCACGTTCCGGCCATTGAGCAGAGGATCGAGTCCGGCGACGGGCATCGGCAGACGAAGCAAGCGCGTGGGCTCTCCCGGTTGGAGGGTCCAGGTTTGATGGGTGAGTTCCGGTGCCGTTCGGCCAGCGAGAAGATCCCCAGCAACGCGGCTACCAGGACCAGAGGCAATCACGGCGGTGGTTTCCCGCATGCGGCTGGGAAGAGGAAGGAAGGGGGCTTCGGTTTGGCCCGGTTGGGTGGCTTGGGATAAGGAGGTGCTCCCTTCAAGCAGGGTGAGGGTGACGGGTTGATCGCCAAGCGGTGCGGCCAGAAGTGCGAACCAGAGGGTGGATTCCGGACTGGCCTCGGCATCGCCGGCATAGACGTGATGGCTGAACAGATCAAAACGGCCGTTCAGGGCGACGGGTAAGGACGCGTCGCCGCCCTCGGGGAAGGTGGACAGCAAGATGCCATCGCTTTCGATCAGCTCTGGGTTGTTGTCGTTCACCATCAGCACCGCATCGAGGCCGCCGGGGAGTGGACGCACGGTTTGCTGACGTACGACCACCTCTGCCATGGCTGGCATGGTGAGCGCCAGGAGAGCCCATGGAGCCAGGGTTGCTGTGAACAAGCGGTTCAACGTCATGGTTTGGCTGGCGCTGGTTGCGGCTTGAGATGGGGCGCCATGGCCGCGGCAAGTTGGCGGATCATTTCGGTTGAGCGGGGGTCATTGAACGGCCCCTTCACCAAAAAACCCGCCACCGCTCTTCGTCCATCCGGTAATTCAATCAAGCCGGCATCGGCATAGGCGGTGCCAATGTCGCCGGTTTTGTTGAATACCCGATATCCCTTACGGGCGAGGGCGGAGTCGGGGGCTCCTTGGGCGCCACCGAGGCCTCGCATCAAGCCTGTGGGCAACAAGGTGTTCGTGACGGAGGTGGCCATCACCTCACGGAAGAGATCGCGACTGCGGGGGCCAAGGCTTTCGCCGCTATCCACAAGGGCAATGGCGCGGCTGAGATCACGGGCGCTGGTGGTGTTGGTTCCATCAAGGTCTGGAAGCCAGTTGTTCACCACCGTCGACGGTAAGTCGAGCGCTTGGAAGCGAGCGTTAATGGCGTCTTGGCCACCGGCTCTCGCAATCATCAAATTGGTGGCGGAATTGTCGCTCACCCGAATCATTTCTGTGGCCACCTCGTAGGTGGGGAAGCGCGTTCCCAGTGGCCGTGAGGCCATCCATCCAGCGCCGCCGCCCACCAGTTCTTTCGTGAGCGTTAACGGTTCGTTCCACTGCAGGGTGCCTTGGTCGATGCGCTCGAGAACCGCCAGCAGGATGGGCGTTTTGATGGAGCTTGCGGCCGGCATGGGCCGGTTCGCGTGCATTTGGGCGAAGCGACCGTCATCGAGGATGAGCATGTAGGCGCTCACCTGAAGGTCGGGTTGGGTTGCGGCCTGTTGATTCCAGCGTTGGGAGAGCGCCGTGATTTCTTCTCGCGGTGCGAAGGGGTGTTGAGGGAGTCCCGTCCTTTGGCTGATCGCGATGGGAGCCCTTAGGGCTGGGTTGGCGGAATCACTGTTGGATGGCGTTGGCTTTTTGGGGGTGATGCTTTCGATCCAGGGTTGTTTCGCGAGCCACTCCGGTAGCGCTAGTTGCTGCTGTCGCACCTCAGGGGCGAGCAATTTCAGGGCAGAACCACTGATCACTCCAAGACCGATCCCAAGCAGGATCAAGCGGGTGATCAGGCGTGCGGGCTGTCCCCAGCCCGGGATGCGTCGAGATGGTCGGCTGCTGGTCAACCTGGCTGATGCCTATCGCTCGGCTGAGATTAGTGGCGGTGTGAGCGGATGGCCCAGCGCAACTGACGAACCATGCCGCGGATCAAAGCAACTTCTTCCGTTCGAATGGTGGCGCGTTGCAACAGATCTCGCACTTTGCCCATGCGTGCATGGGCCGTGTGTTGCAACAAAAAACCGGCCTCAAGTAATAAATCGGTCGCATCATCGAGGAGGGCCGTCAGGGCTGGCGCTGCCGCAGGATCCGGAGAAGGCACTTGGATTGGATCTGCGCTTTGGGGGGTGTGGAGGTTGGTGCTGAGGCGGGCCAAGTCATGCAACACGATTCCCACAGAGTGGGAGAGGTTGAGCGAGGGGTAGTCGGACCCGCTGTGAAGGGTCAAAACCCTTTGGCACAGCCGCAGTTCATCGTTGGACAGCCCCCGATCTTCGCGGCCGAATACCACCGCAATCGGACCGGGTTGGGGCTGGGCTGGGGTTGGCCTCGCGAGCAACCAGCTGAGCGCCTCGGTGGGGGGGTGCAAGGGGATAGCCCCGTGATCGATGCGCCCGCAACTGGCCACACTGCGACGACAGTCGCCAATGGCCGAGAGCAGGTTTGGGTAGAGCTTGGCGGTTTGAAGCATCTCTCGGCCATGCACCGCCATCTGGAGGGATGGTTCGCTGAGGTGATCACAGCGGGGAGCGACAAGACGCAGCTCGTCAACGTTGAAGTTGGCGCAGAGGCGGGCAACGCTGCCGATGTTGAGGGGCCCTGCCGGCTCCACCAGCACCACCACCACGTTGTTCACAGCGTTGTTCTCAAGAGGGGGCGCTCACAAACAGACTGGTCGTTCAGCCTGGCAACGGGAAGCGCTTCAAGACAGGTCGTGCAGGTAGGCGAGTAGATCGGCCATCGACTGCGGTTCGATTTGAAAGCTCGGCATGGGTGGCGTTTCACCACTGATGATTTGGTGGACGAGCACCGGATCGTTGCGCTGCTGGGTGATGCCAACAAGTTTTGGGCCGACAAGCCCTTGCCCTGCCAGTCCATGACAACCGGCGCAATTGATGCGGAACAATTCACCGCCGTGTTCGGTGGATCCATGGAGATCCAGGCTGGCGCGCACGTAAGGATCTTGACGGGCGTTGCCAAGCACCCAAAGCACGAGAACGACGCAGGCTGCAGCCGCAAGCACAACAAGGGCTGTGATGAGACCACGACCTCTTTCGGGCTGTTCAGCTGCAGTTGATGACGGCTCGATCACAATGCAGGGGTGTCGATGACAGAATTCTGCTCAATCTTGATAGGTGATGCGACGTCATGATCGAACCTCTGCTCTGCGGCATCGTTCTGGGTCTGATTCCTGTAACGCTTTTGGGTCTGTTTGTGGCGGCATGGAACCAGTATCGACGAGGCGGCAGCGCTCTGGGGGGCTGAGGATCAGCAGGCTGCTGATGCCGTATTTGCGTTGATCCTGCACAGTCCAGCTCTGGTCTGTGACAGGAATCCGCCGGGAACGGTGCTCACAGATCACAAGGCTGTCGTTATGTAGCCAAGTCCCTCGGCTGAGTTGGTGGATCACCTGGCTGTAGAGATCAGCGTCGTAGGGGGGATCGAAGTACACCAAGTCGAAGGCCGGTTCGGTCCAATCCCGTTGGAGCCAACGCACAACGTCTTGGCGAATCGTTTTGAACTGAGGCTCGTCGGCGAGGCTGTCTCCCACGGTTTGCAGGTTTTTGCTGCAAATACGAGCCGTGGCGGGGTGGTTTTCCACGGCAACAACGGAGCGTGCACCGTGTTGCAGGGCTTCGCAGGCCATCACACCGCTGCCGCTACAGAGATCCAACCAGCGACAACCGTCGAGGTGGGGGGCGAGGATATTCATCACTGCTTCACGTACACGGGCCGTAGTGGGCCGTGTGTCATGGCCTGGGGGACTTAACAGGCGGCGGCCACCGGTGAGGCGTAGTTGGGCTGGTGCCTTCAATGGACGGGTTCCGCACCTTGGTGCAACCACTGCAGCCATCGCCTCAGCATCGCTTCCCCTGCGGAGGATGATTTTTCAGGATGAAACTGGCAGGCGCCGATGCGTCCGCTCCACACCATCGCGGTTACGGCGGAGTTGCCATAGCCAGCGGTGGCAGACAACACCGAACTGTTGTGGGGAACAGCGGCATAGCTGTGAACGAAATACACCCAAGGGGTGGGGTCGTCGCTGTGCAGAAGGGGGCAATTGCGTTCGACTTTGAGGGGCGCCCAACCCATATGTGGAATTCGCTCGTTGGGATGGATCTGGAGCCGTTCCACGGACCCCTGGAACAATCCCAAGCCAGTCTTGTTTCCCTCGTCGCTGCGTTCGAACAGCAACTGCAGACCAAGGCAAATGCCCAATAAGGGGCGGTTGTTGTTTCCCCAAGCCTGCAGATGCGGAACCAATCCCGTGGCTTGGAGGTTGTCGATGGCTGGATCGAAGGAACCAACCCCTGGAAGGATCAAGGCGTCGATTGCGTGGAGGTCCTCTGGACCGCGCACGAGAACGGCTTTTTCGCCAAGCCGTTCAAGGGCCTTCCCCACGGAGTGGAGATTGCCCATGCCGTAATCGATCACACCAAGGTTCAGGCTCAATCGATCAACCCTTTTGAGAAGGCGGATGCCTCAGAGGTACTTCGAAATTGTGCCTGAGAGGGTGGCTTTGGGAACGGCACCAACAACGGTGTCGACCTTTTGGCCACCCTTAAACACCATCAGCGTTGGGATGCTGCGAATGCCGTATTGGCTTGCCACATTGGGATTCTCATCGGTGTTGAGCTTGAACACCTTGATCTGACCTTCGAATTCTTTGGCAATTTCTTCGACGATGGGAGCCACCATCCGGCAAGGACCGCACCAAGGGGCCCAGAAGTCGACCAAAACCGGCACGTCGCTCTGGAGAACGTCCTGTTCGAAAGAAGCGTCGGTAACAGCGGCAGCGCTCGACATATAGCTCAAAAAGTGTTGTTTGAATTTAGCAACGTTTTCACTCTCGTCAGCCAAAAATGGTCGGAGCGAAGAGATCTGTGATGGTTGCCTGAAGAAAAGAATGAAAGCTCGAACGCGTCGAGCCGGGGGTGTGAGGAGTGTGTGGGCGCTAGCCCGCACACAAGTGCAGATTAGCTCTCCTCTACTTGCCCATCCCTAGATTTTGAGCTTTCTGGTACACCTTGCCCTCCGTGAGCAGGGAAGGTGCCACCACGACTTCGACGGTTTGCATCTCCGAAATCGTGCGGGCGCCCAGGGTGCCCATGGAGGTTTTGAGGCAACCCAGCAGGTTGTGGGTGCCGTCGTCGAGCTTCGCGGGGCCGCGAAGAATGCGCTCAATGCTTCCTGTGTTCCCCACATTGATGCGCGTGCCGCGGGGCAAGACCGGGCTTGGCGTGGCCATTCCCCAGTGGAAACCGCGTCCTGGCGCTTCGTCGGCGCGGGCAATCGGCGATCCAATCATCACCGCATCTGCCCCGCAGGCGATGCACTTGCAAATGTCGCCGCCCGTGACAATCCCACCGTCGGCCACGATCGGCACGTACCGTCCGCTCTCTTTTTGAAAATCGGCTCGTGCAGCGGCACAGTCGGCAACTGCTGTGGCTTGGGGAATGCCCACCCCCAAAACGCCCCGTGATGTGCAGGCGGCTCCAGGCCCAATGCCCACCATCACCCCTGCTGCTCCAGCTCGCATCAGTTGCAAGGCAACTTCATAGGTGACGCAATTACCGATCACCACGGGCAAGCCCATGCCTTGGCACAGCTCTTCGAGGTCCAAGGTGTCCTGACCTTCAGGACCGATGTGGTTGGTCGACACCACCGTGGCTTGCACGAAGAAAAGATCTGCGCCTGCTTCGGCGATGGTCTTGCGAAAACGCATCGCTGCCACGGGGGTGCCACTCACAGCGGCGATGCCTCCTTGGGCCTTGATGTCTTGAATGCGTTTGCGGATGAGGTGCTCTTGGACGGGCTGGCTATAGATCTCTTGCATTAACGGAACAAATTCCGTTTTGCCGACGGCGGCAATGCGATCCAACACCGCATTGGGATCCTCGTAGCGGGTTTGAACCCCCTCCAGGTTCAAAACGCCAAGGGCACCCAACTCGGAGAGCCGCACGGCCATGCCCACATCCACCACACCGTCCATCGCACTGGCGATGATCGGAATCTCCCGGGTAATGCCACCAAGGCTCCAGCTGGTGTCGGTCACCTCAGGATCAACCGTTCGCCCTCCAGGTACGAGAGCGATCTCATCGATTCCGTAGGCGCGGCGGACAGTTTTGGAGCGTCCAAGCTGAATGTCCACCGAGCGACTTTTCGTGAAGTCGACTCAAACTACCAATTGGTAGGGACGCAGCGGTTTGTGATTACCGACCCACAATCTTGTTCCAGGTAGAGCCAAGGGCATCGATCACACGCTTGCGATCGCTACTGCGCACAAGGTTGCTGCTGGCGTAATTCACCAGCCAGATCAAACCAAAGAGTTCCAGCAGCCCTGGGGCGAGGGGAACCTTGTTGATCGTGCCGAGGATGCCGCTGTAGATGGTGCTCACGATCACAAAGAGGATCACGCCACCAATGACACGGAGCGGGAGTTGAGCCTGAGTCCACAGCGATCCAAGTGCGTTGGAATCGATCCAGGCTTTGATTTTTTCAACGAGCAAGTTCCACTCACCGCCTCCCTCTTGTTCGGTGTTGTCCTGGTTGTCCTGCGCGGGGATGGTGACGGTCGAGGCAATCACGGGGTCGGGAGCTGTGTCGGCTGCGGCGCCCTCAGCTGCTGACGGGGGCTCGGGCTCGGGCCTGTCTCTTATACACATCTGACGCTGCCGACGAAGGCTTAGGTGTAGATCTCGGTGGTCGCCGTATCAT
>CAXDNN010000087.1:0-9028 GCA_963990675.1 uncultured Synechococcus sp.
ACGATATTCGCCTTAGTCTCGTGGGCTCGGAGATGTGTATAAGAGACAGGAGAAGGGGGATTACCAGGCTTTGAATTTTTACTATCTTCCTTCACGACGTTGCATTATCCTATGGTCCCAAAAATGTGCCTGCACGTCCATTTCAAAATGGATTAAAGCCTCATTTGAAGAAGCCCAACAATCCGGGAAGAAGCAATCAACGCGCACATACCTTGGACTCAATGGATATAATTTTGATAACATTAGAAATTTAAATCCTTGGATTCAATCTAGTGGAGGTGAAATACAACATGTCATTATTTCAAGTAGAGATCCTGTTAGCCGTATTACCAGTAGTTTCGTCAACAAATTCCACGTTTATGAGAATCGAACAATCTTCGACAAGAACAAGAGGATTCAAGGATTTGCAAAACTTTTTTCAAAAGACTTGCTTCAAGAAATAAGACATCAATCAGGAGAAAAGCGTCAGCGAGGCGACTTTTCACTCGAAGAACTTATTCGCTACCTATATCAACAAAAAGACGACCTAGATACCATTAATCCACATTTTACTCCACAAATTAGCACCGAAAAACGCTTCGAAATCATTAAAAACCTAATCAATAGCAACATCAAAATCCATCCTCTTAGAGTTTCAAACTTTAGCGAAGACCTCCAAAAGATTAACCATAGTTTGGGATTAGAGACGATGCCGTCATTCGTCAACTCAACCCGTTTACCTACCCATGAATGGCGGTTTGACGGAACAGGAAGTTCTGCTTCAAAGCGAGTTTCCGTCCTCCATCAGGAAAAATTAATTCCCAATGCAAGGGCCCTCAGAGAGCTACTTCAGAAGAAATCTGATTTACAGGAACAGTTTCAGCAGCTCTTTCAATATGATTTTGCTCTCCAAAATGCCATGAACGAGTTATCTGATCATTAGTCTCTGGATTCACAAAAAAGCGGAGAAGTCTTGTCGTAGCAGTTCTCGACAATATCTAAAAATATTGATCTAAAAAAGCGCATAAAAAAGAGGCTGTCAGTGACAGCCTCTTTGATTAAAAGTGAGACGTTCAGATCAATAATCGAAGTCGCCACCACCCATGCCGCCGCCGGCAGGAGCTGCGTCTTTCTTCTCAGGCAAATCAGCCACGATGCACTCAGTGGTCAGGACCATGCCAGCAATTGATGCAGCATTCTGCAAGCCAGAACGCGTCACCTTGGCAGGGTCAACAATGCCAGCGGCCAGCATGTCGACGTAATCGCCATTAGCAGCGTTGTAGCCCTCGTTGTTTGAGCGCGACTTAACGTTTTCGGCGACCACCGCACCGTTGGCACCAGCATTTTCGGCGATGCGCATCAAAGGAGCTGTTAAGGCTGCCGAAACAATGTTGGCACCAATCAACTCTTCACCGGAGAGGTTGCCATTGGCCCACTCTTCAAGGGCAGGAGCCAGGTGAGCCAAGGTGGTACCACCACCTGGAACGATGCCTTCCTCCACAGCTGCCTTGGTGGCATTGATGGCATCTTCCAGACGAAGCTTTTTGTCCTTCATCTCGGTTTCGGTCGCCGCACCCACTTTCACGACAGCAACACCACCAGCCAATTTGGCCAGACGCTCCTGCAGCTTTTCTTTGTCGTAGGTGGAGTCGGTTTCGTCCATCTGCTTTTTGATCTGCTCGCAACGAGCACCCACTGCAGCCTCATTGCCTTCGGCAACGATGGTGGTGGTGTCTTTGTTGATGGTGATGCGACGGGCTGTGCCCAGCATCTCCAACTTGGCGTTCTCGAGCTTGAGGCCAGCGTCTTCGGTGATCAGCTGACCATTCGTCAAGACAGCCATGTCTTCAAGCATGGCCTTACGACGATCACCAAACCCAGGGGCCTTGACGGCTGCCACATTCAGCACGCCGCGCAGACGATTCACCACGAGGGTGGCGAGGGCTTCTTTCTCAATGTCCTCAGCGATGATCAGAAGAGGTTTTCCGGTGCGTGCAATTTGCTCGAGCACAGGAACGAGATCTTGAACAAGACCAATTTTCTTGTCTGTTAAGAGGATGTATGGCTCGTCGAGGACAGCTTCCATCCGCTCGGTGTCGGTGGCGAAATAAGGGGAGATATATCCCTTATCGAAACGCATCCCTTCCGTCACCTCGAGCTCAGTCTCCATGGACTTGCCTTCTTCCAAGGAGATCACGCCTTCCTTGCCGACCTTATCCATGGCGTCGGCGATCATTTTGCCGACTTCTTCGTCGTTACCGGCGGAAATCGTGCCGACCTGAGCGATGGCGTTGCTATCTGCAATGGGCTTGGCCATGTCCTTGATCTTTCCGACCAAGAAATCGGATGCCTTATCAATCCCTTTCTTAAGGGTGATCGCGTTGGCACCTGCAGCCACGTTGCGAAGGCCAGCCTTCACCATGGCGTGGGCTAAGACGGTGGCCGTTGTGGTGCCATCACCGGCGGCATCGTTGGTTTTGGATGCGGCCTGGCGAATCAGGGCTACGCCGGTGTTCTCGATGTGATCTTCAAGCTCAATCTCTTTGGCGATGGTGACACCATCGTTGATGATCTGAGGAGAGCCAAATTTCTTTTCAAGGACGACGTTGCGGCCTTTGGGGCCCAGGGTGACAGCAACGGATTCGGCCAGGATGTCGATGCCTTTTTCGAGAGCGCGGCGGGCGTTCTCGTTATAAATGATGCGCTTAGCCATGGAATTTGTGTCCTAAAAAAATGGTGTTTGAAGCAGCTGATGGTTCAAGACCTCAGCGAGTCGTCGTCGTCAACCCAATCAGTTCACGATTGCGAGGATGTCTTTTTCGGAGAGCAACACGAACTCATCACTGCCGAGCTTGATGTCGGTGCCGGCGTACTTGCTGTAGAGAACTTTGTCGCCAATCCCCACCTCAGGAGCCTGACGGCTGCCGTCTTCGTTGGGCTTACCGGGGCCGACTTGAACCACTTCACCAACTTGAGGCTTTTCCTTGGCGGTATCGGGCAGAAGGATGCCACCAGCAGTTTTTTCTTCTGACTCAGAAACCTTGACGAACACACGATCGCCGAGGGGTTTAACAGTGGAGACGCTGAGGGAAACAGCAGCCATGGGTTGTTGCAAAAACAGGGACAAAGCACTGAGGAGCCTCGTGTAAACACGAGCTGGCACTCAGGGCCGTTGACTGCCAACGTATGCAAGGACCCCCCCCATGCACCACAAGACGACTGTGCGGGTGACCGAACAGAATTGAGTTTTGCCTACGGGCTGAACAGTTGCCGTAGCGGTGGTATGGTTGCGCCGCTCTGAATGGGACTCCAGCGCGCTGCGCCTGATCCCGTAACTCTCCTTACTTATGGTCGCTTCTGCTCCTGCATCCGCTGGCACCAAAGGCGTGATCCGCCAAGTGATTGGCCCGGTTCTGGACGTGGAATTCCCCGCCGGGAAACTGCCCAAGATCTACAACGCACTTCGTGTTGAAGCGAAGAACACGAGCGGCCAAGACGTGGCCCTTACCGCCGAAGTGCAACAGCTCCTTGGTGACCACCGCGTTCGCGCCGTGGCCATGAGCGGTACTGACGGGTTGGTGCGCGGCATGGAAGCCGTCGACACCGGTGCTCCGATCTCAGTTCCCGTCGGCGAAGCCACTCTGGGTCGAATTTTCAACGTCCTCGGTGAACCCGTGGATGAGCAAGGCCCCGTTAAGGCTGAGGCTACGGCTCCAATTCACCGCGAAGCTCCCAAGCTCACTGAACTGGAAACCAAGCCGAAGGTGTTTGAAACCGGCATCAAGGTGATCGACCTTCTGGCTCCTTACCGCCAAGGCGGAAAAGTGGGCTTGTTCGGTGGTGCTGGTGTGGGCAAAACCGTTCTGATCCAAGAATTGATCAACAACATCGCCAAAGAGCACGGCGGTGTGTCTGTGTTTGGCGGTGTTGGTGAACGCACTCGCGAAGGAAACGACCTCTACGAGGAATTCAAGGAATCCGGTGTGATCAACGCCGATGACCTTTCCAAGTCGAAGGTGGCGCTCTGCTACGGCCAGATGAACGAGCCCCCTGGTGCGCGCATGCGCGTGGGTCTCTCAGCTCTGACGATGGCTGAGCACTTCCGCGACGTGAACAAGCAAGACGTGTTGTTGTTCGTCGACAACATCTTCCGTTTCGTTCAGGCCGGTTCTGAGGTGTCCGCTCTTCTGGGTCGGATGCCGTCCGCTGTGGGTTATCAGCCCACCCTCGGAACCGACGTGGGAACCCTTCAGGAACGGGTTGCGTCCACCGTGGAAGGCTCGATTACGTCAATCCAGGCCGTCTACGTCCCTGCTGACGATCTGACCGACCCGGCACCAGCCACCACCTTTGCTCACTTGGACGCCACCACCGTTCTGAACCGAGCTTTGGCATCGAAGGGCATCTACCCCGCTGTGGATCCCTTGGACTCCACCAGCACGATGCTCCAGCCAGCTGTGGTTGGAGACGAGCACTACAGAACGGCCCGCGCTGTGCAGTCCACCCTCCAGCGCTACAAGGAGCTCCAGGACATCATCGCCATTCTTGGTCTTGATGAACTCTCCGAAGACGACCGTCAAACCGTTGACCGGGCTCGCAAAGTGGAGAAATTCCTGTCCCAGCCCTTCTTCGTGGCTGAAATCTTCACCGGAATGCCTGGTAAGTACGTGAAATTGGAAGAAACCATTTCTGGCTTCAACCAAATTCTCGCCGGCGAACTCGACGATCTGCCAGAACAGGCCTTCTACCTGGTGGGAAGCATCGAAGAAGTGAAGGCCAAGGCCCAGAAAATGGCCGCTGAATCCAAGTAATTCACGATCGGGGGATGTGACTCACATCCCTTCTTACTTGCCCGTTTTCCTTTCTTCTTCCCTTCGAACCCAGGTTCATGTCCCTCACCCTCCGCGTGCTGGCACCAGACCAGAACGTGTTTGATGGCAGCGCCGATGAGGTGATTCTGCCCAGCACCACAGGTCAGCTCGGCATCTTGACCGGCCATATCTCAATGCTCACCGCCATTGATGTAGGAGTCTTGCGTGTTCGTGCAAACGGCTCTTGGAATTCCATCGCCTTGATGGGTGGTTTTGCAGAAGTCGATTCGGACGAAGTCACCGTTTTGGTCAACAAGGCTGAACTCGGCAGCAGCATCGATGCCAACGCTGCAGAAGCCGACTTTCAAAAGGCCACCACAGCTGTTGCTGGCATGGAAGGTCAACCTGTCTCAGCTGAAAAGTTAAAAGCCCAACAGCAGCTGAATGAAGCACGTGCTCGCATGCAAGCCAGCAAGTCTGCTGACTGAGCCAGCAGAGCATCCTTCATGGAAGCGCCTGCACCATTAATGGTTTTCTCGTCGCCGGAAGCTAAGCTTCCGGCTTTTTTGTGCACTTTTTTGGGTTCGGAACAAGAAGCCACGAACGAAGCCGACGCCCTGCAGCAGAACCCATAAAAAAACGACCTGCAATGGCAGGCCGTTGGTTGAACTCAGCAAAAGCTCAATCGACGATCAAGCGGTACCGCAGAACGTCACTTCAGGGAACTTCAGTTTGGCTTCATCCAGGCTCTTGCCTTTGCCTTCTTCCTGCCAGTAGTTGATCACTTCTGTGGCCTGGTTGAGAACTTCAACACGCTCGTTGTCGGTGATCCAGCTCTTCCCCTCAAGTTCTGTTTTGAGGGTTTCCCAGGCATCCTCACGGGGCCAGAAGAAGTAGGACGTGAGGGGGCTCGGGCCACCACCCACAATCTGATCCACGGCAAGCGCAACGTTGTCCGGAAGCCAGAGGATCTTCAACAGGAAACGGCCCTCATCAGCCTTTGGCGTGTAGCCAGAAGGAACGCCATCAGCGTCAATCGTGGCGGATGCCAGTGCTGCTGCCGCTCCGCTTAAGACCGGACGTCCTTCAGCTTTGGTGGGGCTTGCTGTCGAGGCTCCTGCGGCTCCCGCAGAGGTCTCGGCAGTCTTTTCGGTGGATTCAGCTGCCTGGGTGGCGTCTTCAACCGCAGCGGCGGCCGGAGTCGCGACCTCCTGGTCGGTGGTGGCAGCGCCTTCGGTAGCCGTCATGGGGTCAGCGCTCAAGACAGAAAGTCAAAGAACTAGCCTACCAGCCGCTTTATTCAGCTTTAACCCTGGGATCACCTTCCATTCTTCTGTTCGATATCGATGGGGTCATCCGTGATGTGGCCGGCAGCTATCGAAGGGCGCTCCAAGACACCGTGGCGCACTACAGCGGGTGGCGGCCATCAGCGGAGGAGATCGACGCGCTGAAAGGAGAAGGCCTCTGGAACAACGACTGGGATGCCAGCCTCGAATTCCTGCGGCGCCGTGGGGAACAACTACCAAATCGCAACGATCTGATCTCGGTTTTTAGTGATTTTTACTTTGGTGGTGATCCCAACGGTGATCCCAGCCAATGGAAGGGATGGATCGGAAATGAGCCCTTGCTCGTGGATTCGAATTTTTTCGCCGAACTCAGCAGCCAAGGCTGGCGGTGGGGCTTTGTCAGTGGAGCAGAGCCGCCCTCCGCACGCTTTGTGCTCGAAGAACGACTCGGATTGATCAACCCCCCCTTGATTGCGATGGGCGATGCACCCGACAAACCCGATCCAACCGGGTTGATCCGCTTGGCCGAGCAGCTCGCTGGCGGGGAGCAGCCGCAACGCATCGCCTACATCGGCGACACGGTCGCTGACGTGACCACGGTGATCAATGCCCGCACAGTCCGACCCGACTTTCCTTGGCAAAGCCTGGCCGTGAGCCCTCCCCACGTGGAGAACGTGGAGGCTTATCAGCAAACGTTGCAGAGAGCAGGCGCCGATCGGGTGCTCAATCGCACCCTGGATCTCCTCGCTCTGCTTTAGCGCTCCATCGCCGCGACACTTTTTTGGGCGATCTGGGTCAATACCTCATGGCCCTGCTCGGTGACGGCGACGTCATCTTCAATGCGAATGCCAATCCCTTTCCACCGGTCGTCGATCTCGGGTTGCCCCTCTGGAACCGCCAAGCGATCGCTGATGTAAAGCCCTGGCTCCACGGTGAGCACGAAGCCCGTTTCCAGTTCAGCGGGTCGTTCACCCAGCCGATAAGCCCCCACATCGTGCACATCTAACCCCAACCAATGTCCGGTGCGATGCATATAAAGATGGCGGTAATCACCGCGTTCCATCAGTCCATCGGGATCTCCAACGAGTAGGCCCAAATCAACGAGGCCCTCAACCAACGTGCGTAACGCTGTGTTGTGCACGTCTTCCGCCGTTCCACCGGGTTGCACCTTTGCAATCGCTGATTCCTGGGCCGCTAAAACCAGGCTGTAAAGCTCCCGCTGCTCGGCGCTGAAGCGCCCGTTAATGGGGAATGTGCGGGTGATATCGCCGTTGTAGTAATCCTCCACGGAACATCCAGCATCGATCAGCAGCAAATCTCCGTCCTGCAGGGATGCCGTATTGGCGGTGTAGTGAAGAACGCAAGCGTTGTCGCCTCCAGCAACGATGGATCCATAGGCAGGGCCCCGAGCTCCACTAGCCCGAAAATGGGCCTCAATCGCCGCCTGCACCTCCGACTCCCGCATTCCGGGGTTGGTCATCTCCCGAGCCAGTTCATGGGCTTCTGCGGAGATTCGACAGGCCTCGCGCAAACGCGCCAGCTCGTGCGGGTCCTTGCGAAGTCGCAGACGATGCAAGATCGGCGTCGGCGCCACCAAACCAAACGCCGCTTCTCCAGAGCGTGCATACGTATCCAGCTGACGCCCCCAGGCGGAAAGCACAAGCGGCTCTACCGCAGGGTGGCGACCAACCCGGAACGCAATGGCTTCAGCTCCATTCAAATAACCCGGCAATCTCTCCTGAAGTTGATCCAGAGGGTGGGCGACGTCGGCTCCGTAGCGATCCACAGCCCCCTCCGTTCCCCAACGGAATCCTGTCCAAACCTCCGCCGCTGGATCCTTCGGTTGAACGAAAAGAATGAAGCGCTCTCCCTGCGGTCGATGGGGCAATAACAGAGCGACCGCATCGGGCTCGTCAAAGCCCGTGAGATAGAAAAAATCACTGTCTTGGCGAAACGGCCACTCGCAATCGGCGTGATGAGTCGTGAGAGCGGCGGCGGGAATGACGGCTGCAGCAGCTCCCAATTGCTCAATGAAGCGCTCACGCCGGAGCGCATGGATACCGAGATCAAACGCGGTCAAACCTGCGGGAGCGAGTGTTGATCAGGATGGCAGTTCGCGAAACCTGACCGAGCGCGACCGATACGATGGCCTGAGCATTGGTCAGCAATGAGCTCCGATCTTCTCGTGCTGATCGTGCTTGTTTTGGTAGTGCTGCTCGGTTCTGCCCTGTGCTCGGGTGTGGAAGCTGCACTCCTAACGGTGAATCCGATCCGAGTCCAAGAACTCGCCGCCCGGGAGCGACCTGTGGCTGGGGCACGGCGGCTGGCCAAGTTGCGGAAACACCTCGGCAGAACGCTGTCGGCGCTGGTGATCACCAACAACGGCTTCAATATTTTTGGCAGCTTGATGCTGGGTGGCTATGCCGCCTGGGTTTTTGAGCAGCGCGGAGTGAACAGTGCAGCACTGCCACTGTTTTCCATTGGCCTCACGATTCTCGTGATTTTGCTGGGGGAGATTCTTCCTAAAGCTCTGGGGAGCCGTTTGGCCCTCCCTGTCGCCCTCGCTAGTGCGCCCTTACTGCATTGGCTTGGGATTTTGTTGCGCCCGCTTGTGGTGCTCCTCGAGCGAATCTTGCCTGCCCTCACCGCGGAAGCCGAGATCAGCACCAACGAAGACGAAATCCGTCTCCTCGCTCGCCTCGGCTCCCAAAAAGGCGAAATCGAAGCCGATGAGGCCGCGATGATCGGCAAGGTGTTTCAACTCAACGACCTCACAGCCAGGGATTTGATGACGCCACGGGTGGCTGCTCCGACACTGGATGGCAGCTTGAGCATTGAGTCACAACGGACTCGGCTGATGGAGAATAATTCTCCGTGGTGGGTGGTCTTAGGCGACCAAGTGGACAAGGTTTTAGGCGTTGCAAGCCGAGAACATCTCCTCACCGCTTTGCT
>CAXDNN010000088.1:0-8663 GCA_963990675.1 uncultured Synechococcus sp.
TTTTCAAGCAGAAGACGGCATACGAGATTCGCCTTAGTCTCGTGGGCTCGGAGATGTGTATAAGAGACAGTGGTGGATGTGCGCGACGGACGACGCGACCGCTGCTCAGGGCGGGAGCGTCTCGTCATCAATACCCCGAGCGTGGCCGCTGGAACATCACTTCACGAATCGAAGCGGCCAACGACACATGGGCGGATGGCTGGGTTGTGGAGATGGGTCGATCCACATGAACCAGATTGGCCACTTGCGTCGGGACGAGGCTGGCCGGCTGCGTAGTGCTCCGCAACAGATGCTGTTCCATCACAGCCGTTGATTCGGTCAAGCGATGGGCCTGAATGCGCGTGGATTCAAGGCGATTAAAGGCCACGGTCCAACGGTGCTGCCAGTGCAGGGTCAAACCTGCCAAAACAGCAACAGCGCCAACAACCCCCAACAGGGTGCCGTCCATCAGACGGTGCACTCCCCCTAACCAGGGCGACCGCCTGGCAACGCGTCCGGACGACAAAGAACCTTGGATGAGCTCTAAGGTCCGGGTCGTTGAACGCTTTTCCGGAGCGGCTACCACCCTGGGAACAGCGAATAAGTAAGTGAACCACCTGCTTCAAGCAGCGGCAAGGCTCAAAGCACAAGCAAATTTAGAAAGGTGACGGCATTCCACAGGGCATGCATCAACACCGATGGCAGGAGTCGGCCCGTGCTGACGCGCACCAATGCCAAGCCAATGCCGAGCACGGTTAAGGGGGCCAACTCACCGATGCTGATGTGGGCCATAGCAAATAACAGGGCACTCAGCACAACGCCCCCCGAGGTGCCCCAGCGTTTGACCAAAACCGGAAGAAGCGCTCCGCGAAAAATGGTCTCTTCAAACAGCGGCGCCAACACCACAGCGGTTAACCCGAGCAGAAACAGAGCCAGCGGATCCTGACTTCCCAAAACGAGCTCCAACAGAGGATTACTGCCACCGGGATCACCAACCAAGCGAACCAAAAGCCAACCCGTTGCCACCACCACAGGCGTCACCATCAACCAACCGCCCATGGCTGACGCAATCGCTCCGGGCCATGGACGCCAGCGCCACTGCAACCATCCACCCTTGGGTGCCTGAGCTCGAGGCAGTGCCTTGAGCTGACGCCAAAGGATGAACAAACTTGGCAGCGCCATCACGCTGTAATTAATCACCACGGTGACGGCCTCGCGCCGTGGACTTTCAAGCCCTGCCGTGAAGCTCGAGACCAACGGCAAAGCGACCAACGGAACCCCGACGGCGCTAATCACCACAAAGCCACCGGCCACCAACAACACCAGATCGATCAGGCTGAGCGCTGGCCCCTCCATGGCCGGCCAAGGCTGAAGGCGATTCCGCAGAGCTCGAATGATTTGAACCAACAACAGCAAACTGCCCACCAACACTGTGAGCAGTGGCAACAGGCCACTCACGGCGAGACGCCAGGCCGCGGCTGACGCCACATCGGGATCGATACAACCGTCAACGCTTGATGGTTGTCGCTCACAGAGCAAACGCTGGATGAGCGGGTCAGCAAGCCAGCGGTCCTCCAGCACAGGAGGCGCCTGATCCGACTGCAGTAATCCCAACAGCAACTGCTGCCGATCATTGCGGCCTGCTGGGCTGCTGGCCTCCAAGGCTTGAAGCAAGGCATCGCGGGGATCTCCGCCCAACAGCACCGGTTGCAATGACGGTGGCACTGCTGGCTGAGCCAACAACGACAGCTCCTGCTGTTGCAGGGTGAGCGACGGAGAAACCGAGGGTCTCGAAAGACTGTCCAGCAGCCCTGACAGCCAAATGGCCCCTGCCAGAAGCAGCGATAGAGCCGCCAGAGATACCTTCCAACGCGGAGAAACCTGGCGCGACGAACTGGACACCTGCGAAGGGCGATGTCTTCTGATTGTCCCTCTGCAACCCTTGCCCCATACGATGACCGCGCATTGAAGCCAAACGGTGTCCCTTCGCCTTCTCCTGGTCCGTCACGGTCTAAGCAGCTTCAACAAAGAGCGCCGGATCCAAGGGCGCGACGACCTTTCCAACCTCACAGAGGAGGGCCACGAGCAGGCCAGATCGCTGGGACGCTCCCTCAAGGAGGTGAGCCTTGATGCGGTGTACAGCTCACCACTCAAACGAGCTGCCTCCACAACCGCTTCCCTCCTGGAGGGGCGGGGTGGAAACGCACCAGCCACCACGTTTGATCAGGGACTTCTGGAAGTTGATCTCGAGCCATGGTCAGGTCAAACCATCGAGGAACTAATCGAATGCCATCCAGACGCCTACAGCTTGTGGAAACGCCAACCTCTGGCACTGGAATTGCAGCGTCGCGATGGGTCGACCTACAAACCACTTGCTGAACTTCAAGCGCAGGCACGCCAGTTCATTGAGGATCTGATTCAACGACATCCCGTGGAAAGTGATGCCACTGTTCTTGTGGTGGCCCACAACGCCATCCTGCGCTGCTTGATGCTCGCCCTCCTCGGAGAACCAGAACGGGGGTTTCGACGATTGCGGGTCGATAACACCTCCCTATCGATTTTTAATCTGCGCCCCGGCGCTGGGGGCGATGGTCCTCAAGTGCAAATCGAATGCCTGAACAACACCACCCACCTTCAGCCTCTTCCCGCCAAGGGTGATGGTGCCCGCTTGATCTTGGTTCGTCACGGAGAAACAGATTGGAACAAAGCTGGGCGGTTCCAGGGCCAAATCGACATCCCTCTCAATGACAACGGTCGCGGCCAAGCCGCTGCTGCACGGGACTTTCTGAGCGGTGTGACGATTAATCGGGCCTGGAGCAGCACCATGTCGCGGCCAACAGAAACCGCAGAAATCATTCTTCAAGCCCATCCCAACGTTCTCCTAAGCCAAACGGAAGGATTGGTAGAAATCGGCCATGGCCTCTGGGAAGGGAAGCTGGAATCGGAAATCCGGGACGGATGGTCGGAACTGTTGGATACCTGGAAGCAGCGTCCAGAAACCGTTCAAATGCCAGAGGGCGAAACGATTCAGGACGTTTGGGCGCGGTCGGTCAAAAGCTGGGGCGACATCGCTACCAGTCTGAAATCCGAGGAAACGGCCCTTGTGGTGGCCCACGATGCTGTGAACAAGACGATCCTTTGCGATCTCCTGGGCCTCACGCCAGCAGACATTTGGGCCGTCAAACAGGGCAATGGAGGTGTCACCGTTGTCGACATCCCTCTGGATTCAGGCCAGCCTGCGGTGGTGACCTGCCTCAATCTCACGTCCCACTTCGGCAGCGTGATTGACCGCACAGCCGCAGGCGCCCTCTAATCGCTATGGACAACACCCTGCTGCTCGATCCGGTTCGCATCTTGCGAGGCATCGGACAGTCGGTTGAGCAGGGGGCTGTACTGATTGAGGAGGGCGTCCTAACGGCATTTGACGGCGACGCCCGCCACAAGGCCAAGGCCTTAGGGATCACTCCCACAGAAGCGCCTGAACAGCTGGTCGCCCCGTGCCTAGTGGATCCCCACTCCGTTCTGGAGACACCCTTCAGTGGTGATCAGGAAACGATTGAAAGCCTGCGGCGTTGCGCAGCTTCAGCCGGCTATGGCCAAGTTGCTCTTCTACCCCGCAGCCGAACCTGGCGCGACAAGCCGGAGTGCCTGCAAGGCTTTTCCAAAGATCCCAAGAACGGCGTTCAACTTCACCTTTGGGGAGGATTTAGCCAAGGTGGAACATCCGAAAGGTTGGCACCCCATGGCGACTTGCTCGAACACGGCGCCATCGGATTAGCCGACGACGATGCCCTGATTTCCCCCCAGTTGCTGGAACAGGGCTTGATCCTTGGAGAGATGGGCAGTTGTCCTGTTCTCGTCGCCCCACGAGACCCCGCCCTACAGGGCACTGGCATGGTGCGGGAGGGAGTCGAGACGCTACGGGCTGGATGGCCCCCAGACCCTCTGAGCAGTGAGATCCTTCCGATCAGCCAACTACTGGCATTGCATCAGCGCCATCGCGATCGACAACTGCGCCTGATGAACCTGTCCACCGCTGCAGCGGTGGACCAGCTCATGGCCTTTGGAGAGCATCCACCACTCAGCAGCGTCAATTGGTGGCATCTCCTTGCGGATCGCAATGGCATGGCCGCAGACGATCCTGGCTGGAGGATTCGACCCTCCCTTGGCGGATCCCAGGACCGAGAACGACTGATCGAGGCCGTGCTCAGTCAAACCATCACAGCGATTTCCGTTCATGCGGTGTCACTCGATGACGAGGACATGCTGTTACCTCCGGATCAGCGACATCCAGGGCTATGCGGCCATCACCTTGTCCTCCCCACCCTTTGGGATGCCCTTGTTCGGCAGCGGAACACGTCCGTCGAACGCCTTTGGCAGGCATTGAGTTTTGGTCCATCGGCCCTGATCGATCAACCACCGGAGGAACTGCGCCTTGGCAGTCGACGCTGGCTTCTCTTTGACCCCAACCGTCAATGGACTGTCCGCCGGGACGACCCCCAAGCTCCCCGGGGGGCCAATATGCCGTACTTAGGCGAAATGCTGAAAGGACGCGTGGTCGCCTGCGGACTTAATCGTTGAGGGGACCAATGCGAGCTGGAGGCCAGAACCGGAACACCGCACGGCCAATGATTTGATCATCGGGAAGGAAGGGTCCCCCTGGCCAACGGCGGGCGTCCTGACTGTTCCGCCGGTTATCACCAAGAACCACCACGTTGCCCTTTGGCACTGATGCATACAGTCCCTTGCATCCGGGCATCCCGCGGTCGGTCATACAGAAATTCGAGACGTAGGGCTCTTCAAATCGCTTCCCGTTAATCGACACCTGTCCTTGAACATTCACCTCGATGACATCACCAGGCACCCCAACAACACGCTTAATCCATGCTTCGCACTCGGGATAACGCTGCACAAGAACCCGATCAACGAACCAGCTCACGCCTGGAAAGGTGACCAATCCACACTTCAAGGGATCAGGGCGGCCGGCATCCAGCTTCCAAACCGGGTCAAACGCACTGGGTGAATTGAACACAACAATGTCGCCTCGGCGGGGAGACTTTGCTTTGTATGACAGCTTTTCAACGATCAATTTGTCGCCGACCTGAAGCCCCGGCAGCATCGACCCCGATGGGATGTACCGCGCTTCAAAGGCAAACTGCCGAATCAGTAGGTAGATGGAAACAGTGAATAGGAATGGGGCCCAGAAATCCCAAATAGCACTGACTTTGCTTGACACACCCGAAGGTCCTTTCTCCGCGTTCAATGTGGGCAAGCTCGATCTTTGCGCCCACGATAGGGGCAGCATGCATCCGTCATGATCCGTCCCCGCTGGCAAGGGCTGAAGCCGCAGCAAAACGCTGGCGCATGGCGTCGATGGGACCGAATGGTGGCGATCATCGCCACCTTGAATTTGGCTTGGGTGCTTGTGGATCTGAGCTACATCCCCCTCCGAAATTTTTGGTTGCAGCGCAACTTGTATCCGGTTCCATCCCTTCCACTGGTCGTTCCCCTTCCCTGGCTCCCCGACATCACCCCAGTGCTGGATCCACTGAAAGGGATTGAGCCTCACCGTGAAACCCAGGCCTATCTCGATGGCTTCAAACGCCTCGACCGAGCACTCCAAACCGACAGCAGCCTGGGCTTACCCACCATCACGCTGCTGAAGCAACAACAAAAGCTGACGGAGAACCTCATCAGCTCCCAACGGTTTTTGAGTTCCAGTAACGCGGCAGCCCTCGACCAACTGAAAAACCGCCTGCGAGCTCGGACCGGCTTGAACTCAGCGCAGCAATCGGCCGACTTACTTCTGAGTGAAGGGCACATCAATCAGAGCGGATGGAATCGCGAACGCCAATTTTGGAACCAACAAATCCTTCCTCTGGTTGAAATCAACTACTGGAGAAGCATTGACGAAAACGGTCGACCAACGGACTTGAGTTGGCGCGTGGACGCCCCATTTCAGCTGCTGTTTCTGCTGGACATCGTTCTGCGCTGTCTTCGACTGAAATCCCGATACCCAGCGATTCGCTGGCGGGATGCGGTTCTACGGCGATGGATCGACCTTCCACTGTTGCTTCCCTTCGCCCGTTGGATGCGCCTTGTTCCCGTCACAGAGCGATTGTCCAGGACTGGCCTCATCCAACTGGAACCGCTTCGTGCGGTTATTAGCCGCGGCGTTGTGGCCCTCTTGGCCGTAGAGCTGTTCGAGGTCATCACCATTCGCGTGGTGGATACCTTTCAACAGCTCATCCGATCCCCTCAACTCCCAGAGCGGGTGCGCAGCCTCTGCAGCCATCAAACCAGCAACGCAAACGAGGATCGGGAACTCCTCGAGTTACTCAGGCTTTGGCTTCCGCTGTTGTTAACCAAAGTCGGGCCAGCCTTACGACCCCAGCTTGTGGCGTTGATCGGCCACTTACTCCAACAAAGCTTGAGTCGGAGCGTGATGCCTGAACCGCTCCGTCGTGTGGCAGCCCTCCAATCCGCCGAAGCTGAATTCAGCCGACAACTTGCAACGGGGATGGTGGATTCCGTTTTGGATGTGTCTCGAGGAGCCGGCAACCGAATTGGTCAACGGGATCAGGTCCTGGAAATACTCGGAACGGATGCCCTCGACCGTCTCTGGGAAGAACTGGCGCTGATTTTGGAACAAGGACCCGTCTTAAAACGAAGCCAAGACCTTCTCACCTCCTTTTTGGAGGAGCTCAAGCGTTCTGGATTCCGCCAATTCAGGGATCAAGATGATGTCGATGCCCTGATTAGTGAATTGGATGGGCTGAATTTCAGTCCTGCAGACCGGACGCCCAAACCTCCGGTTTGAAGCCAACCAGAAACGATCCATCGGAACGCTTCACAAACGGTCGTTTGATCAACTTCCCGTCGTTCGCCAGTGCAGCGAGAGCTTCCGAGTCCGACATGGCTTTCACCACCGAGGATCCAAGGGCGCGGTAGCTCTGACCGCTGGTGTTGAACAACAGCTTCCTGTCGCCCAAGAAGGCATGGGCAGCGTCAAGGTCTTTCCGAGACGGAGGTGTTTCCACGATGTCGTGTACATCGTGGGCGATCCCTTGATCCGTGAGCCAAGCCAAAGCCTTCCGGCAGGTACTGCAGCGGTTGTAGCTGTAAACCTGAAGCGGTTCAGCCAAAATCAGCGGCCAAACAACGACTTGATGGCACCAACAAGGCTGTTTGAACCGCGACCCACTCCCTCTTCGGGCTTGGTCCGCACCGTGATGTCACCAAACACAGTTGTCCGGCAGCTAAGGCGGAAATTAGCGGGGCGATCGGCGAGGTAAACCTCCTCAACGTCGCTGCGGGGAGACAAGTTTTCTTGACCCTCCACAACTTCCATCACACAGGTGCCGCACTGGCCGACACCGCTGCAATTGTTGAGGTTATTGAGGCTCTTGTAGGGATTAACTCCGGCGTCCAAGGACGCCCTGCGGAGATTTGCACCCTCAATGCACCCAACCTGTTCTCCTTCCTGCTCAAATCGGATGGTGGGCACGGGTTCTGCTGGATCTCTAGTGCGCACCAACTTACAAGCATCTGGCCATCCAGAGCGGACCAATCCCAGATCAATTCGCGGCCTTAATGCAGGAGTCGAGTAATGGCTGCACTGCATGGGCGTCCCGCCACCCGCTAATCGTCACGACTCGTCCTTCCAAATTGCGGGAGGTGCGAAAAAATTCAGCGACATCTTCAAGCCGTGATGCGCCGATCTGGCGAATGCTGTTGATGGGGGCTTGTCGTGGGTCAGCATCTGGGACACACAGAATTTTGCCGTCATAGGCACCGTGATCGTCCATATCAAGAAGCCCAATGGGGCGAGCCCGAATCAAACATCCCGCAAAGGTTGGCTCCGCCATGATCACCATGGCGTCGAGGGGAGAGCCGTCCTCCGCCAACGTATTTGGAATAAATCCGTAATCGAATGGATATCGCACCGATGCGTGCAAGACCCGATCCAGAACCATCACCCCAGATTTTGCACAATATTCATATTTGTTCCGACTTCCAGCGGGAATTTCAACGAGAAGGTTGATCAACCCTGGTGAGGGAGACGGGGGCAGATGGCGTAGATCCATGACGATCCAAGGAGGTGGGGATCAGTCGTGATGGCGAAATCGAACGGTCGGTAATGACAGCAGCCAGCGGTGCTCCGAGGCTGAAGCAAGCGATCAACAATCCTGTTATCGCAGTGATTTGTGCACTCGGACTGAACGGTTCATCAGAGTCAGCGGCAGGGATGCCGTCGTCACCGGATGGGAATGATGGGTCTGAAGCCATGGAATCGGACGCTGCAATGCAGCATCCACAACTCATCGTTAAAAGATGCCGCTCAGTCTGTCATCGATTGCGTCGTTACGCAGCAGGACGATCTTGGCGATCGCGACGCGCTGCCAGATCGGAAGGTGCTTCCTCTCCTGAACCTTCAAGATGAGCCCGAATCCCTCTGAGCTCCTCGAGAATGGCTCCGAGCATTTGTTGCGTTGCTGTTGAGGGGGAATTCAAAACCTCAACGGTGACCTCCTTGATCCGGAGAACATCCTTGGCAAAGCGAGCAACTTCGTTGGGATGAAAAAAGAGAGGATCTTTTTGATCGCTTCGGTACCTGTCTCTTATACACATCTGACGCTGCCGACGAAGGCTTAGGTGTAGATCTCGGTGGTCGCCGTATCATT
>CAXDNN010000089.1:0-8463 GCA_963990675.1 uncultured Synechococcus sp.
CGCAATTTGCGGCGACGAGCGCCTTTGTTGGCTTTGAGGGAGTCGAGTCGGAGAGTCATCGCGAATCAGGAGTAGATCTGCTCGAGGGAGATTCCCCGTTCTTTTGCAGTCTCCTTGTGAGTACGAAGACTGGACAGGGCCACCATGGCAGCCCTTGCGTTGTTGAGGGGAGTTTTGCTGCCTAAACGTTTGGCCAAGACATTTTTAATGCCGGCCAGTTCAAGCACAGTTCGAATGGAACCACCGGCGATAACGCCAGTACCAGGGGCAGCGGGGCGAATCAGAACGCTCGCTGCACCATCGCGGCCATTCGACAGGGTTGGGATTGAGCTGTGACGGGTGAGAGGCACCTTCACCAGGTGCTTCTTGCCGTCAGCAACGCCCTTGCGGACGGCACCGATCACGTCGCCAGCTTTGCCAACGCCAACGCCGACTTGTCCCTTTTCATTTCCGACAACAACGATGGCTCTGAAGCTCATCTTTTTGCCGCCTTTGACGGTTTTAGAGACCCGTCGAATTTGAACGACGCGCTCTTGCCATTCGGAATCGCGCTCTTGGCCGCGACGCCCGCCGCGACGATCGCCACGTCGGTCACCACGACCGCCGCCGCCACCACGACGCTGTTCTTGTTGCTGACCTTGAGCGGCTGCTGGGACATCAGCAGCGCCAGGTACGGCGTTGGGATTGGATTGAGGAGAAGAATCTGTCATAGGTAAAGCAGGGATCAGAACTGAAGGCCCGCTTCCCGGGCAGCGTCGGCAAGGGCTTTAACCCGACCGTGATAGAGGTTTCCTCCACGATCGAAGACCACCTGCTCGATGCCCTTGGCGATCGCGCGCTTGGCGACGAGTGCACCGACAGCAACGGAGGCGTCACAACTTCCAGCGTTGTCTTTTAAACCAGAACGGAGTTCCTTATCAACGGTCGATGCTGAACAGAGTGTGCTCTGAGCAGCGTCGTCGATGAGCTGGGCGTAGATGTGATTGTTGGAGCGAAACACAGCCAGCCGCGGACGGTTGGATGTGCCGGTGATGTGACGACGGAGGCGCCGATGGCGCTTCTGTGTCTGTTGTTTGCGGGAGAGTTTCGACATGGTATGAGAAGGGGAGGAAGGTCTGGAAGAGCGTTATTTCTTGCCGGACTTGCCTGCCTTTCGCAGGATGCGCTCGCCCTCATATTTGATTCCTTTGCCCTTGTAAGGCTCGGGAGGACGGATCGCGCGAACCTTGGCGGCCTCGTTGCCGACTAATTCTTTGTCGATGCCGGAAACAATCACCCTGGTGTTGTTTTCCACCTTGAAGGTGATGCCCGCTGGAGCTGGCATCTCGACGGGATGGCTGTATCCAGCACTCACGACGAGCGTTGTTCCCTTGACTTGGGCCCTGGAGCCCACACCAACAATTTCAAGGACTTTGCTGTAGCCGTTGTTGACCCCTTCGATCATGTTGGCGACGAGGGTGCGGCTCAGACCGTGGCGTTCCCGTGAGATCCGTTTGGTGCTCGTGGGTGCAACAACGATCGTGTTGGCTTCTTGGCTCACGCTGACGCCCTCTGGAAGAGTGCGCTCGAGTTCACCTTTTGGTCCCTTCACTTTGACGGTTAGACCGTCGAGGGAAACAGTGACTTTGTCCGGGACGGGGACAGGGTTTTTTCCAATGCGAGACATGGTTCAGCTCCGGATCAGTAGACGTAACAGAGCACTTCGCCGCCGACGCCCTCTCGGCGTGCATCGCGGTCACTCATGACCCCTTTCGAGGTCGAGATGATCGCGACACCAAGCCCTCCGAGGACCTTGGGAAGGCCACGAGTGTTCTTGTAGATGCGGAGACCTGGCTTGCTCACACGCTGCATGGAGCGAATGGTGGGCAGACGGTGCTTGCCGCTGTACTTGAGTGAGAGCACCAATTCGGCTCTGAAGCCTTCGCCTTCTTCGTTGATTTCGGAGATGAAACCCTCTTGCTGCAACACTTTCGCGATGCTGCGGGTCATTCGTGAAGCGGGAACCTTGGTGGTCTCGTGACGCTTCTCACTCGCATTACGAATGCGGGTGAGCATGTCAGAAATTGGGTCGTGGTTGGCCATAGGTATAGACGGGGAGGGCTCAGTTGCTCTGGAATGGCATTCCCATCTCGCTGAGGAGGGCCCTGCCCTCTTCGTCAGAACGGGCAGTGGTCACGATGGTGATGTCCATGCCCCTGATGGCATCGATCTTGTCGAAGGAAATTTCAGGGAAAATGATTTGTTCCCTCACCCCGAGGGTGTAATTGCCGCGTCCGTCGAAGCTCTTTGCGCTCACCCCGCGGAAGTCCCGAATTCGGGGGAGTGCAAGATTGATCAGCCGCTCTAGGAAGGCATACATCCGATCACCGCGAAGGGTGACGGCACAACCAATCGGCATGCCCTGGCGAATTTTGAAACCTGCGATTGCTTTTTTGGCACGGGTCACGACCACTTTTTGGCCGGTGATCTGTGCAAGCTCCTTAACCGAAGCCTCAAGAGACTTGGCATTCGTCGCAGCTTCGCCGAGTCCTCGGTTAACGGTGACTTTCACCACCTTCGGGACTTCGTGGATGTTGGTGAGGGAGAGATCCTTCAGCAGTTTGGGCTGAATGGTCTCCCGGTAGCGCTTCTTAAGTGACATAACGGGGGTGGGGTGCTTCTGGGCTTGGTCAGAAGTCGGGATCAGTCGAGGACTTCACCGGTTTTCTTCAACCTGCGTTTCTTCGTGCCGTCTTTTTCGACAACGATTTCGACGCGGCTTGCCACCTTTTTATCGGTGGAATAAAGCATCACGTTGGAGGCATGCAGGGATGCTTCCTCGGTGACGATGCGACCGCTTTCACCCTCTTGGGTGGGTTTTTCGTGACGGGTGCGCATATTGACGCCCTCCACGATGACGCGGTTTTCATTGGGCAGCGTCCGGAGCACTGCGCCGGTTTTGCCCTTGTCTTTGCCGGCAATCACCTGGACGGTGTCACCTTTGCGGATGCGCATTTTGATGCGCTCAACGGCCTTCGGTTTTGAGGTTGCTGTCGCCATGGTCAGATCACCTCCGGAGCGAGGGACACGATTTTGGTGAAGCTGCGCTCACGCAGTTCACGGGCCACAGGTCCGAAGACGCGAGTGCCCTTGGGGTTTTTGTCGTCGTTGATGATCACAGCAGCGTTGTCATCAAACCGGATCGAATTCCCGGTTTCACGACGCAGGGTTGCTTTGGTGCGGACCACCACTGCTTTAACCACATCAGACTTTTTGACGCCCATGTTGGGCATCGCATCTTTGACAGCGGCGACGATGACGTCACCGACGTGGGCATAGCGACGGTTGGTACCCAGAACACGAATGCACTGGATGCGTTTGGCACCGCTGTTGTCGGCAACGGTGAGGAAAGATTCCTGTTGGATCACTGGTTGGCCTCCTCTGCTTTCGCTTCAGCAGCTGCAGCTTTTGGGCTGTGGCTGAGGACTTCAGCGATCGCCCAACGTTTCTGGCGACTCATCGGGCGGGTTTCCGTGATGCGAACACGGTCTCCGACACGACAGGAGTTGTCTTCGTCGTGGGCTTTGTAGCGGGTGGTGCGGCTGACCGTCTTTTGATAGATGGGGTGAGGGAAGCGGGTTTCCACCGCAACCACCACTGTTTTCTCCATCTTGTCGCTGACGACGGTGCCGACCCGTTCTTTAACTGCCATGGTTAGAGATGGGGATCAGGAGGCGGTGGAGCGTTGACGCTCCGACTGCACCGTCAGAAGCTGGGCCAGCTTGATGCGGGCCTCTTTGAAACGGTGAGTGTTGGCGAGTTGGCGCGTGGCCTGCTCAAAGCGGAGCTGAAAAAGTTCGCGGCGTAGACCGTCGATCTTTTCGCTGATATCCGCATCGGAGAGGTTGCGAACCTCGCTGGTGTTGGGACGGGCCATGGTCAGGACTCCACGGTGACGGCTTTAGAAGCAGCCGGGGCTTTGGCGCCAGCTGTTTTCTCCTCATCACTGAGGGCGATGAATTTGGTTTTGACTGGCAGCTTGTATTGCGCCAGGCGCATGGCTTCTTTCGCGATTTCGGGGGTGATTTCTTCACCACCCATCTCGAAGAGAATCCGACCTGGCTTGATCACTGCGACCCAGAATTCTGGGTTGCCTTTACCGGAACCCATACGGGTTTCAGCGGCGCGCATGGTGACTGGCTTATCGGGGAAAATCCGAATCCAGATCTTGCCGCCACGTTTGACATAGCGGGTCATGGCACGGCGGCTGGCCTCGATTTGACGCGAGGTGATCCAGCCACACTCTTGGGCTTGCAATGCAAACTCACCAAAAGCAATCGTGTTGCCTCTGGTGGCGACGCCGCGCATGCGGCCTCGCTGTTGTTTACGGAATTTGACGCGTTTTGGACTCAGCATGGTTTAGGCCTCCGGTTCAACCCTCGTTTGAGCGGTCTTCGAACTGTTGGGGCCGACGGCTGGCCCGCCGACGGGGGTTCGCCCCGACCGGCATCGTCTGCGACTGTTCGTTTAGGACTTCTCCCTTGAACACCCAAACTTTGATGCCGAGAACGCCGTAAGTGGTTTTACCCACTTTGGTGGCGTAATCGATATCAGCACGCAGGGTGTGCAGGGGGACTCGACCTTCACGGGTCCATTCGGTCCGGGCGATTTCAGCGCCGTTCAAACGGCCTGAAACCTGGATTTTTAGGCCGAGAACGCCAGCGCGTTGCGCGCGCTGAACAGCCATGCGGATCGTGCGGCGAAACGCCACACGTTTTTCCAGTTGTTGGGCGATGTATTCGGCCAACAGAAACGCATCGCCGTCGACACGTTCAACTTCGACAACATTGATCCGCACTTGGCGGCTTTTGTCACCGACAGTTTTCTGGATGCCGGCACGAAGATCTTCGATGCCGCTGCCCTGACGTCCGACGAGGACTCCTGGGCGTGCTGTTTTGAGTTCAACTTCCAGTTGATCGGCTTTGCGAGCGATCAGCACGTCGCTGATGCCGGCAGAGCCGTATTTCTTGTGGATGAACTTGCGAATCCGATCGTCTTCTTGAAGAAGTGCCGGATATGTCTTGCTGGAGGCGTACCAGCGTGACCGGTGCTCCTGGGTGATTCCCAGGCGCAGACCGGTTGGGTGGATTTTGTGTCCCATTGGGTCAGAGTCCGGGGGTCAGGAGTCGGTCTGAACTGCCACAGCAATGCTGATGTGGCAGGTCTGCTTCTTGATCTGGAAGGCACGGCCTTGGGCCCGGGGCCGGTACCGCTTCATGGAAGGACCCATGTCGGCACTGGCACTCGAGATCACAAGGGAGGCTGGATCGAGACCGAGGTTGTTTTCGGCATTGGCTACCGCAGACCTGAGCACCTTGGTGATCGGGCCGGTGGAGCGGTAGGGCATGAACTCGAGCATGATCAGAGCGTCGCGGTAAGTGCGGCCCCTGATTTGGTCGAGGACACGACGCACCTTCGATACAGAGCCGCGGATGAAGCGTCCGTGGGCCTGTGCGGTTGCAGCCGTTGATGTAGACGAAGTCATGGCGTCAGCGGCCTCCTTTCTTGTCTTTGATGTGGCCCTTGAAGGTGCGGGTAGGAGCGAACTCCCCCAGCTTGTGTCCCACCATTTGTTCAGTGATGAACACTGGAATGTGGGACTTGCCGTTGTGAACGGCAATGGTGTGGCCGATCATCATCGGCAGGATTGTGGAAGCACGTGACCAGGTTTTGATCACGGACTTGTCGTCGTTGTCGTTCTGCTTTTCAAGCTTGCGAAGCAGGCTGTCAGCAATAAACGGTCCTTTTTTGAGTGAACGTCCCATAGCGGTTTAAGCAAGCGGCAAAGTGATGGTTGGCATCAGGAATCGCGTCCGCCACGGCTCCGCTTGGACGTCTTGCGACGTTTCCGGAGCACATATTGGTTGCTGGGTTTATTCCGCTTGCGGGTCTTAAGACCGAGGGCGGGTTTGCCCCAAGGCGTCACAGGACCGGAGCGACCGATGGGTGCTCGGCCCTCACCACCACCGTGGGGGTGGTCGCAAGGGTTCATCACACTGCCTCGTACCTGAGGCCGCCGTCCGAGCCAACGACGCCGACCGGCTTTACCGAGGCTTGTGTTGCGAACTTCAGAGTTGCCAACTTCGCCGAGGGTTGCGTAGCACTCACGCCGGACCAACCGGACTTCGGTGGAGGGCAATTTGAGAGCGACATAGTCGCCTTCTTTTGCCATTACCTGAGCACTGGCGCCAGCGGTTCGAACCATCTGTCCACCGCGACCGGCATACAGCTCGACGCAGTGCACGCTCGAGCCGAGAGGTACGGACGAAAGCGGCATTGCGTTGCCGTTTTCGATCGGAGCTTCCGGGCCAGACACAACGGTTTGGCCCACCTGAACTCCTGCTGGAGCCAGGATGTAGCGCTTTTCGCCATCGGCGTAAAAGAGCAAGGCCAATCGCGCATTGCGATGGGGGTCGTAGTGGATCGCAGCCACCTTCGCGGTTACACCGTGCTTGTTACGGCGGAAATCCACGAGGCGGTACAACCGCTTATGACCACCACCACGGTGGCGACAGGTAATGACGCCTCTGTTGTTGCGGCCTTTTTTGCGGTGCTTGGACACCACAAGGGTCTTCTCCGGCTTGCGGCCGGTGACCTCACTGAAGTCGGTGACAACGCGGGTGCGTGTACCGGGGGTGTAGGGGCGGAATTTACGGATTGCCATGACGATTCAGACTCCTCAGGACTCGGGGAAGAGTTGGATCGAGTTGCCCTCCGCTAGGCGCACCACTGCTTTCTTCACTTGGGCACGTTTGCCAGCGAAGCGGCCCATCCGACGGGAGCGCCGAGGAGGGTTCATGGTGCTGATGCCGGTGACCTTCACATCAAAGAGCTGCTCGATGGCGGCTTTGATGTCTGGCTTAGCGGCGCGGTGGTCCACCTCGAAGGTGTACTGATTCAACTCGAGGGCACGGGTTGCCTTTTCGGTGATCAGTGGTCGACGGATGACATCCGCCAGACGGGATTGGAAACGCTCAGTCATCTCCGTAAACCTCCTGGATGGTTGTAAGAGCGTCCTCTCCCACGACCAAAGAATTGGCGTGGAGAAGATCGAAGACGTTGAGGTGATTCGCTGAAATCAGCTTGACCTTGTCCAGGTTGCGGACGGAGCGACGGACCATTTCGGATGGATTCGTCAGAACGATCAACACCTTGGTGTCAGCGGCGATGCCGAGGCGTCCGAGGGCTTCCGTGATCTCACGTGTTTTGGGGGCTTCAAGGGATGTCCCGAAGTCCTTGACAACTGTGATGTCGTCGATGCGAGCCATGAGCGCTGTGCGCAGGGCCGAACGACGTTCCTTGCGGTTCATCGCAAGGTTGTAACTCCGAGGCTTGGGTCCAAAAATGATGCCGCCGCCGGGGCGCAGAGGGGTTCGAACAGAACCTTGCCTCGCACGTCCTGTGCCTTTCTGCTTGTAAGGCTTGCGGCCACCACCACGGACTTCTGACCGGGTGAGCGTGCTTGCAGTGCCTTGGCGCATGTGGGCCTGCTGACGCAGGACTGCACGATGCATCAAGTCCACTGCTGTGGCTTCTTTCGCCACTTTCAGGTCCAAGGTTGCCTTGCCGGCTTCCTTCCCCTGCCAATCGCGGACTACACAACTAGCCATCACTTACCTCCTTTGGCAGGTTTTGCACCCACACGCACGGCTGGCTTGATGTTCAGCAGTGCGCCTGGTTTGCCTGGCACGGAACCTTTGACGACCAGCAGATTGCGATCGCTATCAACGCGCAAAATGGTCAAACCGCGGGTCGTCGTTTTCTTGCCGCCGTAACGGCCAGACATCCGCTTCCCGGGGTAGATCCGACCTGGCGTTGTGCCAGCACCGATGGAGCCCGGTTGCCGATGGTTTTTAGAACCGTGGGTCATCGGGCCACGGCTGAAACCGTGGCGTTTTTGAAGACCTGCAAAACCGCGACCCATGGTGTCGCCGCTGACGTCCACCTTTTGACCAGCTTCGAAATCGCTGACCGTGATGGATCCACCCAGCTCGAGACCGTCGACGTTGTCGACGCGGTACTCGCGCAGGTGGCGCAGAAGGTCTTCACCCGACTTGGTGAGATGGCCTTTGGAAGGCTTGTTGATCAATTTCTCGCGGGTTTCGCCGAAACCGATCTGCACCGCGGCATAGCCATCGGTGTCGTCGTTTTTGAGTTGTGTGATGCGGCAGGGACCGGCCTCGATCAAAGTGACGGGGACCGCTCTGCCCTGCTCGTCGAAGAGCTGGGACATGCCCAACTTCTTCCCGAGAATGCCGATTGACATGGGGGGAGAAAGCGCCAGCGGGGACAAGCACTACCCGATTTCTCGGATAGAGCAAAAGTGCTGATCGGAGTAACGCAGTCGTGGTTCGAACGTCGTCCAATAAAAGGAAGAGTTCGAATGGAGCTAGCGAACGATTCAGCGAGGCTGAGACTTGTTTG
>CAXDNN010000090.1:0-8417 GCA_963990675.1 uncultured Synechococcus sp.
TTTCAAGCAGAAGACGGCATACGAGATTCGCCTTAGTCTCGTGGGCTCGGAGATGTGTATAAGAGACAGGGATAGTTCCCATCGAAACAAGCACTGCAGAAATTTCCAGACTCTGCCTTTGCTGCTTCAACCATGCCCTCTTTGCTGAGGTACGCCAAAGAATCCACCTTGAGATGGTCTTTGATTTCCTCCAAGGTGAGGCGAGAGGCGATTAATTGATCCTGGGTATCGGTATCAATCCCGTAAAAACATGGATGAGTCACCGGTGGTGAACTGATCCTCATATGCACCTCGGTTGCCCCTGCATCGCGCAACGCGACGACAAGTTTCCCGCTCGTGGTTCCCCGGACAATCGAATCATCAATCACGATGATTCTCTTGCCAGAGAGCACATCAGGCAGTGGATTGAGCTTGACGCGGATACCTGCTTCACGCATCGCTTGTGTTGGCTGAATAAAGGTGCGTCCCACATAGCGGTTTTTGATCAAACCGTCGGCATAGGGAATTCCGCTCTCCTGAGAAAAACCAATTGCAGCCGGAATACCTGAATCTGGAACACCAATCACCAAATCGGCTTCTACAGCAGATTCTTTAGCAAGCGTGCGACCAATACGTTGTCGATAGCTATACAGGGATTCGCCAAAGAAACGACTATCTGGACGTGCAAAATAGATCATTTCAAACACACAAAGCCGATTCGGTTCTTCACTCCAGCGCTTCCGAAATGGCTCAGCTGAACCCAATTCAAAATGCACTAATTCACCGGGCTGCACATCATCAACATATCGGGCTCCAATGATCTCCAAACCACAGGTTTCGCTGCTCACCACCCAATGACCAAGGCTTTGCTCTCCGAGAAACCCAAACACCAAAGGGCGAATGCCATAGCCATCACGGATCGCAAAAAGACCAGCGGGGGTGCCAATCACCAAGCTGAATGCCCCCTGACAAAGCTTGAGTGCAGCTTCGATGCCTGAACGCCAATCCAGACCACGATTAACGGCTTGCTGCACCGCAAAGGCAATCAGTTCTGAATCAGTCGTAGAGGTGAATTCTGTTTTTCCGTCATCCACCAGCACTCGCAACTCCTTGGCATTCACCAAATTGCCGTTGTGAGCAAGAGCAAAAGCACCAAGGCGGGTCATCAACACCACCGGCTGGGCATTGCAGACGCGACTGCTGCCCGTCGTCGAATAGCGGTTGTGTCCGATCGACAAATCGCCAGCCATCCGAGCCAAAACGTCCTGATCAAACACCTGGCTCACCAGGCCCATATCTTTGTGCAGAAGTACTTTGTCCTGATTAAACACAGCGATACCAGCGGATTCCTGACCGCGGTGCTGCAGGGCATAAAGACCGAAATACGCCAAGTTGGCCACCGGTTGCTCGGCCGCCAAAACGGCAAAGACACCACAGGCTTCTTCCATCCGATCGGGACGCTCAGCCACGAGCTGCTGCTGCTGCACAGGGCGCCTCTTCAGGAATCCATCAGAAGTCTGCATCACGCCAGGCGACGGGGCAGAGCATCGTCGTACACCTGCTGCAGCTGATCAACGGATAGGTCAATGGTGCTGCCAGCTCCAAAGGACAAATGGAATTGACCGTGGGAGGCGACAGTTCCCAGAACCGTTGCTGAAACGCCCGGACTGGACGTCAACATCGTTTGCCAACGCATCAACTGATCCGCTTTCACAGACACCACAACACGGGCGCCCCCTTCAGCAAACAACAACCGAGCTGGGCTCGTTTGAGCGGCTGAAAGAGTGAGCTCCACTCCCAAACCGGATGCAATGGAGCACTCCGCAAGCGCTACAGCCAAGCCGCCGTCGCTGCTGTCGTGGGCAGAAGCAATTAATCCATCGGCAATGGCCTGACGAACCAACACCTGTACCCGTTGCTCCAAATCAACATCAGTGCGAGGTGGCCGGCCGGTGATCGTTCCCAGGGTGAATTGCTGATAACTGCTTCCCGCCAATCCAATCCGATCATCCTGATCAGCGTCGGGTTTCACACCGAGTAGAACCACCACATCTCCGGGTTGGCACCAACCCAGTCCAGTCACCTTGGTGATGTCCTCCACCACACCCACCATCCCAATCACAGGCGTGGGATGAATCGGCTGAAGAGAACCGTCGTCGCGGCGGGTTTCGTTGTACAGCGAGACGTTCCCTCCCGTGACGGGAGTTTGAAAAGCCCTGCAGGCCTCAGAAATCCCTCGACAGGCCATGGCAAGTTGCCAAAACCCCTTCGGAGTTTCAGGCGACGGGAAGTTGAGGTTGTCAGTAATCGCGAGTGGCTCAGACCCCACACAGCTCAAATTGCGGGCAGCCTCAGCCACAGCTGCCATGGCACCCCGTTCGGGATCAAGTGCAACCCAACGATTGGGGCAATCAACCGTGGCAGCCACACCACGCGTTGTGGTCTTCAACGAACCATCGCCTTGCTGAGGACGAAGCCGTATCACAGCAGCATCGGCGGCTCCAGAAGACACGACAGTGTTGGCCAACACTTGCTGGTCGTACTGACGATGGACCCAACGCTTACTGGCAATCGTGGGGTCGTCTAACAGCCCCAACAAAGCTGTTGCGGGATCCTCTAAAGCGGGCAACTGATCTTCCGTCCATTGCCAGTGCTCTTGAAGATCCACCGGCGGCTCTGACAGCAAAGCGTGTTTCTCAATGGGGGTGTCGTCGGCTAGGGCCGTAGCAGGCACCTCAGCGGCCACCTCTCCGTGATGGAGAACACGAACGATGGGCTCTTCCAACACCCGTCCCACGACGGCCGCCTGCAAACCCCAGCGACGGAACCTCTGCATCAACGGTTCTTCCCGACCAGCTTTCACCACAAACAACATCCGTTCCTGCGATTCGGACAACAGGAATTCGTAAGCGGTCATGCCTGATTCGCGGGCAGGTACCCGATCGAGATCCAGTTCAACCCCCAAGCCACCCTTGGCAGCCATCTCGGAACAACTGCACGTCAACCCCGCGGCACCCATATCTTGGGCAGCCACCACATCACCACTGTCAAAAGCTTCTAAACAAGCCTCAATCAAACCCTTCTCTAAAAAAGGATCACCCACCTGAACGGCCGGTCGATCATCCAGTGAATCAGCACTTAATTCCGCACTAGCAAAACTGGCGCCGCCCATGCCATCTCGCCCTGTGGTACTGCCCACATACACCACGGGATTTCCCACACCAATGGCGCCCGATTTGACGATGTCTTTGGTTTCCATCAAGCCCAGGGCCATGGCGTTCACCAATGGGTTCCCCGAATAGGAGGGATCAAAGGCAACTTCTCCACCCACGGTGGGAACACCCACGCAATTGCCGTAATGGGCAATGCCCGCCACCACCCCTTCCATCAAGCCAACGTTGGCGCTGTCGTCCAATGGCCCAAAACGCAAGGCGTTCAGCAACGCAATCGGCCTTGCACCCATCGTGAAAATATCGCGCAAAATTCCGCCAACCCCAGTCGCCGCGCCCTGAAATGGCTCTACCGCAGACGGGTGGTTGTGGCTTTCGATTTTGAAAGCAAGTCGATGACCGTCTCCAAGATCGACAACGCCTGCGTTCTCCCCCGGACCCACCAAGATGCGCGGCCCCTCGGTGGGGAAACCACTGAGCAATGGGCGTGAATTCCGATAACAGCAATGCTCAGACCACATCACTCCAAACATCCCCAACTCGGCTCGATTGGGCTCCCGACCGAGTCGGCGGCAAATTTCATCCCAGTCCGTGGACTTCAAGCCCTCTTGCTTCAGGGCAGCGGAGACGTCATACGAAGAGGAAGACACCAAAGACCGCAAAACTCCTGTCCCCAGTGTTGCCGACCGACCGTCACACCCAGGGATCTTCATCGCGATTGACACGACGTTGAGGCGACGACTGAGGCCAAGTGTCGTCGTCCCAGACCTCAGTGACCGGAGCCGCTTCATCCAATTCATCAGAATCGATCGGTTGCTCCGGTTCAAGCTCATCCCAAGAAGGTTCATCCAACCAACCCTCGAGGCGATCCCCGGCACGATCACCCATCTCGCGTAATTGCTCTCGCCAACGCTGGGTCCGTTGCAAGAGGTCCTGACGGACACTGGCGCGCATCAACGGAAGGTCATCCAAACTGCGTAGAGCCGTCATCACCTGACCTGGGCGTTGGTCTGTGATCCGATCTGGAACCAATTGCCAACGAGAACTTCCAGGAAGTCGGGGGTCACTGCGCGACACCAAGTAATGAACAATCGTTCCGGTGGATGGGTCGAACGCGAGGTCAGCCAAGAAACCAATGCGTTCTCCCTCTCGATCAACCAAATCTGCATTCATCAGAGTTGGCAAACGATCCAAGGTGGCTTGATCTGCAACTGCGGGCTCACCCCGCACAAACACTTGTTGATCCGTGATTCCACAGCACTGATCCAATCGCCAAACATCCCTAGACATGCGTAAAGCGGATGGTCGGCTCACCCAGCCCAACAAGCGATGCACCGGCGGATGCATCCATGCCATCAATCCAGGACCATGGTCCAAACCAAGCTCACAACGAACCGTGTGATTCAGCAAATCGCTGAGCAACAGCGGATTGGGTAGAGCCACCTCAGGAACGGATCTGGACCGGCATCACGAGATAAGTAAACGCCTCTTCATCCCCTTCCGGCTTCAGAACTGCTGGCGTCGTGGGTGCATTGCAATGGAGAACAACACGATCGGATCCCATCGCTTTTAAACCGTCCAGCAAGTAGCGCACATTGAAGGCGATTTGAATGGCATCACCGGTCAAGCTGGCTGCAAGCGATTCGGATCCGCTTCCCACATCTTGGGCATCGGCACTGATCTGTACAACGCCTTCATCAGGCTGACTGGTGAATTTCACCACGTTGTTGTGCTGATCGGCCAAGACAGCAATTCGTTCAAGTGCAGCGATTAAACCCCGACGATCCAAGGCCAAGGTGCGATTAAACCCATCAGGGATGAGCTGGCCGTAATTGGGATACGTTCCCTCCAACGTGCGACTGGTGACCATTTGATCTGCGGCGAGGAACACCACCTGTCCGCGATCACAGAACAAGCTCACCGGATCCTCGGAACGCCATCCGGCCATCAACCGCTCCACTTCCCGCAAGGATCGGGCCGGCAAGGTCACCGCAAAACCGTCAGCGGCATCGTCGCTGACGGCAGCGGCATCCTGCAAAGCGTCCTCAACTTGGAGAACCGCAAGGCGGTGACCATCCGTTGCCGCGGCCTCGAGAGCCTTGGCGTTAAAACGCAAATGCACGCCTGTGAGCAGTTGTTTCGCTTCATCAGCACTGCTGGCGAACAAAGTGCCTTTCAGGGCTTGAACCAATCCAGCCGGTTGAAGTTTCAAGGTCATCCCGCTTTCCACCATCGGCAACTCGGGGTAGTCGTCCGCAGGAAGACCCCGCATTTGATAACTGCCACTGAGGCTGGTGAGCTGCACTTGTTCACCAGCCTCCTCCGTTGCGAGGGTGATCGGTGAGTCACTGGCCAATCGTGAAACGATTTCGCCCAGTAACCGCGCTGGGAGTGTGATCGCTCCGCTGGTCTCGACACTTGCAGCGAGGGAGGTCTGAATTCCCAAATTCAAATCAAAACCCGTCAGGCTCAGGCGGTTGGTACCCGCGTCAGCGGTGAGCAACACGTTCGCGAGCACCGGATGCGTCGGTCGCGTGGCAACGGCTCGACTGACCAGCTGAAGGGCTGCATTCAGTTCCGATTGGGAACAGACCACTTTCATCGTGCTGCGGGCTCGAATGCGCTGGGGGAGTGACCCAAGTTTTCACAGCGGTGCTCGAAGCGCAATGGGCGTGTTTTGTTCATCCCTTTTCGGCTGTTGTTCTTTAAAGGATTTAAAAAAAGAAATTAACAACAGTCGTAGTAGGGCCTGGGGAATTGGGGAAAACAGGCTGTCTTTCAGATAGACACTGATTCCATAGGCTTCATTGCCTTGGGATAAAAAATTTCCCTTTGTGGGAAAAATTGTTGTTTTCCACTTCTTCACAGGAGGTGGAAGGTTGATGTTGTGATGGGTTTTCGGTTTTGGTGGGGATTTCCACAGTCTGTTGGGTGAGTTTTTGTTTGTTTTCCGCAGCCGCTTTGTGGGTTGTCTTTGTTGAAAAGCCACAAAAAAACCCCTGGATAGGGGTTTGCGGTTCAGGAGGCGTTGAGGTCTAGAAGCCCATCACTTTGGCCACCGTTTCGAGGTCTGGATTGAGATCCGTGTGGAAGGCGGCGTCGTTGTTGTTGATGGCGCAATCAGGGTCTTTCAGGCCATTTCCCGTGAGGACGCACACCACGGTTGCTCCGGCAGGAACCTCATCTTTCCGCTTGAGTAGGCCGGCCACAGACGCTGCACTGGCCGGTTCGCAGAAGATTCCTTCTCCACCACCCAAGAGCTTGTAGGCCTCGATGATTTCCTCATCCGTGACGTCGAGAAATGCGCCATCACTTGCTTCACGTACAGCCATCGCTTTGGCGCGATTGACCGGATTACCAATCCGAATGGCGGTGGCGATGGTGTTGGGATCACTCACGGTGGTGTCGTGAACGAGGGGGGCTGACCCACTGGCCTGGAACCCCATCATGCGAGGCAAGCTGCCGCTGTGACCAGCCTGGTGGTACTCCTGGAACCCCATCCAGTACGCGGTGATATTTCCGGCGTTGCCCATCGGAATGCACAGCCAGTCCGGGGCCTCGCCGAGGGCATCAACAATTTCGAAAGCAGCGGTTTTTTGTCCTTGAAGTCGGTAAGGGTTCACCGAGTTCACCAAGGTCACTGGAAACTGATCGGCTGCCTCTCGGACGATGTCGAGGGCACGATCGAAATTGCCTCTGATGGCGAGCACTTCGGCTCCGTACACCAGGGCCTGTGCCAGCTTTCCTTGGGCAACGTACCCATCAGGGATCAAAACGAAGGCCCTCATTCCGCCCCTGCGGGCGTAGGCCGCAGCTGCGGCACTGGTATTGCCTGTACTGGCGCAAATAACAGCTTCACAGCCAGCCTCTTTAGCTTTGCTGATCGCCATCGTCATTCCGCGATCTTTGAACGATCCTGTGGGGTTCAGACCGTCGTACTTCACGAAGACCCGCACGCCCTTTCCAATGCGCTCGGCAATGGTGGGAACAGGAATTAAGGGCGTTGCCCCTTCATGCAGCGTGATGACGGGTGTTTTGGCGCTGACGGGCAGCCATTCTCTATAGGCCTCGATCAGACCAGGCCAGTCCTGCATCACAGGATTGGCTGTGAAACGCCGACGAAGGTTCTGGAACAAGGACACCAACGGGTGGACAGGTGACCTGGAATCTACGAGGCGCTCGTCAACACGGGGTCATGAGTTGGGGTCTTTGAGTCCGTCGAGCGGGGAATCGTCGAAGAATTTCACCAAGCTGGCAATCGATTCTGTTTTTTCAATTACTGCGAAGAGCGCAGGAAGATTGATTGCCATGACTTGATTTGGATAGGCCTTGAGGAATCCAACGGCGGTTAGGCCATCCGATCGATGAAGGCCATGGATGATGCCTGCACGAATGGCTGGAACACTCACCTCTGCTTCTGGTGTGTAAATCGGATAGATGATCCGAGCGACACGGCGAATGATGGCTTCACCAATGCGTGTGTTGATTAGACGGCTGGTGAGCACGAGAGGGACGGACAATTCTTGATTCAGCAACTTCGAAATCTCTTTCGGATCCTGTTTCGAGAATTCGAGGAGATTGCCCAGCAGTCCGATGGCTTCGCCCGTATCGGCTAGATGTTCGAACTCCTTCACGGGGATCGAACGACGAAAACCACCACTAACAAGAGCAACATCCGTTGCTGCAAGGCTGGGGGTCCCAACAGTGAAAAGGCTGAGGCTCAGCCCAGTTGACCATGCGAGCAATGTGCGTCGCAACGTTTGGGTTGAGGACATCCGACCTTAGGAATTGCCTGGAACTTAGGTGGCTACTCCCGCTGCGACCCGGACCAAGCGGACAACTCCGCGTTCGGCCAAACCTTGGGCGACTTTGAAACCCATCCGTCGCACATCGGGTTCTTTCAACACTCTTGGCATGCGCTTGAGCACGAGATCGGGTGTGAATCCCGGCAAGGATTGCAAGACAGCAATGAGTTCACGAACTGGTTCCATTTGCATGAAGGGATCAATGGATCCATTGCTGTGCATTGCTGTCATCCCAACAGGTTGAAGTCTTCTCGGGAGCCGTTGTCCCAAACGTTGCATCGTTGACCAGCCCAACGCATCAAGGCGATCAACCGTTGCTTCAACCAATTGATTGCGTAGTAATCCTGCCTTGGGTGAAAAGAGGAAATCAAGCAGCTGATCCAACAATGTGTTGCTGTCTCTTATACACATCTCCGAGCCCACGAGACTAAGGCGAATCTCGTATGCCGTCTTCTGCTTGAAA